>NZ_CP027942.1:1233906-1542383 GCF_005484985.1 Agrococcus sp. SGAir0287
GCTCGGCAAGCCGCTCATGTCGACCCTGCATCCCTCGCGCGAGCGCATCCCCGTCCACCTCGCCGCCGAGGGCCCCAGGAACACCGCGCTCGCCGCGGAGATCGCCGACGGCTGGCTGCCCTTCCTCCTGTCGCCCGCGCTCGACGCCGAGGCGCGGGCGAACCTCGCGGAGGGCTTCGCGCTGCGCGACCCGGCGCTGCCGGGGCCGGAGGCGTTCGAGGTCTCGCTGCCGGTGCCCGTCGTCGTCGACGACGACGTCGAGCGCGCCGCCGACCGCGTACGGCCGATGATCGCGCTCTACGTCGGCGGCATGGGCGCGAAGGGGCAGAACTTCCATCTCGACGCCGTCGCGCGCCTGGGCTACGAGGCCGAGTGCGCCGTCATCCAGGAGCGCTACCTCGCCGGCGACAAGGCGGGTGCCATCGCGGCGGTGCCCACGCGCCTCGTCGAGGAGATCGGCCTCGTCGGACCGCTGCCGAAGCTCCGCGACGACCTGCAGCGATGGGAGTCGACCGTCGTGACTCGCATGCTCGTGCAGGGCGACGTCGCCGCGCTCGAGACCGTCGCGGCGCTGCGCTCGTGAGGATGGACTGGGGCGCCTGGGGCGGCGACGTGCTGTCGGCCGAGGCGAAGGCGGCCCGTGCACCTAGGGCGCCGCGGCAGGTGCCCGCCGACCGCGACCTCGTCGTCGAGACGGGAGAGGGATTCGTCGGCGCCGTCGTCGGCATCGAGGCCGGCCACGTGCGGCTCGAGGATCGCCGCGGCAGGGTCCGCCTCTTCCCCCTCGGACTCGGATTCCTCGTCGACGGCGAGCCGATCGAGCTGACGAGGCCGCGCGCGGCCGCGACGCAGGCGCCGACGCGCACCGCCTCCGGATCGCGCGCGGTCGCCGACCATCGTGCACGGGTCGCGCTGCCGAGCCGCATCCTCGTCGAGGGCACGCACGACGCCGAGCTCGTCGAGAAGGTGTGGGGCCACGATCTGCGGGTCGAGGGCGTCGCCGTCGAGCCGCTCGGCGGCATCGACGACCTCGCCGCGCTCGTCGCCGAGCACCGGCCGAGCGCCGAGCGCCGCCTCGGCATCCTCGTCGACCATCTCGTGCCGGGATCGAAGGAGTCGCGCATCGCCGCGGAGGTCGCGCGCGGCCCGCACGCCCGCTTCGTGCGGATCGTCGGCCATCCGTTCATCGACGTGTGGCAGGCCGTGAAGCCCGCCAGGCTCGGCCTCGAGCGCTGGCCCGACGTGCCGCGCGACGAGGACTGGAAGCGCGGCACGCTGCGCAGGCTGGGCCTGCCGCACGAGGATCAGGCGGACGTCGCGCGCGGCTGGCAGCGCATCCTCTCGCGCGTGCGCGACTGGAACGACCTCGAGCCGGCCCTCCTCGGCCGCGTCGAGGAGCTCATCGACTTCGTCACGGCGCCCGCGGCCTGACCCGACGAGGCGCGCCCTGGTGGTGGTCGGGTGCATGCTGAGCACATGAGCGTGCCCGCCGCCGCAGCGACCAGCCCTCGCGCGATCCAGGCCACCTACCTCGGCTTGACGGCGTCGACGACGCTCGCGACGAGCATGATCTGGGGCATCAACACGATCTTCCTGCTCGACGCGGGACTGACGAACCTCGAGGCCTTCGCGGCGAACGCGTTCTACACGCTCGGCATGCTGCTGTTCGAGATCCCCACGGGCGTCGTCGCCGACCTGCGAGGTCGGCGACTGTCGTTCCTGCTCGGCTCCGCCGTGCTCGCCGCGTCGACGGCGCTGTACGTGCTGCTGTGGGTGTGGGAATCGCCCTTCTGGGCGTGGGCCGCGGCATCCGTGCTGCTCGGCTTCGGCTATACGTTCTTCTCGGGGGCGATGGAGGCGTGGGTCGTCGACGCGCTGCGCTCCGCCGGCTACCGCGGCGAGCTCGACGGCGTCTTCGGGCGGGCGCAGGCGGCGACGGGCGTCGCGATGCTCGCCGGCAGCGTGCTCGGCGGCGTGCTCGCGCAGCTCGTGGGGCTGTGGCTGCCGTTCGCGCTGCGCTCGGCGCTGCTGCTCGCGAGCCTCGTCGCGGCGGCCGTCTGGATGCACGATCTCGGCTTCTCGCCCGTGCGCCAGCGCGTGGGTCCCGCCATGCGCGGGCTGCTGCGCGTGTCGGTCGACGTCGGCCTGCGCGACGGCAGGCTGCGCTGGCTCATGCTCGCGGGACCGTTCATCGGCGGCTCGATGGGCTACGTCTTCTACGCCGCGCAGCCGTACCTCCTCGAGCTCTACGGCGACGAGGAGGCGTTCGCGCTCGCCGGCATCGTCGCCGCGCTCGTCGCCGCCGCCCAGATCGTCGGCGGCATGCTCGCGGCGCCGCTGCGGCGCGTGGTGCGCAGGCGCACGACGCTCATGCTCGCCGCGCTGGCGATCTCGACGGCGGCGCTCATCGTCGCAGGGCTCACGACCTCGTTCTGGATCGCCGTCGCCGCCCTCGCCGCCTGGGGCCTCGCGCTGTCGACGCTCACGCCGGTGCGGCGCGCGTACCTCAACGCGTGCATCCCCTCGCAGCAGCGTGCGACGGTGCTCTCGTTCGACTCGCTGCTGTCGAGCGTCGGCGGCCTCGTGCAGCCGGCGTTCGGGCGCGCCGCCGACCTGCAGGGCTACGGCATCACCATCGTCGCGTCGTCGGCGCTGCAGGCGCTCGCGATCCCGTTCGTCGCCCTCACGCGTCATCGGCGCGACCCGGTCGACCTCGGCGAGGGCGAGGCGGAGGCGCAGCCCGCGGCAGCCTAGGCGTGGTGCTCGGGCTCGCGATGGCTCGCCGGCTCGACCTGGATCGTCGAGTGCTCGACGTCGAAGTGGTCGGCGATGCACGACTGCACCTCGGCGAGGATCGCGGCGCCGTGACCGTCGCGGAAGCAGCCGTCGTCGACGACGACGTGCGCGGTGAGCACGGGCAGGCCCGTCGCGATCTGCGAGGCGTGCAGGTCGTGGACGGCGGCGACGTGGTCGAGGCCGAGGATGTGGTCGCGCACCGCGTCGAGATCGATCGCCTCGGGCGTCTCCTCGAGCAGGATGCGCGAGGACGCGCGCAGCAGCACGAAGGCCCTCGGGATGATGAGGCACGCGACGAGCATCGCGGCGAGCGCGTCGGCAGCCACGAAGCCCGTCGTCGCGATGACGATGGCGGAGACGATGACGGCGACCGAGCCGAGCGCGTCGTTCACGACCTCGAGGAAGGCGGCGCGCAGGTTGAGGTTCGCGTCGCGGGCCGAGACGAGGACGCCGATGGCGATGACGTTCGCCACGAGGCCGAGGATGCCGAAGACGAGCAGCGACCCGCCCTCCACCTCGGGCGGATCGAGGAGTCGTCTGGCGCCCTCGACGAGCGCGAGGACGCCGATGGCGAGCAGGATGCCCGCCTGCACGGCGGCGCTCAGCACCTCCGCGCGCGCGAAGCCCCAGGTGCGCCGCGACGTCGGCGGGCGCATGGCGAGGGTCGCCGCGACGAGCGAGAGGGCGAGCCCGCCGACGTCGGTGAGCATGTGGCCCGTGTCGACGAGCAGCGCGAGCGAGCCGGTGACGACGGCGCCGACGGCCTGCACGACGAGCACGGTCGCCGTGATGCCGAACGCGATGGCGAGGCGCCTGCGATTCGCGACCGCGCCGTGCGCGTGCCCGTGGTCGTGCCCGGCGCCCATCAGGCGGCCATCGCGTCCACCCGGGGGCTCGTCATGCGGCGATCGTACCGGCGGCACCGCGCGCGGTCAGCGCAGCGGCTCGACGACGATCGGCTCGGCGATCTTCGCCGTGCGGCCGTCGCCCGACGACCGCCCGGTGAGCCGCCTGCCGATCCACGGCAGCACATGGCGACGGTAGTACGCCGCGTCGCGCGGCCCCTCCGCGGTCGTGACGGGCACGAGGTCGCGCCACGCGGCAGGTGCCTCGTGGCCGAGCGCGGCCAGGAACGTCGTCGCGGCGCGCGCGTGCCCGGCGGCGTTGAGATGCAGGCGGTCGTCGGTCCAGAAGCGCCCGTCCTGCAGGCCCACGTCGGTCCAGTTGTCGACGAAGGGCACGTCGAGCGCATCCGCCCACCCCCGCACGGCGTCGCGCAGCGCGTCGCCGCGCCGCAGCATCACGCCGCCGCCCGCCATGACGCGCGAGGGATTGGCGCCCGAGACCATCACGGGCACGATGCCGGCGCCCAGGATGCGGTGCACGGCGTCCTCGAGTCGCGCGCTCACGCCCGCGATCGTGACGCGCGGACGCAGGA
Organism: Agrococcus sp. SGAir0287; assembly: GCF_005484985.1. Taxonomy (NCBI): domain Bacteria; kingdom Bacillati; phylum Actinomycetota; class Actinomycetes; order Micrococcales; family Microbacteriaceae; genus Agrococcus; species Agrococcus sp. SGAir0287. Next base: position 1,238,141 of record NZ_CP027942.1, read on the forward strand.
TGTCGTTGCCGCCGCCGTTGATCGACAGGTGGCTGGGCCGCAGCGCGATGGCCGCATCGAGCTGCTCGTCGAGGATGGGGCCGAGGAGGCGTCCGCGCACGGCGAGGTTCGCGTACTCGATGGGGGAGCCCTGGCTCGTCGCGAGGCCGACGGCTGCGAGGTCCGCCCAGCCGCGCACGGCATCCGAGCCCGCGACGACGTCGCCGTAGCCCTCCGTGAAGGAGTCGCCGATCGCCACGAGCCTCGAGACATGCATCGCTCCAGGCTAGGCGGGCGTACGATGGGCTTCACACCACGGGAGTCCGGTGCGCCGGGCTGAGAGGAAGGCCGAAGCCTTCGACCGTCGAACCTGATCCGGGTCATGCCGGCGCAGGGAGCGATCTCACCCGTGCCCTTCCATCGAGAGGCACAGCATGTCCATCACCACCGCGCCCGTCGGCGCTCCCACCGTCTCGCGACTGCGCTGGCGCGTCGTCGACATCGTCACCGCCGCCGTCCTCGCCGTCGCGTGCGGACTGCTGTTCGTGCTCTGGAACGGCGTCGGCGGCGCCTGGTTCGCGATCGCCGACGCGTTCACGCCCGGCTTCGGCGGCATCGCCGTGGGCCCGTGGCTGCTCGGCGGCGTCATCGGCGGCCTCGTCATCCGCAAGCCGGGCGCCGCCCTCTTCGTCGAGGTCGTCGCGGCGAACGTCTCGACGCTGCTGGGCAGCCAGTGGGGCATCGAGACCGTGTACTCCGGCCTCGCGCAGGGGCTCGGCGCCGAGCTCGTCCTCGCCGTGCTGCTGTACCGCCGTTTCGGCGTCGTCGCGGCGATGGCGGCGGGCGCAGGTGCGGCGGTGGGCGCGTGGACGCTCGAGCTCTTCCTCTCGGGCAACCTCGCGAAGGGCCCCGAGTTCCTCGGCATCTACCTGACGACCCTCGTCGTCTCCGGCGCGGTGCTCGCCGGCCTCGTCGGCTGGCTGCTCGTCCGCGGCCTCGCCGCGACGGGGGCGCTGTCACGATTCGCGGCCGGTCGCGAGGCGCAGCGGCGCGCGTGAGTCCCGCGAGCATCCGCGCATCCGGCTGGGGCTGGCGGCACGCGGCGCGCACCCGCCCGGCGATCGCGGGGCTCGACCTCGCGATCGAGCCGGGGGAGCGCGTGCTGCTGCTCGGTCCCTCCGGCGCGGGCAAGTCGACGCTGCTCGCCGGGCTCGCCGGCGTGCTCGGCGATGCCGAGGACGGCGAGGAGTCGGGCGCCCTGACCGTCGACGGCGCGCATCCCGCGTCGCGGCGCGGCTCGGCGGGGCTCGTGCTGCAGGATCCGCAGGCGAACACGATCCTGTCGCGCGTCGGCGACGACGTCGCCTTCGGGCCCGAGAACCTGCGCGTGCCGCGCGACGAGATCTGGCGGCGCGTGCGCGCATCGCTCGACGCCGTGGGGCTCGCGGTCGACCCGGACCGCTCGACGGCTGCGCTCTCGGGCGGGCAACGGCAGCGCCTCGCCCTCGCGGGCGTCCTCGCGATGCGTCCGGGGCTCGTGCTGCTCGACGAGCCGACGGCGAACCTCGATCCGGCCGGCGTCGTCGAGGTGCGCGACGCCGTCGTGCGGATGCTCGAGTCGACCGGTGCGACCCTCGTGGTCGTCGAGCATCGCGTCGAGCAGTGGCTGCCGGTCGTCGATCGCGTCGTGGTGCTCGACCCCGGCGGCGGCGTGCTCGCCGACGGCCCCGCGGCGACGGTCCTCGGCCGCCACGGCGACGAGCTCGCCGAGCGCGGCGTGTGGGTGCCCGGGCACCCCGTCGACGTCGCGCGGACGACGACCGGCGCAGGCGCCGAGCTGCTGCGCGCCGCCGGGCTCGTGGTCGGCCGCGACGCGCCCGTGCGACCACCCGTCGACCTCGCGCTCCACGCCGGCACGTCGACGGTCGTCACGGGTCCCAACGGCGCAGGCAAGTCGACCCTGGCGCTCACGATGGCGTCGCTGCTGCCGAGGCTCGGCGGTGACCTCGTCGCGGCGCCCGCGCTCGCCGGCGACCTCGGGCCCGATCCGGCCCGCTGGCGCTCGAGCGCGCTCGCGACGCGCATCGGCACGGTCTTCCAGGAGCCGGAGCATCAGCTCGTGGGCCGCACGGTGCGCGAGGAGCTCGCCGTCGGGCTGCGGGCGATCGGCCTGCCCGTGTCGAGGCACGCGGCGCGGATCGACGCGCTGCTCGCGCGCCTGCGGCTCGACCGGCTCGCGGATGCGCATCCCTTCACCCTGTCGGGCGGCGAGCAGCGCAGGCTCTCCGTCGCGACGGTACTCGCGACGGGCCCGCGCGTCGTCGTGCTCGACGAGCCGACCTTCGGTCAGGACCGCCGCACGTGGCGCGAGCTCGTCGGCCTCATGGCCGAGCTCGTCGCCGACGGCGTCGCGCTGCTGTCGGTGTCGCACGATGCGGACGTCGTGCGCGTCCTCGGCGCGGGCACCCCCTCCGACCGCGTCGTGCACCTGGACGCCGCATGACCGCAGGCCGCACCGCACCGCCCACGCGCCTCGACCGCGTGAACCCCGTGACGCCCTTCCTCGCCGCCGTCGTGCTGTCGCTGCCGCTGCTCGTCACGATCGACGTCGTGAGCGCCGCCGTGGCGCTCGTGCTCGGCGTCGCCGGACTGCTCGCCGCTGGCCTTCGCCCGGGCACGATCGTGCGCCGCACGTGGCCCGTGCTCGTCGCCGCGCCGCTGTCGGGCATCAGCATGCTGCTCTACGCCGAGCCGGCCGGTCGCATCCACCTGCGCGTGTGGCTCGCCGTCGTGAGCGACGACTCGATCGCGCTCGCGACCGCGATCGTCGTGCGCGTGCTCGCCATCGGCGTGCCGACCCTCGCGATCCTCGCAGGGCTCGACGCGACGAGGCTCGGCGACGGCCTCGCCCAGGTGCTGCGGCTGCCTGCGCGCTTCGTGCTCGCGGCGCTCGCGGGCATCCGCCTCTTCGGGGTCCTGCGCGAGGACTGGGATGCGCTCGCCGCCGCCCGCCGCGCGCGGGGCCTCGGCGATGGCGGCCGCGTCCGGCGCTGGGCGGGCATGGCCTTCACGGTGCTCGTCATCGCCGTGCGCCGCGGCGGCCGGCTCGCGACGGCCATGGAGGCGCGCGGGTTCGGGCACGGCGAGCGCACCTGGGCGCGCCCGTCGCGGCTCGGTGCGCCCGACGCGGTGCTGCTGGGTGCCGCCGTCGGCATCGTCGTCGCGGCCCTCGGTGCCGCGGTCGCGACGGGCTCGTTCCGCCTGGTGGGCACGTGAGCCGCCTCTGGCTGCTCGACGGCCGCTCGGGGTCGGGCAAGACCGTGCTGGCCGACGCGCTCGCCGCGGAGCTCGGCGGCGTCGTCGTGCACATGGACGACCTGTACCCGGGCTGGGACGGGCTCGACGCGGGATCGCGGTACGCCCTCGAGCGGATCCTCGCGCCGCTCGCACGCGGCGAGGACGCCGTGTGGCGACGCTGGGACTGGGCCGCGCACGCGCGGGCCGAGGAGCATCGGCTGCCAGCGGGCAGCGCGCTCGTGCTCGAGGGATGCGGGGCGCTGTCGCGCGCGTCGGCACCGCTCGCCGAGCGGGCGCTCTGGCTCGACTGCGACGAGCCGACGCGTCGAGCGCGGGCGCTCGCGCGCGACGGCGTCGACGACTGGTGGGAGCGGTGGCGGGCGCAGGAGGACGCGTTCTACGCGCGCGAGGGCTCCCGGGGGCTCGCGACGGAGGTGCGCGGCTGTCCGTGAGCGCCGACCTCGGCATCGCATGCCACGATGTCGGCATGGCTCGACGACGACTGCCGGCTCCCCGCACGATCGATCCGCGTGACGCGCCCTCGCTGCGGTGGGGCATCCTCGGCCCCGGCGGCATCGCCTCGGCGATGGTCGAGGCGCTGCAGCAGGGCACGGGCCAGCAGGTCGTCGCCGTCGGCGGCCGCTCGGCCGAGCGCGCCGCGGCGTTCGCGCAGCGGCACGGCATCGGCGCGTCCGGCGACCAGGACTGGCTGCTCGCGCAGGACGTCGACGCGATCTACGTCGCCTCGCCGCACTCCGCGCACCACGCGCAGGCGCTCGCCGCGATCGACGCCGGTCGTGCGGTGCTCGTCGAGAAGGCCTTCACGCGCAACGCGGGCGAGGCCGTCGAGGTGCTCGATGCCGCCCGCCACGCGGGCGTCGCCGTCGCCGAGGCGATGTGGTCGCGCTACCTGCCCGGCTACGACGTCGTGCGCCGCGCCGTCGAGGAGGGCGTCCTCGGCGAGCTCAGGTCCGTGACCGCCGACCACGGGCAGCTGCTGTGGCCGGATGGACCCGCGCGGCTCGCCGAGCCCGCGCTCGCCGGCGGCGCGCTCCTCGACCTCGGGGTCTACCCCATCCATCTCGCGGCGATGCTCATGCCCAAGGTCGAGCGCGTGCACGCCGTCGGTGCCCGCACGGAGCTCGGCGTCGACGAGCAGGAGGTCGTGACGCTCGCCGGTCCGGGCGGCGTGCTCGCGACATGCCAGGCGTCGATGTCGGCGAAGAGCCCGACGACGGCGGTCGTCGCCGGCACCGCGGCGCGACTCGAGCTCGCCGGCGACTTCTACCGCCCGACGACCATCCGGCTCGTCGCGCCGGACGGCGAGGTGCTCGACGCCTTCGAGCCCGACGAGCGCGAGCACGGGCTGCGCTACGAGGCCGTCGCGCTCGCGCGCGCCGTCGCGGCAGGGGAGCGGGAGACGCCGGAGGTCCCCTGGAGCGAGACGATCCGCGTCATGCGCATCATGGACGACGTGCGCGCCCAGCTCGGGGTCGTGCTGCCGGGGGAGTGAGCCGCGCGGGCGTCAGGCCCAGCCGAGGCGATGCAGCTCGTCGTCGTCGATCCCGTAGAAGTGCGCGATCTCGTGCACGAGCGTCGTGTGCACCTCGTCGTGCAGCTCCTCCATCGACGAGCAGCGCTCGAGGTGCGCCTCCCGGAACACGACGATGCGGTCGGGCAGCTCGCCGAACCCGTAGTGGCCGCGGTCGGTGATCGCGACGCCCTCGTAGATGCCGAGCAGGTCCTCGCTCTCGTGGCGGTCCTCGACGAGGAAGACGACGTTGTCGAGCCCGTCGACCATGTCGTCGGGCAGGGCGTCGAGCTCGTCGGTGACGATCGCCTCGAACTCCTCGGGGCTCACGGGGAACGGCATCGGCATCCCCGTCACGCTACCCGTCGCGCCCGTCGGCCGCGCTCAGCGCCGCCGGAGGCGCTGCACGAGCGGGCAGTCGAAGGGGTCGCGCGCCTGCAGCCCCACGTCGTTCAGGTAGCGGATGACGATGGCGTACGACTGGACCAGGGTCGCCTCGGTATACGGGATGCCGTGGGTCGCGCAGTGCGCGCGGACGAGGTCGCGCGCCTTCGCGAGGTGCGGGCGCGGCATGCTCGGGAAGAGGTGGTGCACGACCTGGTGGTTCAGGCCGCCGTAGAGGGCCGTCGCCCACCAGCCGCCGCGGATGTCGCGGGAGGTGCGCACCTGCTTCGTGAGGAAGTCGAGTCGCTCGTCCGCGCCGACGAGCGGCATGCCCTTGTGGTTCGGCGCGAACGACGCGCCCATGTACACGCCGAAGACCGCGAGCTGCACGCCCAGGAACGCGAAGGCCATGCCGATCGGCAGCAGCGCGAACAGCGCGCCGAGGTACAGGGCCCATCGAGCGGCCATCATGCCGAGCTCGATCCAGCGTCCCGCGACCGGCTGCCGCGACACGAGCAGCTGCAGTCCGCGCAGGTGGAGGTTCACGCCCTCGAGGGTCAGCAGCGGGAAGAAGAGCGCGCCCTGGCGCCGTGTGAGCGCGGCGAGGAGGCCGGTCTGCCGCGCGGCATCCTCGGGCAGGAACGAGACGGTGTCCCACTCGACGTCGGGATCGTGGCCGCGGCGGTTGGGGTTCGCGTGGTGGCGCGTGTGCTTCGTCATCCACCAGGCGTAGCTGATGCCGACGACGCCGACGGCGAGGATGCGGCCCAGACGATCGTTCGCAGGGCCGGACGCCAGGATCTGGCGATGCGAGGCCTCGTGGCCGAGGAACGCGAACTGCGTCAGCAGGACGCCGAGGGCGCCGGCGACCGCGAGCTGCCACCACGAGTCGCCCAGCAGCACGAACGCGACGCCGAGGCCGACGAGCGCGAGGGCGAGGCCCGCGCAGAGAAGGACGTAGAACGCGCGCGTGCGGCTGAGGAGGCCGCGCTCCTGCACCGCGGAGCGCAGCGCCGAGAACGTCGACGGGCCGCGCGCCGCGCCGGTCGCCTTCGTCGTGCGGATCGGCCCCAGGCCGTCGAGCGTGATCGTCATCGTGTGGGCTCCCATGGATCGTGCACCGATCCGATCCCCGCCGAGCCGATGTCCCCACGCTAGCGAACTGCGTATGCCATATGCAGAGCGCATCGAGCATCCATCGAGGATGCAGGGGCGATGCATGGCGGACCTCCATGCGCCCGGGCGGGGGACGGGCGCGCCGTCGCCGGGGGACGTCCGCGAGCGGGCGGCCCGCCGTCCGGGGGACGCTTCGCACGAGGCTGGGCGAAGGGCGCCGCGCCCGCGCCTACCATGACGCATGCTCCTGCGGCAGGTACCGCCAGCCGGCCTCGACGTGCGCGTCGAGCCGAGCGCGATCGCGCCCGGTCGCGGCCAGCGCGTGCTCATGGTCGTCATCGCGGTCGCGACCTTCGGGCCCTACGTCGTCGGCAGCATCCGCACCGAGCAGCTCGTCGTCTACGGTCTCCTCGTCCTCACGCTGCCGTTCGCGCTCCCGCGGCTGCAGACCCGCGGCGGACTCCGACTGCTCGTGCCGTGGGCGCTCTACGCGCTCGTCGCATCGCTGAGCCTCCTGCCAGGGCCATCGTCGATCGCGCCGTACCCGGCCGGGTCGCTGCTGGCCGGCTACGACAACGTGCTCCTGCCGCTCGCGATCCTGCTGCTCGTGTGGACGCTCGTGCCAGCCGAGCGCGCGCTCGTCGCGCTGCGAGCGTTCGCGGCCGCCGTCGCGGTCGGCGCGGCCGCGAACGCCGTGCTCGCGATGATCGGCGTCGTCGTCGACCTCTCGCCGCTGCTGCGTCCGTTCTGGACCGGCGACGGCAGCGACTCCGTCGCGGTGCTGGCCGCCGAGCTCGGCAGGCTCGGCGGCGTCTTCAACCAGCCCGTCGAGGCGGGGATCGTCTACGGCATCGGCGGGCTGTGCGCCGTGTACGTCTGGCGTGAACGGCCGGTGCTGCTCGCGACCCTCGTCGCGATCATCACGATCGGAGGGCTCCTCAGCGTCTCGAAGGCGTTCATCCTCGGCGCCATGCCGTTCGTGCTGCTCGCCTGGCTGTGGTCGCAGCGCGGTCACCGCCGGGTCGTCGCGCTGCTCGTCGGGCTCCTCGCGCTGCTCGCGGTGCTGCAGTCGGGACTCGTCGAGCGGTGGGCGGGCTTCGACTACCTCACCCGCCTGCTCGACCCCTCCGGCGGTCTGCTCGACTTCTACAGCGCGGGTCGCTTCGCCGAGCGGTCGACCTTCTCGGAGGTCGTGGACGCCGCGCTCGCGCACAGTCCGCTCGTCGGCGTCGGTCCTGGAGGCTGGGCGGTGGCCTACGACGGGGCCGTGGCGGAGGCGCTCGTCGTCGCCGGCGTGCTCGGGCTCGCGCTCTACGCGGCCACGATGCTCGGCATCCTGTCGCTCGCGCGGACAGGCGGCGAGGAGGGACGCTTCGCCCTGCTGCTCGGCATCGTCGTGCTCGGCGGCTGCCTCGGCTTCTCGCCGCTCACGGCGAATCGCGTGGCGACGATCGTCTGGGTGCTCGCAGCGCTGCTCGTGCTCGTGCGCGCGCATCGGCAGGAGGCGCCCGCGGAGACGACGAAGGCCGCCCTCGTGACGAGGACGGCCTTCGCGAAGCGGGTGAGTAACGGGGCTTGAACCCGCGACCTCCTAGACCACAACCAGGCGCTCTACCAGCTGAGCTATACCCACCGCACGTGTGCCTCGCGGCACAACTCGGACAGTCTACGACACATCCCGGCCCTGCGACGACAGCGCGTCGGCGAAGGATGCGACGACCTCCTCCGAGGCCCGCCTGGCGGCGTCGCTCGTCACGTCCTCCTGCGTGAAGACGGCCTTGCGGTAGTACTGGAGCTCGCGCACGGACTCGAGGATGTCGGCGAGCGCGCGGTGACCGCCGGCCTTCTCGGGCGCCTGGAAGTAGGCGCGCGGGTACCAGCGGCGCGAGAGCTCCTTGATGCTCGACACGTCGATCGAGCGGTAGTGGAGATGCTGGTCGACGCGCGGCATGTAGCGCGCGAGGAACATGCGGTCGGTGCCGATGGTGTTGCCACCGAGCGGCGCGGAGCGCTCGAGCGGCACGAAGCGCCGGATGTACTCGAGCACCTGCGTCTCGGCCTCCTCCAGCGGCAGGCCGCCCGGGATGAGGCGATCGAGGCCGCTCGTGGCGTGCATGGTGCGCACGAAGTCGTCCATGTGCTCGAGCGCAGCATCCGACGCCCTGATGACGAGCTCGATGCCGGGGTCGATCACCTGCAGCTCGAAGTCGGTGACGAGGACCGCGACCTCGACGAGCTCGTCGATCGAGGGGTCGAGGCCCGTCATCTCGCAGTCGATCCAGACGATGCGGTCAGCGGCAGGCACGTCGTCGAGCCTAGCCGTCGCCCCCGCGGGGCTGGTCGTCGCGCATGCGGAAGCGCGTGCAGTCGGTGGGGAAGTCGAACCACGCGAGGGCGCGGTGCGGTCGCAGCACCCGCAGGCCGCCGCCGTCCTCGTCAGCCCAGGCGTCGGCCGCGGGTGCGTAGCCGTCGTCGTGGTACTTCGCGAACGCGGCCGCGAGGCGTGCGCCGAGCCCGTCGGCGTCCGCCCGCGTCGCGGTCGACCGGCCCTCGACGATGACGACCTCGGTGCCCGACTCCAGCGTGAGCGTCACCGCCGGGTTCGCCTCGGCGTTGCGCGCATGGCGCGTCGTGGCCGCGCCGTCGTACCAGAACGCGCCGTCGACCCACACGCCCCAGCGAGGCACGACGTGCGGCGTGCCGTCCGGCCGCACGCTCGCGAGCCAGTAGTGGCGCGCCACCACGAGCCGCCGCTCGACGACCTGCCACGGCAGCACGCCATCGGTCGTCTCCGGCAGGCCGTAGCCCTCGGGCATCGTCGGGCGGTCGACGGTCGGTCCTGGTGCGCTGCGCATCCTCGCATCGTGGTCGTGACCACCGACACGGGTCTGCAGGCGCAGCAGCATCTCCGTGGCGCCCCCGGCGCGACTCGAACGCGCAACCGTCGGATGAGAAGGCCGATGCTCGGCGACGTGCGTGCTTCTCCGTGGCGCCCCCGGCGCGACTCGAACGCGCAACCGTCGGATGAGAAGGCCGATGCTCGGCGACGTGCGTGCTTCTCCGTGGCGCCCCCGGCGCGACTCGAACGCGCAACCATCGGATGAGAAGGCCGATGCTCGGCGACGTGCGTGCTTCTCCGTGGCGCCCCCGGCGCGACTCGAACGCGCAACCGTCGGATGAGAAGGCCGATGCTCGGCGACGTGCGTGCTTCTCCGTGGCGCCCCCGGCGCGACTCGAACGCGCAACCGTCGGATTAGAAGGCCGATGCTCTATCCATTGAGCTACGGGGGCAGTGCCTCGATCCTACGAGCGCCGCGCATCCCGCCGGCCCCTCGGTCGACCACAGGCCGGTCGCCTAGGGTGAGGCGGTGCACATCACGACGCTCGCCGCCGCCGCCTCGACCTCGTCCGACGAGCTGACCGGCGTCGCCGCCTGGGCCGTCGGCCTCATGGAGACCATCGGCGCGCCAGGGGCCGCGGTCGCGATCGCCGCGGAGAACCTGTTCCCGCCCATCCCGAGCGAGGTCATCCTGCCGCTCGCGGGCTTCACGGCGGCGCAGGGCGGGTTCACGCTCGCGGAGGCGCTCATCTGGACGACGGTCGGGTCGGTCGTCGGGGCGCTCGCCCTCTACCTCGTCGGGCGGCTGCTCGGCCACGACCGCGTGGTGTGGATCGCCGAGCGCATGCCCCTCGTGCGCGCCGACGACGTGCACAAGACCACCGCGTGGTTCCGCAGGCACGGCGGCAAGGCGGTGCTCCTCGGTCGCGTGCTGCCGATCTTCCGCAGCCTCATCTCGATCCCCGCCGGCATCGAGCGCATGCCGATCTGGAAGTTCCTCGCGCTCACCACCATCGGGTCCGGGGTCTGGAACACCATCTTCGTCATGGCTGGCTTCGTGCTCGGGCGCAACTGGCACGCGGTCGAGCCGTATGCCGACGTGCTGCAGTGGGTCGTCGTCGCGGCTGTCGTGGTCGTGCTCGTGGTCTGGGTCGTCCGCAGGATCGCCGACGACCGCCGACGCCGCCTCGCGGGTCTCGATCCCGAGAGCGGCGAGCCGGTCTGACACGCCCGGGCTCGCGCGCATCCGCGTCGTGGGTGCGGATCGGGAATGGATGCTCGCGCACCTGAGTTGTTCGAATTCGAAGCAGGCGGCAACGCAGTCCGCGTCGCGCGCCGCTGCATCTCGAACCCCGGACGAGGAGTCACCATGACCGACACGATCACCGCCGCGCAGATCCCCGGCTACGCCCCCGGCACGTACGCCATCGACACGAGCCACTCGACCGTGAGCTTCTCGGTGCGCCACGTCGTCGCCAAGGTCCGCGGCGTCATCGAGCACATCGAGGGCACCATCGTGCTCGCCGACGACCCGGCCGCATCGACGGTCGAGGCGACGGTCGACCCCGCCACGATCAACACCCGCAACGCCGACCGCGACGCGCACCTGCGCTCGGGTGACTTCTTCGCCACCGACGAGCACCCGCAGTGGACCTTCCGCTCCACCGGCGCGCGCCTGGTCGGCGGCGAGTACGTCGTCGACGGCGTGATCCAGATCCGCGGCGTCGAGCGCGAGATCTCGCTCGCGCTCGAGGTCGGCGGCTTCGGCACCGACCCCTTCGGCAACCGCCGCGTGGGCGCGACCGCGTCGTTCGTCATCAGCCGCGACGAGTACGGCATCTCGTTCAACCAGACCCTCGAGACGGGCGGCCTCATGCTCGGCGACGAGGTCAAGGTCGAGGTCGAGATCTCGGCGATCCAGCAGTAGCGCCTACCCCTGGCGGAAGCAGTCGATCGCGTCGTCGATCGACCAGAACTCCCCCAGGGAGAGGTATCGGTGGCTCCTCGGCAGCAGCCGGCGCGCGCGGAAGCGATCGCCGTCTGCGCCGGGGAGCCGTTCGATGTGGCCGACGACGTCGCCGCTCGCGCGCGACACGCGCCACATCGACTCGTTGACCTGCGCCATGGCGATGCCGAAGCGCGCGGGCAGATACGCGGTGCTGGTGGTGGACATCCCTGCCTCCTTCGTCGATCGCCGGCCGGCCCCGGGACGCCTTCGAACGTACGTGCGACCACCGACATCGAGGCCGGCGACGGCGCGGACGGTCGCAGCGCTCCGGAGCCGCACCGCGCCTCCCGCGTCGGCGCGGGCGGACTGCGGCTCCACAGCACGTCGCCGTCCACATCTCGACGGCCCCTGCCGGGACCCGTCGGCGGCGCAGGCGAAGGTGCTCGCATGACCGATCGCATCACCATCGAGGGCACGGCGGGCACGACCCCGCAGCTGCGCACCATCCCGTCCGGGCGCCAGGTCGCGAACCTGCGCGTCGCATCCACCCTGCGCAAGCAGGATCCGGCGACGGGCCAGTGGTCCGACGCCGGCACCAACTGGTACTCCGTCGCCGTGTGGGGCGACCTCGCGGCGCACGTCGTCGACTCCATCCGCCAGGGCGACCCCGTGCTCGTCGTCGGGAGGCAGCGGATCGTCGCGTGGGGCGACGCCGATCGCCCGTCGACGACGGTCGAGATCGACGCGGAGGCCATCGGCCACTCGCTGCGCTTCGGCACCACGTCGTTCCAGCGCGTGTCCCGCGCCGCCGCGGACGCCGCGTCCGCGGCGCAGCCCGCTGCCGGCGGCCAGCCCGCCGTCGACGAGCAGGGATGGGCGACGCCGGGCGGCACGAGCGACGCCCACCAGTCGAGCGCGCCGCAGCCCGCCCTCGTCGGCGCCGACGTGGAGACGCCCTTCTGAGCTCCCGCGCGCCGACGTGGCAGGCGCGTCGGCGTGCGGGCCCGGTCGGGCGCGCTCGTGAGGCTGCCCCGCTCGGTAGGCTGCACTGGGTCGCGCCCGTGCGACCGGGGATCCGACCGCGAAGGGAGTGCGATGCGTCGTCAGGCAGCGCTGCTCGCAGCAGGGATCGTCGCGACGCTCACGCTCACGCTCGCGGGCTGCTCGGGCGACGGCGCGCCCGCGCCCTCGACGCCCGCATCCACCGCGCCGGCACCGAGCGAGGCCGACCCCTCCACGCCGCCGACGGGCGCCGCTGCGCTCGAGCAGCAGTTCGCCGACGTGCTCGCCGCCAACGACGTCGCCGGGCAGCCCGACGGCGAGGCGGTGGTCGGCGCTCTCGAGGCCGCCGGCTTCGACCCGGCCGCCATCGAGCGAGGCGAGGACGTCGACGTGCAGGGCCAGCCGGTCTTCCTCATGGCCGTGGCGGTGCGCGTCGACGGCGAGTGCTTGCTCGGCCAGGTCGGCCAGGGATCGCCGACGGTCACGATCGTGCCCGTGCTCGGCACCGGCACGTGTCTCGTGGCGCCGTACCGAGCCTGACGCGCGCGGCATCCGAGGCCGCCGCGGGCCCGTAGACTCGTGGGCATGGCCGAGTACGTGTATTCGATGGTGCGCGCCCGCAAGACGGTGGGCGACAAGGTGATCCTCGACGACGTGACCACGGCGATCCTGCCGGGCGCGAAGATCGGCGTCGTGGGTCCCAACGGCGCCGGCAAGTCGACGATCCTCAAGATCATCGCCGGGCTGGACCAGCCGTCGAACGGCGAGGCGCGGCTCTCGCCGGGCTACTCCGTCGGCATCCTCATGCAGGAGCCGGAGCTCGACGAGTCGAAGACCGTGCTCGAGAACGTCCAGGAGGCGTTCGGCACCATGCGCGGCAAGATCGACCGGTTCAACGAGATCTCCGCCGAGATGGCGAACCCCGACGCCGACTTCGACGCGCTCATGGCCGAGATGGGCACGCTGCAGGAGGAGATCGACGCGGCCGACGCGTGGGATCTCGACTCGCAGCTCGAGCAGGCGATGGACGCGCTGCGCTGCCCGCCGGGCGACTGGTCGATCGAGAACCTCTCGGGCGGCGAGCGCCGTCGCGTCGCGCTGTGCAAGCTGCTGCTCGAGAAGCCCGACCTGCTGCTGCTCGACGAGCCGACGAACCACCTCGACGCCGAGAGCGTGCAGTGGCTCGAGCAGCACCTGGCCAAGTACCCGGGCGCCGTCATGGCCGTCACGCACGACCGGTACTTCCTCGACCACGTCGCGACGTGGATCTGCGAGGTCGACCGCGGCCGCCTCTACCCCTACGAGGGCAACTACTCGACGTACCTCGAGAAGAAGCGCGAGCGCCTCCAGGTGCAGGGCAAGAAGGACGCCAAGCTGCAGAAGCGCCTGTCGGAGGAGCTCGAGTGGGTGCGCTCGAACGCCAAGGGTCGTCAGGTGAAGTCGAAGGCCCGCCTCGCCCGCTACGAGGAGATGGCGGCGGAGGCCGAGCGCACGCGCAAGCTCGACTTCGAGGAGATCCAGATCCCCGCGGGACCGCGCCTGGGCTCGGTCGTGCTCGAGGCGAAGGACCTGCAGAAGGGCTTCGAGGACCGCGTGCTCATCGACGGCCTCTCGTTCACGCTGCCGCGCAACGGCATCGTCGGCGTCATCGGCCCGAACGGCGTCGGCAAGTCGACGCTCTTCAAGACGATCGTCGGCCTCGAGCCGCTCGACGGCGGCGACCTGAAGATCGGCGAGACGGTGAAGATCTCGTACGTCGACCAGGGCCGCACGAACCTCGACCCCGAGAAGACGCTCTGGGAGGTCGTGTCGGACGGCCTGGACTACATCCAGGTCGGCGCGACCGAGATCCCCAGCCGCGCCTACGTGTCGCGCTTCGGCTTCAAGGGACCGGACCAGCAGAAGAAGGCCGGCGTGCTCTCCGGCGGCGAGCGCAACCGCCTGAACCTCGCGTTGACCCTCAAGCAGGGCGGCAACCTGCTGCTGCTCGACGAGCCGACGAACGACCTCGACGTCGAGACGCTCGGCAGCCTCGAGAACGCGCTGCTCGAGTTCCCCGGCTGCGCCGTCGTCGTCACCCACGACCGGTGGTTCCTCGACCGCACCGCGACGCACATCCTGGCGTACGAGGGCACCGACGAGGATCCGTCGAACTGGTACTGGTTCGAGGGCAACTACGAGGCGTACGAGGAGAACAAGATCGAGCGCCTCGGTCCCGACGCCGCGAAGCCGCATCGCTCGACGTACCGCAAGCTCACGCGCGACTGACATGGTCGAGCCCGCGGGTGCGCGCATGCGCGTCGCCGTGCCGATGCGCTGGCGCGACCAGGACGCGTTCCAGCACGTCAACAACTCGACGATGCTCACGATCCTCGAGGAGGCGCGCGTGCGCGCGTTCTTCCGCACGGGCGACGAGGATGCGCCAGCGACCGCCATCCTCGACCCGGGGCTCGACGCCGGCACGCTGACACTCATCGCGAGCCACCACGTCGAGTACCTCGCGCCCGTGCCGTACCGGCGGGCACCGCTCGAGGTCGACATGTGGTTCTCGCGCATCGGCGGCTCGAGCGTCGAGCTCTGCTACGAGGTGAGCGACGAGCCCGGCGGGCGCGTCGCGGTGCGTGCCGCATCGACGTTCGTCATGGTCGACGTCGACTCGGGCAGGCCGCGCAGGCTCACCGACGACGAGCGCGCCGCGTGGGAGCCCTTCGTCGGCGAGCCGCTGACGTTCCGGCGCTGACCGCGAGCGGGGCCCGGCCGCCGGTCGCTACGCTGACGAGCACCGACGGAAGGACCAGCGATGACCTCCACTGCCGAGCACACGGCGCAGGCGACGACGATCGAGCCGATCCCGCATTGGATCGGCGGCGAGCGCCGCACGGCGACGGGAGGCCGCACGGCCCCCGTCTTCGACCCCGCGCTCGGCCGGCAGATCCGCGAGGTCCCGCTCGCCACCGCCGAGGAGCTCGGCGAGGCGGTCGCGATCGCGAAGGCCGCCGCTGCGGGCTGGCGCGACACGTCCGTCGCGAAGCGGCAGCAGGTCATGTTCGCGTTCCGCGAGCTCGTCGCGGCGCGCAGGCAGGAGCTCGCCGAGGTCATCACGAGCGAGCACGGCAAGGTGATCTCGGATGCGCTCGGCGAGGTCGCGCGCGGCCTCGAGGTCGTCGAGCTCGCCACGGCGTTCCCGCTGCTGACGAAGGGCGAGTTCACCGAGAACGTGTCGACCGGCGTCGACGTGTACTCGCTGCGCCAGCCGCTCGGCGTCGTCGGCATCATCTCGCCCTTCAACTTCCCCGCGATGGTGCCGCTGTGGTTCGCGCCGATCGCGATCGCGGCGGGCAACGCCGTCGTGCTCAAGCCGAGCGAGAAGGATCCGTCGGCGTCCATCCTCATCGCCGAGCTCTACCGCGAGGCGGGCCTGCCCGACGGCGTCTTCAACGTCGTCCACGGCGACAAGGAGGCCGTCGACGCGCTGCTCACGCATCCCGACGTCGCCGCCATCTCGTTCGTCGGGTCGACGCCGATCGCCCAGTACGTCTACGAGACGGCATCGCGCGAGGGCAAGCGCGTCCAGGCGCTCGGCGGCGCGAAGAACCACATGCTCGTGCTGCCCGACGCCGACCTCGACCTCACGGCCGACGCCGCGGTGAACGCCGGCTTCGGCTCGGCGGGCGAGCGCTGCATGGCGATCTCCGTCGTCGTCGCGGTCGAGTCGATCGCCGACGAGCTCGTGGAGCGCATCGCGGCGAAGATGGCAGGCATCCGCACGGGCGACGGCCGCCGGTCGTGCGACATGGGTCCGCTCATCACGCAGGTGCATCGCGACAAGGTCGCCGGCTACCTCGACGTCGCGACGGCGGACGGCGCGACGCTCGTCGTCGACGGGCGCGATGCGGAGTTCGACGGCGAGCCGGACGGGTTCTGGCTCGGTCCGACGCTCGTCGACCACGTCGACCCGTCGTCGGCCGTGTACCGCGACGAGATCTTCGGGCCCGTGCTCTCCGTGGTCCGCGTCGCCAGCTACGAGGAGGGCATGGCGCTCATCGCGGCGAACCCGTATGGCAACGGCACCGCGATCTTCACGAACGACGGCGGCGCCGCGCGCCGCTTCCAGCACGAGGTCGAGGTCGGCATGGTCGGCGTCAACGTGCCGATCCCCGTGCCCGTCGGCTACTTCTCGTTCGGCGGCTGGAAGTCGTCGATCTTCGGCCAGGGCAAGGCCTATGGCCCCCACGGCTACCAGTTCTTCACGCGCGAGAAGGTCGTGACGAGCCGCTGGCTCGACCCGAGCCACGGCGGCCTCAACCTCGGCTTCCCGCAGAACTGACGCCGGCCCTCGCCCGCGCGCGCCGCGTCAGCGCTCGCGGGCGAGGATCGCCCAGATCTCCGTCGAGCCGAGCTCTCCGGTCGCGCCGTTGACGCCGTCCTCGAGCAGCACGGCCTCGCGGCGCATCCCCAGCCGCTCGGCGATGCGCGCCGAGGCCTGGTTCTCGTGGTCGAGCACGGCGGTCACGCGGTGCGCGCCGATCGCGAGAGCGAGGTCGAGCGCGGCCCGCCCGGCCTCGAGGGCGTAGCCGCGTCCGCGGTGCTCGGGTGCGAGGATCCAGCCGATCTCCGCCTGGCGGGCGGCGGCATCCGTCAGCTTCACGACGGTCTCGCCGACGAGCGCGCCGGCGTGCTCGATGGCGATGCCGTATGCGTCGCCGTCCTTCGCGAGCACGGGCGCCTCGGACACGCGCGCCGCCAGCTGCTGCTCGGTGAGCGGCGGACGCCACAGGTAGCGCACGGTGGCCGGATCCGACTGGTAGGCGCGGAACGCGTCGAGGTCGTGCGGCGCGAACGCGCGCAGCACGAGCCGGTCGGTGCGCAGCGGCAGCGCGGCGTCGAGGATCGCGGTCGCGGCGGCGGGGTCGATGGGCGCGACGGGCACGCTCAGCCCTCGCTGGGCAGGCGCACCATGCCCTCCTGCGCGACCGTCGCGACGTGCCGGCCGTCGCGATCGTGGATGCGTGCGAGCGTGAGGCCGCGACCGCCGCCGGTCGACGAGACCTCGAAGGTCATGAGCAGCCAGTCGTCGACGCGCGCCGGTCGGTGCCACCACACGGCGTGGTCGAGGCTCGCGACCTTGATGTCGCGCGACGCCCATGCGTAGCCGTGCAGGCGCAGCACGGGCTCGAGGATCGCGTAGTCGGAGAGGTAGGCGAGGGCGGCGCGATGGCTGGCGTCGTCGTCGCCGACGGGGCCGATCGCCTTGATCCACACGTGCTGCACGCCCGTGCGCGGCCTATCGCGGTCGTGCAGGTACACGGGCCCTTCGACGTGCCGCAGGTCGAACGGCCGACCGCGCGACCAGTGCTGCGCGACGGGGTGGTCGATGCCGCCGAGCAGCTCGGCCGCCGACGGCAGCGACTCGGGGTCGGGCATGCCCTCGGGCATCGGCGTGGACGACTCCGCGCCACCGTCGTCGTGCTGGAACGACGCGATCATCGACAGGATCGGCACGCCGCCCTGGTACGCCTGCGTGCGACGCGTCGCGAACGAGCGGCCGTCGTGGATGCGGTCGACCGAGAACGTGATGCGCTGCGAGACGTCGCCGGGGCGCAGGAAGTACCCGTGCACCGAGTGGATGCGGCGATCGTCGTCGACGGTGCGCTGCGCGGCGACGACCGCCTGCGCCATGACCTGCCCGCCGTAGACGCGGCCGAGGGGCATCCAGTGGCTCGGCCCCGTGAAGATGTCCTCGCTCGTGCGCGCGCCGGTGTCGACGAGGTCGAGGGTGTCGCGCAGCAGCGCCATGGGGTCGGACGGCGGCGGCGGGGGCAGGTCGGGCGCGGCGGTCACGGCTGCCAGCCTAGCCAGCGCCGGCGTGGTCGTCGGACGCTCGCGCCGTACGCTGGAGGCATGCCCTCCCTGCTCGCGGTCGACGATCGCGCCCGCGCCGACGTGCGCACGCTGCTCGGGCGCGCCGGACGGTTCGGCGAGTCGAGCGTGCGGCTCACGGCGCACGGCGACGTCGTGCTCGTGACGGTGCCGCTCACGGTCTCGAGCGGCCTGCTCGACGCCGGCCCGACGATCCTCGGGATGCGTGCCGTGCGCATGCGGGCCGCAGCCGACTTCGACGCGGTCGTGCCCGCCGACGCCGTCATGGACGCGCTCGGCGAGGGCGCCGACCTCGACGTCCCCGCGGCCGAGACGCTGCCCGCCTGGGCGTCGGTGTCCGCACCGCGCACGGGCTGGCAGCCGCTCGGCGAGGTCTCGGCCGACGACGTGCGGCTCGGGTCGAGCGCCGCGGCCGCGCGCGTCGAGCGCGAGCTGCCCGCGAGTCCGGGCGACGCGGTCGTGCGCCGTGTGCGCCGGGCCTTGTGGAGCCAGGGGCTCGAGGGGCATCCGCTCACGCTCGGCCATTGCGCCGCGCTCGAGGGCCTCGGCTTCCTCGGTGCCGACCCCGTGTCCGTGACGGGCGTGGGTGCCTGGACGCGCGCGTCGACGCGCCTCGGCGACGTGCTCGTGCGCTGACGGCGCCGACGAGCCGTCAGCGCACGATCGCGCGGCCCGCGCGCAGCCCCGAGTGCAGGCAGCCCCCGAGGAACGTGCCCTCGAGCGAGCGGTAGCCGTGCACGCCGCCGCCGCCGAAGCCGGCCGCCTCGCCGACGGCGTAGAGGCCCGGGATCGGGCCGGTCGTGCCGTCCGGACGCGTGCCGAGCACGCGCGCGTCGAGGTCGGTGAGGATGCCGCCGAGCGACTTCCGCGTGAGGGTGCGCAGGCGGAACGCAACGAGCGGCGCGTGCGCGGCATCCGTGATGCGGTGCGGGGGAGCGGTGCGCACGAGGCGCTCGCCGACGAGCTCGCGTGCCGCGTTAATCGCGGCGATCTGCGGATCGGTGCCCGGTGCGTCGATGCCGCGGTCGCGCTGCTCGACCGCGCGGCGCACGCGTGTCGCATCCAGGCCCGGCTCGAGCGCGCGCATGCCATCGAGCAGCGCGTCGAGCGTCGGGGCGACGACGACGTCCTCGCCGTGGTGCAGGAACCCCTGCACGCCGACCGAGCCGTGCCGGATGCGGTCGAGCACGAGCCGGAGGCTGCGGTCGGTGAAGTCGGGGTTCTGCTCTGAGCCCGACAGCGCGATCTCCTTCCGCAGGATCGTCGAGGTGAGCACGAACCACGAGTGCTCGTGGCCGCCGCGACGCAGGTGCTCGAGCGTCCCGAGCGTGTCGAAGCCGGGGTAGAGGGGCGCTGGCAGCCGGTCGCCGACGCTGTCGACCCACAGGCTCGAGGGGCCGGGGAGGATGCGGATGCCGTGGTGCGGCCACACGGGATCCCAGTTCTGCAGGCCCTCGGTGTAGTGCCACATGCGATCGCGGTGCACGACGTGCGCGCCCGCGGCCTCGGCGACGTCGAGGCCGCGACCGTCGACGTGCGCGGGCACGCCGACGAGCGGGGCGGTCGGCATGGCGCCGAGCCGCTCGGGCCAGTCGCGCGCGACGGCCTCGAGCGCACCGCCCGTGCCGCCGGTGGCGACGACGACGTGGTCGGCCGTGAGCACGAAGTCGCCGACGACGTCGCGATTCGACGACTCGCCGCGTACGGCCACGTCGGACGCGAGCACCGCGCCGCGCGCGCCCGTCACGCGCCCGTCCTCGACGACGAGCGCGTCCACGCGGTGGCGCATGCGGATCGTCACGAGCCCCGCTGCGACGCCGTCGCGCGCGGCGCGCGTGAACGGGGCGACGACGCCGGGGCCGGAGCCCCACACGATGTGGAAGCGCGGCACCGAGTTGCCACGCGTGCCGTCGCCGCGCTCCGCGTGGCCGACGACGGGGAAGAACCGAACGCCCAGGTCGTGCAGCCATCCGCGCGCCTCGCCCGCCGCGAACTCGACGAACGCGTCCGCCCACTGCCTGCCCCACTCGTCGCCCGCGTCGTCGAAGCCCGCCGTGCGGAACCAGTCGTCGCGAGCGAGCTCGAGCGAGTCGCGGATGCCGAGACGGCGCTGCTCGGGCGAGTCGACGAGGAAGACGCCGCCGAACGACCACCACGCCTGTCCGCCGAACGAGGCTGCGGGCTCCTGGTCGACGATCGTCACGGTGCGCCCGGCGCGCACCGCCTCCCGTGCGGCGACGAGGCCGGCGAGGCCGGCCCCGATGACGAGCACGTCGCTGTGCGTGGTGGGCACGTCGGCCTCCTAGAGGGTCGTCGGCGGGTCGGTGCGGAACGCGGGATTGCGATTCACCATCGCGTGCGCGGCGCGGTCGAGGTAGTCGAGCAGCTCCTCGCGCAGCAGCGGCGGTGGATCGGCGACGTCGACGGCGGCGCGCATGTGGTGCAGCCACCGATCGCGCGCCTCCGGGTCGATCGGGAACGGCGCGTGCCGCATGCGCAGCCGCGGATGCCCGCGCTGCTCGGAGTAGGTGCCGGGGCCGCCCCAGTACTGCTCGAGGAAGCCCGTGAGCCGTTCCTTCGCGCCGGCGTAGTCGTCCTGCGGATACATGGGTCGCAGCACGTCGTCCGTCCAGACGCCGGCATAGAACGCGTCGACGAGGCGCTCGAAGAACGCTCGGCCGCCGACCTGCTCGTAGAACGTCACGTCAGTCCTGCCTCGGCACCTCGGCCGTGCGCGGCGGGCGTGCGCCCGAGACGCTCGCGGCACCCTCCATGCCCTCGAGCACGACCTGCGCGAGGGAGGGGAGGGGGATGCCGGCGGCGCGCAGGTCGCGCGCGAGCCTCGCGCGCAGCTCGCGGGCGACGTCGTCGCGCGACTGCGTGCGCACCTTCATCGTGACGCGCACGACGATGACGTCGTCCGACACCGACTCGATGCCCCACAGCTCGGGCTCGCCGATGACGCGCGTCGCCCACTTCGGCTCCGCGGCGAGCGCGCGCGCCGTCGCGAGGATGCGCTCCTGCGCGCCGTCGACGTCCGCCTCGTACGGGATCCCGAGGTCGACGACGACGCGCGCCCAGCCCTGCGACATGTTGCCGACGCGGTTCACCTCGCCGTTGCGCACGTACCAGAGCGTGCCGTTGACGTCGCGCACCTGCGTCACGCGGATGCCCACCTGCTCGACGACGCCCGTCGCCATGCCGAGGTCGACGATGTCGCCGATGCCCAGCTGGTCCTCGAGCACCATGAGCAGCCCCGTCAGCACGTCCTTCACCACGTTCTGCGCACCGATGCCGAGCGCGGCGGCGAAGAGGCCCGCCGCGGTGATGAGCGCGGATCCGGAGATGCCCACGAGCGAGAGCACGGTGATGAGCGTCACGATGACGATGAGCCAGGCCGCGACGGTGCGCAGCACGCCGCCCATCGCCTTCGTGCGCTGCACGATGCGCACGTGGTAGAGCGGCGAGCGCTGCAGAGCCTCGGTGTCGGCGACCGACGCCTTGCGCTTGGCACCCGAGACGATGTTCTGCACGACGCGGTCGATGATCGTGCGCACGATCCACCACACGATCGGCGCGAGCAGCAGCACGGCTGCGATCGCGATGATCGGCCCCCAGAACGGCAACGCCGCGTTGAGGGCTCCGAGGAGCGTCCCGCTGGTGTCCGGCATCAGCGCTGCCGGTCTCGCTCCTGCACGCGCAGCGCGCGCTCCACGCCCGCGAGCTGCTCCTGCACCAGGCGGCGCAGCGCCGGCACCTCCGGGTGCTCGTCGAGCCAGCGGCGCGTCGCAGCCGCGAGCTCCTCGCTCGCGACGACGGCCGGGTAGAGGCCCACGATGAGGCCCTCGGCGATCTGGTACGTGCGCGACTCCCAGATCGGCACGAGCGCCGCGTGGTAGCGGTCGATCAGGGTGGCGAGGTCGGCGGGGTCGTTCACGTGCTGCAGGCCCATGCCCGTGTAGCGCACGATGAGGTTCGAGGCGCCCGCGGCGTCGGCGACCGACGCGAACGCGCGCTCCTTCGCCTCGGCCGTCGGGATCGTCGCCCGAGCGCGCGCGGCGAACTGGCGGCCGGTCGCCGTGTCGTCCGTCGCGAGCAGCGCGTCGATCTCCGCGTCGCCTGCGGCGCCGTTCAGCACGACGCCGTCGAGGATCTGCCAGCGCAGGTCGGCATCGACCTCGAGGCCCTTGAGCGTCTCGGAGCCGTCGAGCAGACCCTGCAGCGTCGCGACGTGGCTCGCCGAGGAGGCGAGGCCCGCGAAGGCCTGCACGAGCTGCAGCTGCAGGTCGGAGCCTGCCTTCGCGTGCCTCGCGAGCTCCCACAGCCGGTCGCCGGTCGTCTCGATCAGCCCGGCACGACGCTCGGGCGCGACGAAGGTGCGCACGGTCTGCGCGAGCTGCGCGAGCGCGAGGCGCACGGTCGTCGACTCGGTCTCGGCGCCGACGTTCGCGAGCACGAGCTCGACGTAGTCGCTCGCGGGCGTCTCGCCGTCGCGCGTCGCATCCCACGCCGCTCCCCACACGAGCGCGCGGGCGAGCGGGTCCTCGATGCGCGACAGCCCTGCGAGCGCGACCGAGGTCGACCGCTCGTCGAGGCGGATCTTCGCGTACGCGAGGTCGTCGTCGTTGAGGAGCACGAGGTCGGGGCGCTGGTGGCCGACGAGCTGCGGCACCGGCGTCGAGGCCCCGTCGATGTCGAGCTCGACGCGGTGGATGCGCTGCAGGCGGCCCTTGCGCTCGGCGTAGAAGCCGACGGCGATGCGGTGCGGGCGCAGCGTCGGGTGCTCGGCCGTGGCCGTCTGCTCGATCGAGAACGCGGTGATGATGCCGTCCTGCGTCGTGGCGAGCTCGGGACGCAGGGTGTTCACGCCGGCGGTCTCGAGCCACTGCGACGCCCACCCGGCGAGCTCGCGCCCGCTCGCGGCCTCGAGCTCGACGAGCAGGTCGGAGAGCTCCGTGTTGCCGTAGGCGTGCTTCCGGAAGTACTCGGCGAGGCCGCGCATGAAGGCCTCGAGGCCCACCCAGGCGACGAGCTGCTTCAGCACCGAGCCGCCCTTGGCGTACGTGATGCCGTCGAAGTTGACCTGCACGTCCTCGAGGTCGCGGATCTCGGCGACGATGGGATGCGTCGAGGGCAGCTGGTCCTGCCGGTACGCCCAGGTCTTCTCCATCGCCTGGAACGTCGTCCACGCGTGGCGCCACTCGGTGGCCTCGGCCGTCGCGAGCGTCGACGCCCACTCGGCGAACGACTCGTTGAGCCACAGGTCGTTCCACCAGCGCATCGTGACGAGGTCGCCGAACCACATGTGCGCGAGCTCGTGCAGGATCGTCACGACGCGGCGCTCGCGGATGGCGTCGGTCACCTTCGAGCGGAAGACGTACGCCTCGGTGAACGTCACGCATCCCGCGTTCTCCATCGCGCCGGCGTTGAACTCGGGCACGAAGAGCTGGTCGTACTTGTCGAACGGGTAGGGCGTCTGGAAGTGCTCCTCGTAGAACGCGAAGCCCGCCTTCGTCGTCGCGAAGATCGCGTCGGCGTCCATGTGCTCCGCGAGCGAGGCGCGGCAGAAGATGCCCAGCGGGATCTCCTCGCCGGAGGCGCTCGTCAGCGCGTCGCGCGTCACCCAGTAGGGGCCGGCGACGATCGCGGTGATGTACGACGAGATGCGCGGCGTCGCGCCGAAGCGCCACGTGCCGACCTCGCCCTCGACGGTCGGCTCGGGCGTGGGCTGGTTCGAGACGACCTGCCAGCGCGCGGGCGCCGTGATCGTGAAGGCGAACGTCGCCTTGAGGTCGGGCTGCTCGAACACGGCGAACACGCGCCGCGAGTCGGGCACCTCGAACTGCGAGTAGAGGTAGACCTCGCCGTCGACGGGGTCGACGAAGCGGTGGAGGCCCTCGCCGGTGTTGACGTACAGCGCGTCGGAGACGACGGTGAGCTCGTTCTCGACCTGCAGGCCGGGCAGAGCGATGCGCGGCCCGTCGACGACCTCGGCGACGTCGAGCGCGACGCCGTTGAGCGTCACGGCGTGCACCTCGCGCGCGATGTGGTCGATGAAGGTCGACGCACCGGCCTGGTGCGCGGAGAAGCGCACGGTCGTCGTCGAGCGGAACACCTCGTCGCCTGTCGTGAGGTCGAGCGCCACGTCGTACGACTGGACGTCGATGAGCGCGGCGCGCTCCTGGGCCTCCTGGCGGGTGAGGTTCTCTGCGGGCACGCTGGCTCCTTCGCGATGCTTCGTGGGCGTGCGCTCCAGCGTAGTCGCGCGGCTACGCTGGCATCGTGACTCAGGTACGCATGTGGTTCGACCCCACGTGCCCGTGGGCGTGGATGGCGTCGCGGTGGCTCGGCGAGGTGGCCGGCACGCGCGGATTCGACGTCGACTGGCGCGTCATGTCCCTCGCGATCCTCAACGAGGGCCGCGACCTGCCGGAGGAGTACGCGAAGCGCATGCCACGCTCGCTGCGCCTCACCCGGCTCGTCATCGCCGCCCGCGAGACGGCGGGGGAGCAGGCCGTGAAGCCGCTCTACGACGCGCTCGGCTCGCGCATCCACCCCGGCGAGCGACGCGACTTCGACGCCATCGTCGCCGAGGCGCTCGCCGAGGTCGGCCTCGACGCCGCGCTCGCGGACGAGACCGACGCGTACGACGCGCAGCTGCGGGCGAGCCACCAGGAGGCCATCGACCTCGTCGGCGACGACGTCGGCACGCCCGTCGTCGCGGTCGACGACGTCGCCTTCTTCGGCCCCGTCGTGAGCCCCGCGCCGACGGGCGACGAGGCGCTGCGCCTCTTCGACGGCGTCGTCGCCGCGGCGAGCGTGCCCGGCTTCTTCGAGCTCAAGCGCTCGCGCACCGTGGGGCCGCTGCTCCACGAGGGCGCGCAGTGAGGATCCACGTCGCGACCGACCACGCCGGCTTCGAGTACTCGAAGACGCTCGTCGCGCACCTCGAGGCCGCGGGCCACGAGGTCGTCGACCACGGCCCGACGGCCTTCGACGCCGAGGACGACTACCCCGCCTTCTGCATCGCGGCCGCCCGTGCCGTCGTCGTCGACCAGCGCGCGGGCGTCGAGGCCCTCGGGGTCGTCTTCGGCGGCTCGGGCAACGGCGAGCAGATCGCCGCGAACAAGGTCGAGGGCGTGCGGGCCGCGCTCGTGTGGAGCGTCGCGACGGCAGAGCTCGCGCGCGAGCACAACGACGCGAACGTCATCGCGATCGGCGCGAGGCAGCACGACGAGGCCGAGATGCTCGCGCTCATCGATCGCTTCCTCGCGACGCCGTTCTCGGGCGTCGAGCGCCATGCGCGCCGCATCGCGCAGCTCGCCGAGTACGAGACGACGGGCCGCATCGCGGGCCTGCTCGACTGACGGCGCGGCACCGCAGGCATGCCCGAGGGCCACTCCGTCCACCGCATCGCGCGGCAGTTCGCCGCGAACTTCGTCGGCGATGCGTGCGCGCTGTCCTCACCGCAGGGCCGCTTCGCCGAGGGCGCGGCATCGCTCGACGGGCGCACGATGACGGCGTCGCGCGCGATCGGCAAGCACCTGCTGCTCGACTTCGATGGTCGCTGGCTGCACGTGCACCTCGGCATCTACGGCGCGTGGGACTTCGCCGGCGCGATCGCCGAGGACGCCACGCTGCGCTCCGCGGGCGGACGCGCCGGGCAGACGGGCATGCGCGGCACGGTCGCCGACGGCGCCTTCGAGCACTCGCTCGCCTCGATCGGCGCGCCGAGGCTCGCGCGGCTGCGGATGGGCGAGGCCGAGTCGGCGCTCGAGGCGACCGACTTCCCGCCGCCGCCCGTCGGGCAGGTGCGCGTGCGCATCCTCACGCCGACGGCGGTCGCCGACCTGCGCGGCCCGACGGTCTGCGAGGTGCTCGAGGCCGACGAGGTGGAGGCCGTCGCCGAGCGGCTCGGCCCCGACCCGGAGGCGCTCTTCGAGTCGAAGGCCGCCGCCGAGCGACGCTTCGCCCTGCGCGCCGGGCGGTCGCGGCAGCCGATCGGCCAGCTGCTCATGGATCAGACGGTCGTCGCCGGCATCGGCAACGTCTACCGCGCCGAGCTGCTCTTCCGCGCCCGGATCTCCCCGCACCGCACGGGGCGCTCGCTGTCGCAGGACGAGCTCCGCGGCCTCTGGCGCGACTGGGTGCGGCTGCTGCGCATCGGCGTCGAGACCGGGCAGATGCTCACGATCGACGGGCTCCGCGGAGCGCGCCTCGAGCGCGCGATGGCGAGCCGAGCCGACCGGCACTGGGTCTACAAGCGCGAGGGGCTGCCGTGCCTGCGGTGCGGCACGACGGTCGCGCTCGAGGTCATGCAGCAGCGCAAGCTGTACTGGTGCCCCGGGTGCCAGCTCTGACGCTGCCGGAGCCGGGCCGCTAGCGGAACCGGTACTCGCTCGTGCCGTCGCCGATGACCCACGAGCCCTCCGGCGCGTTCTCGGGCACCTGCACCACGATCTCCGCGGTCACCGACTCGCCGATCTGGATCTCGGGGTAGTAGCCGAGGTCGTCCGGCGCTGCGATGAGCGCGCCCGAGTTCTGGTCGTACCGCGGCGCGTTGTCCGGCTGGTAGGCGAAGGCCATGTCGTAGTACGGGTGCGTCGTGACGACGCCGACGTTGCGGATCGTGAGCTCGAGGATGACGGCGCGCAGGCCCTGCGTCGGCTGGTAGCCGTTCTGCTGCACGATCGAGTCGGCAGGGTCGATCGAGCGCAGCGGCGTGATCTCCCACGTCGTGCCCTGGTCGGTGTGGATCGTGATCGTGTCGCCGTAGGCGAAGTCGCCGGGGGCCGTCGTCGGCACGGGCGGCACGCTCGGCCCCGCGGTCGACGGCGGATCCGTGAGGTTCGGGAAGGCGGGCGTCGACGATGCGTTCGGGATGTCGGGGTCGCTGGGCGCCACGACGGGCGCCGGCACGCAGGCGACGATGAGGCCCACGGCGACGGCGACGAGGCCGAGTCCGGCGAGCCGGCTGCCTGCGCTCGGGCGGATGCTCACGTGCGACGTGCTCCCGTCTGCTCTCGCGGTCGCCGTCGGCGACGCGCTGTCGAGACCACGATAGGTGGGTAGCCTGAGCGCGTGCGTCAGCTGCCCCAAGACTTCACGCTCGGCGCCGCCACGGCGGCCTACCAGATCGAGGGCGCCGCCCACGAGGGCGGGCGCACCGACTCCATCTGGGATGCGTTCGCACGCGTGCCCGGCGCCGTCGTCGACGGCCACGACGGCGAGGTCGCGTGCGACCACTACCACCGCTACCGCGACGACGTGCGCCTCATGGCTGACATGGGCGTGCAGTCGTACCGCTTCTCGACCAGCTGGTCGCGCGTGCGTCCGGACGGCGGCGAGGTGAACGAGGAGGGGCTCGACTTCTATCGGCGGCTCGTCGACGAGCTGCTCGACGCGGGCATCGCCCCGTGGCTGACGCTCTACCACTGGGACATGCCGCAGGCGCTCGAAGAGCGCGGCGGATGGACGTCGCGCGAGACGGTCGACCGCTTCACCGAGTACGCCGCGACGGTCGTCGAGGCGCTCGGCGACCGCGTGCCGACGATCACGACGCTCAACGAGCCGTGGTGCTCGTCGTTCCTCTCGTACACCGCGGGCGCGCATGCGCCCGGGCGGCGCAGCGTGCGCGACGGCCTCGTCGCCGGTCACCACCTCCTGCTCGCGCACGGGCTGGGCGTCGACGTCATCCGCGCCACGGCGCCCGACGCGTGGGTCGGCATCACGCTGAACCTCACGGTCGCCGACCCCGTCGACCCCGACAGCGAAGGCGACCGCGACGCGGCGCGCCGCATCGACGGGCAGTTCAACCGGTTCTTCCTCGACCCCATCTTCCGCGGCGCGTACCCGGAGGACCTCATGGCGGACGTCGGGCACCTCGGCCTCGCGGATGCGATCCAGCCGAACGACCTCGGCTCGATCTCGGCGCCGATCGACGTGCTGGGCGTGAACTACTACCACGGCGACGCCGTCTCGTTCGAGGCGCCGGCGGTGCCGCTGCAGCAGGATGCGCCGACGAGCCGTGAGCTGCGCTCGCCGTATCCCGCCGCCGACGGCGTGCACGCGCATCCGCGAGGGCTGCCGGTGACGTCGATGGGGTGGGAGGTGCAGCCCGAGGGGCTCACGCGCCTGCTGCAGCGCGTGCACGAGGAGTACGCCGGTCCGGCCCTCGTCGACCTGTGGGTCACCGAGAACGGCGCGGCGTACGACGACGTCGTGGCTGCCGACGGCGCCGTGCACGACGCCGAGCGCGTCGCGTTCCTCGAGGCGCACCTCGGTGCCGTCCTCGACGCGATCGACGCCGGCGTGCCCGTCGAGGGCTACTTCGCCTGGTCGCTGCTCGACAACTACGAGTGGGCGTGGGGGTACCACAAGCGCTTCGGACTCGTTCGCGTCGACTACGACACGCAGGAGCGCACGCCCAAGGACTCCGCGCTCGCCTTCCAGCGCATCGCGCGCGACCGCGCGCTCTGACGGCGTTCGACCTCCCGGCCGAGACCGCGCGCGCCCTCCATCGGGAGGCACGGCACCGCGGCTATGGTTCCCCCATGGACTCCCGCACCGCGGCGATCGTGCTGCGCCTGGCCGGCGCCACGCTGTCGCTGTTCGCCGTCGGCTACCAGCTGCTCGCCGTGCACATCCCGCTCGGCTACAGCGTGCTGAACTTCTTCTCGTACTTCACGAACCTGTCGAACATCATGCTCTCGATCGTGTTCCTCGTGAGCGCGATCCGGCTCATCCGCGGGCGCCTCGACCCGAGCGCGACGGACGTCGCGGTGCGCGGCGGCGTGGTCGTCTACATCCTCTTCGTCGGCCTCGTGTTCAACACGCTGCTCACCGACGTCGACCTCGGCACCCTGCGGCCGTGGGTCAACGGCATCGTGCACTTCGTCGTGCCCGTGCTGGGACTCGTCGACTGGATCCTCTGGCCGCCGAGGCGTCGGCTGCCGTTGTCCGTGATCGGCTGGTGGATGATCTGGCCCGCCGTGTACGCGATCGCCGCCGTCGTCCGCGGCGGGTTCGTCGACGGGTTCTACCCGTATCCCTTCTTCGACCCGGCGCGATCGGGCGGCTACGGCGGCGTGCTGCTGCTCTGCCTCGCGATGGTCGTCGGATTCCTCGTGCTGTCGCTCGTCGTGTGGGGCCTCGGGAACTGGCTGCACGGGCGTCGCTGGGAGGACGAGGCGGAGGAAGGCGGCGCCGGCGCCGCCGAGCCGGACGCGGTCGGGCGCGCGTGAGCGGCGCGCACACGTCGCGCGTCGTCGCGATCGCGCTGCGGCTCGGCGCCGCC
The DNA here is from genome assembly GCF_005484985.1 of Agrococcus sp. SGAir0287. Classification (NCBI taxonomy): domain Bacteria; kingdom Bacillati; phylum Actinomycetota; class Actinomycetes; order Micrococcales; family Microbacteriaceae; genus Agrococcus; species Agrococcus sp. SGAir0287. The sequence goes on from NZ_CP027942.1 coordinate 1,267,413, forward strand.
GCGCTGTCGATCACGGCGATGACGTACCAGCTCGTCGCGGTCCACATCCCACGCGGCTACAGCGTGCCCGACTACTTCTGGTACTTCACGAACCTCTCGAACATCATGATCTCGATCGTGTTCGTCGTGAGCGCCGTGCGGCTCATCCGCGGCCGGACCGATCCGTCGTCGACCGACGTCGCGCTGCGCGGCGCGGCCGTCGTCTACATCGCCTTCGTCGGCCTCGTGTTCAACACGCTGCTCACCGACGTGGACATCTCGAGCATCACCCCGTGGGTCAACACCGTCGTGCACTTCGTCCTGCCGGCAGCGGGCATCGTGGACTGGATCCTCTGGCCGCCGCGGCGGCGCATCCCGCTGCGCGTCGTCGGCTGGTGGATGGTGTGGCCGGCCGTCTACGCCGCGGCGTCGCTCGTGCGCGAGGCGCTCACCGGCTGGTACGCCTACCCGTTCTTCTCCGACGACGCCGTCGGCGGCTACGGCGTCGTCGTAGCGCTCGTCGGCGTCATGATCGTCGGCTTCGCGCTGCTCGCACTCGGCGTGCGCGCGGTCGGCAACGCCCTGGGTGCGCGGCGCTGGCATCGGGAGGCCGAGCCGGCCGCGGCCGGCTGAGACGCGCGGAGGAGGTCGGTTGGAGGGGGTGACGGGAATCGAACCCGCGCCACCAGTTTGGAAGACTGGAGCTCTACCATTGAGCTACACCCCCGGCGCTGCGCGGCCGGGCCGCGCGACCTCTCCACGCTACACGCTCGTCGGGATCCATCCGTCGCACCGCTCCGAACCACATCACGAGGCCGACGATCACACGCGGTCGACGACGGAGGGCGGGCGATGATGGCACGGCACGACAGCAGGCGCGGCGGACGGCGGTTCCTGCTCTGGGGCGCGCTCTCGGGCATCGCGAGCGGGCTCGTGTTCCTCGGCGTCGCCGAGGCCGTCGCGTTCTTCGTCTCGCCGACCGCGAGCCCGATCCTCGCGGTCGGCTCCTTCGTCATCGACGTCGTGCCGCAGCCGATCAAGGAGCTCGCGATCTCGACGTTCGGCGACGCCGACAAGGTCGCGCTGCTCGCCGGCCTCGGCCTCGCCGTGGCCATCGCGTCCGCGCTCGGCGGCGTCCTGCAGCTCGTCCGGCCGCCGCTCGGCGTCGCCGTCGTGCTGCTCGCGGGCGCCCTCGCGACCGCAGCCGCCGTGACGCGCACCGGCGGCGCTGCGCTCGCGTTCCTGCCGACGGTCCTCGGCGCCCTGGCCGGCGCCGCGCTGCTCCTGGTGCTCGGGCGACGGCTGCGCGGCTGGCGCGACGGCGCACGCACGGGCGCCGGCGCCGAGCGCGCGTCGCGCACCGCTGCGGTCGATCGCCGGCAGTTCCTCGTCATCACGGCCGTCTCGAGCGTCGTCGCGGTCGCCGCCGGCGTCGGCGCACGCCTCGCCTCGGCCGCCACCTCCTCGATCGAGGCCATCCGCGACGCGCTGCGACTGCCGACCCCCGGCTCGACGGTCACGATCCCGGACGGCGCCGAGCTCGACATCCCGGGGCTCTCGCCGCTGTTCACGCCGAACGCCGACTTCTACCGCGTCGACACCGCGCTCACGGTGCCCGCGGTGGATCCCTCCTCCTGGCGGCTCGTCATCGACGGCATGGTCGACCAGCGCGTCGAGCTCTCCTTCCAGGACCTCGTCGACATGGGGGTCGACGAGTACGTCATCACCCTCACGTGCGTCTCGAACCAGGTCGGCGGCGGGCTCGTCGGCAATGCGACGTGGCTCGGCGTGCCCATCCGCGACGTCCTCGCGATGGCGGGCGTGCAGAGCGGGGCGGACATGGTCCTGTCCGAGAGCGTCGACGGCTACACCGCGAGCACGCCGCTCGCATCGCTCACGGACGACTCGCTCGACGCCATCCTCGCGATCGGCATGAACGGCGAGCCGCTGCCGCTCGAGCACGGCTTCCCCGTGCGCATGGTCGTGCCGGGCCTGTACGGCTACGTCTCGGCGACGAAGTGGGTCACGCGGCTCAAGGTGACGACCTTCGCGCAGGACGAGGCCTACTGGACGCCGCGCGGCTACAGCGCCCAGGCGCCCATCAAGCTCTCCTCCCGCGTCGACACGCCGCGCTCGGACACCCCGATCGACGCCGGCACCGTCGCCATCGCGGGCATGGCGTGGGCGCAGACGGTCGGCATCGAGAAGGTCGAGGTGCAGATCGACAACGGCGACTGGCAGCAGGCGACCCTCTCGACGGCCGTGAACGACGACACATGGGTGCAGTGGTACCTCGAGTGGGACGCGACGCCGGGCACCCACTACATCGCCGTGCGCGCCACGGACAAGGCGGGGATGCTGCAGGTCGAGGAGCGCGCCCCGATCGCGCCGGACGGCTCGACCGGCTGGCAGCGGCCGCTCGTCACCGTGCGGGGCTGAGATGCGCCGCTCGCGAACGCCGTCGCGCGTAGGGTGAGCGCATGCCGCACCTCTCCGCCGTCATCACCGTCTCCGACCGATCCGCGAGCGGCGCACGCCGCGACGCGGGCGGCCCCATCGCCGTCGACGCGTTGCGCGCCGCGGGCTTCGACTGCCCGGACGCGACGATCGTGCCCGACGGCGTGGACAGCGTGGCCGAGGCGCTGCGCGCCGCGATCGCCGGGGGCGCCCGCGTGGTCGTGACGACGGGCGGCACGGGCCTCGCGCCGCGCGACGTGACGCCGGAGGGCACGGCGCAGGTGCTCGACGTGCACGTGCCCGGCATCGCCGAGGAGCTGCGCAGGCTCGGCACCGCCGAGCTCCCGCAGGGCATGCTCTCGCGCGGCCTCGCCGGCATCGCGCAGGGCGCGCTCGTCGTCAACCTGCCGGGATCGCCGAACGCGGTGACGACGGGGATGCCGGTGGTGCTGTCGGTCGCGGCCCACGTCGTCCATCAGCTCGACGGCGCCGACCACCCGTGAGCGTGCGCCTCGCGCGCATCGGGGACGCGCCGCTCGACGTCGCCGAGCACCTCGACGCCGTCGACGACGCCGCGGCGGGCGCGACGACGTCGTTCGTGGGGCGCGTGCGCGACCACGATCCCGATGCCTCGGGCGCCGTCGTCGCGCTCGAGTACTCCGCGCATCCCGACGCCGCAGCGACGCTGCACGCGATCGCCGAGCGCGCCGTCGCCGGGACGGGGGCGAGCGTCGCCGTGAGCCACCGCGTCGGGAGGCTCGCCGTCGGCGACCTCGCCGTCGTCGTGGCGGTCTCCTCGCCCCACCGCGCGGAGGCGTTCGACGTCTGCCGCGCCGTCATCGAGACCATCAAGACGGACCTGCCGATGTGGAAGCGCCAGGTGGAGGCCGACGGCACGACCGCCTGGAAGGGACTCGGCGGCTGAGCCGCGCTCGTCGTGCCCGGTCGTCAGCCGCCCGCGAACGGGGGCAGGACGTCGACGAGCACGTCGTCGCCCAGCGGTGCGTCGTCGTCGACGCGTGCGCCGTCGACGAGGACGGCGCAGCGGGGGAGGATGCCGCCGAGGCCGGGGCGCTCGCGCGTGAGCGCCTCGCGGAGCGCGCCGAGCGTAGGCTCATGGCGCTGCTCGCTCGCGACGCCCGCGAGCTCCTCGGCGGCCGCGAAGTAGCGCACGCGCGTCATCGCTCGCCCGTCTCGTCGCGGGTCCAGGCGCCCGATCGGCCGCCCTCCTTCGCCGTGATGCGGACGTGCTCGATCGACGTCGCGCGATCCATGCCCTTCACCATGTCGACGATGGCGAGGGCCGCGACGGAGACCGCCGTGAGCGCCTCCATCTCGACGCCGGTGCGGTCGGCCGTGCGCACGGTCGCGGCCACCTCGACGCCCCCGTCGACGACCTCGAGGTCCACGACGGCCCCGTGCACGCCGATGACGTGCGCGAGCGGCAGCAGGTCCGGGGTGCGCTTCGCGGCCTGGATGCCGGCGATGCGCGCGACGGCGAGCACGTCGCCCTTCGGCGCGGAGCCGTCGCGGAGGATCTGGACGACCTCGGGCGAGCAGCGCACGAACCCGCGTGCGCTCGCCGAGCGCACGGTGGGCTGCTTCGCCGTCACATCCACCATGCGCGCGTGGCCGGCATCGTCGAGGTGCGTGAGGCTCATGCGATCAGCATGACATCGACGAGGTCGCCGACCGCCACGGCCTCGACCTCGGCGGGCACGACGACGTAGGCCTCGGCGCGCCCGAGCCCGCCGGCGAGGTGCGAGCCGGAGCCGCCCGCGGAGGCGGGCGCGACGGTCCAACGAGCGGGATCGCTGCGATCGACGACGGCAGGCAGGTGCTGGCGTCGCCGAGGCGGCGTCGTCCATCCCTGGGTCGCGGGCAGGCGCAGGCGCGGTCGCTCGCCGCCGACGCGGCCCTGCATCGCCAGCAGCGCGGGGCGCACGAAGGTCTCGAACGAGACGGCGGCGCTCACCGGATTGCCGGGCAGGCCGACGAGCACCGTGCCGCTCGGCAGCCGTCCGAGGCCCTGCGGCTTGCCCGGCTGCATCGCGACGCGCACGAAGTCCATCGCGTCGGCGAGCTCGGTGCGGACGACCTCGTAGGCACCGGCGCTCACGCCGCCGGAGAGGATCACGAGGTCGGTGCGCGCCAGCTCGTCGACGAGGCGCCGCAGGCCGGCGCCCTCGTCGTCGATCGTCGCCTGCAGCACGACGTCCGCGCCGGCGTCGCGGGCGAGCGACGCGAGCAGCACCCCGTTGGAGTCGGGGATGCGGCCGCGCGTCAGGGCCGCGCCGGGCTCCACGAGCTCCGAGCCGGTCGACACCACCGCGACCCGCGGGCGCTCGGAGACGACGAGCTCGCCGACGCCCGCTGCCGCCGCCGCCGAGCACTGCAGGGGGCCCATCCGCACGCCCGCCTCGAGCACCACGTCGCCGCGGCGCACGTCCTGCCCCGCGCGCCGCACGAAGACGCCCGCGGCGCGCGGAGCGGCGACGACGGCCGCCGTGTCGAGCGAGTCGGCGAGGCCGCCGAGGGTGTCCTCGAAGGGCACGATCGCGTCGGCGTCGCTCGGCAACGCGGCGCCCGTCATGATGCGTGCCGCCTGTCCGGCCTCGAGACGAGGATCCGCGCCGCTGCCGGCGGGCACGTCGGCGACGACGGCGAGTCGCACGGGCGCGTCGGCGCTCGCAGCGGCGACGTCGGCGTGGCGCACGGCGAAGCCGTCCATCGCCGAGTTGTCGAACGCCGGGATGTCGTTGGCGGCGAGCACCGGTACGCGCAGGACGGCGCCGTGCGCCACCTGCACCGGCACGACGCGCGTGCCCAGCGGGCGCACGAGCGCGAGCACGGCGCCGAGGTGCTCCTCGACGGTGCGCATCCCGCTCATGCCGGCCGCCCTTCCTGTCCGAGGGCTTCGATGCCGCCGGCCAGGACGGATGCCTCGACGCCCATCTCGCGCAGCGCAGCCGCGGCACGGACGGCGCGCGGTCCGCGCTGGCACACGACGACGACGGGGCCGGGGCCGACCGCGTCGGGCCTCGCGAGCAGGTCGGCGAGCGGCAGGAGCACGGATCCGGGGATGACCCCCGTCGCCGTCTCGGCGGGCTCGCGGACGTCGAGGATCGTGGCCCCTGCCGCCTGCGCCGCGAGGGCGTCGGCCAGGGCGACGTGCGGGATGGTGGGTCGCGTCGGCGCCGCGGCCGGGGTCCGGCTGACGCGCGACGACCGCAGCGGCACCTCGCTCTGCCGGCCCTGCAGCGCGTCGACGACGACGACGCGGCCGAGCAGCGGCTCGCCGATGCCGGCGACGAGCTTCACGACCTCGAGGGCCATGAGGCCGCCGACCTGCAGGCACAGCGCACCGAGCACGCCCACCTGCGCGCACGTCGGCACGTCGCCGACCGTCTCGGGCGGGTAGAGGTCCGTCAGGAGCACCGGATCGGCACCCGCGGGCGGCCGCGACCACAGCACGGTCACCTGCGCGTGGAACTCCTGCACCACGCCCCACACGAGCGGCACGCCCAGGCGCTCGCAGGCGGCCGCGACGTCGGCGCGCGTCGCGAACGCGTCGGACCCGTCGACGACGACGTGGGCGCCGGCGAGCAGGGTCTGCGCGTTCGTCGCGTCCAGCCGGTCGTGGATCTCGCGCACGTGCGTCTCGGGCGAGAGGTCGGCGGCGACGCGCGCTGCGGAGGCCGTCTTCCGTGCGCCGACGTCGGCGAGCCGGTGCAGCACCTGCCGCTGCAGGTTCGAGGAATCGACGACGTCGTCGTCGATCACCGTCAGCGTGCCGACGCCGGCGGCGGCGAGTGCGAGGACGACGGGGGAGCCGAGGCCACCGGCGCCGACGACCGCGACGTGGGCGGCGGCGAGGCGACGCTGGCCGACCTCGCCGAAGCCCGCGAGCACGGCATGCCTCGCGGTGCGCGCGCGCTCGGCGTCGCTCAGGGACTCGACGGGCTCGACCAGCGGCGGCAGCGGCATGCCGCAAGGCTAGGCCGTGCGCCCATGGATCGGACGTCGTGCCGCGATCCGCCGCATCTGCGGCTCCGAACCCTCTCCATGCGACGCAGATGCGACTACGTTCGGGCCATGACCTCCTATCGTGTGGCCGAGGCGGCCCGACTGCTCGGCGTCAGCGACGACACGGTGCGTCGCTGGGTCGAGCAGGGCGCGCTGCCGACGACGGGCGAGAGCCCCGTGCGCATCCCCGGCGCGCCGCTCGCGGCCCACGCCGCCGCGCTCGCGAGCGCCGCGGCCGATCCCACCGACGTGCTCTCGAGCGCACGCAACCGCTTCGTCGGGCTCGTGACGCGCGTGCAGCGCGACGGCGTGATGGCGCAGGTCGACCTGCAGGCGGGGCCGCATCGCGTCGTGTCGCTCATGTCCGCCGAGGCGGTCGACGACCTCGCCCTCGAGCCGGGCTCGCTCGCCGTCGCCGTCGTCAAGGCGACGACGGTCATCGTCGAGGCGCCGAGCCGATGAGCGCCGCAGCCCGGCCGTCGCGCGCACCGATCGCCGCAGCAGTCGCCGCCCTGACCCTCGCCCTCGCGGGCTGCGCGAGCGCGCAGGACGCACCGACCGCCTCGTCCCAAGCCACCGAGGGGACCGCCCTCGACGGCGAGCTCACGATCTTCGCCGCCGCCTCGCTCACGACGGCGTTCGACGAGCTCGCCGCCGAGTTCGAGGCGCAGCATCCGGGCGTCGACGTGCGCCCCATCGCCTACGACGGCTCGTCGACGCTCGCGACCCAGATCGTCGAGGGCGCGCCGGCCGACGTCTTCGCCTCCGCCGACGAGGCGACGATGGCCCGCGTCGTCGAGGCCGGCCTCGCGACCGATCCCGTGGCGTTCGCGACGAACACGCTCGTGCTCGTCGTGCCGATCGGCGACCCCGGCGACGTCGAGGGCCTGGACGGCCTCGCCGATCCGGATCGCACCGTCGTGCTGTGCGCGCCCGAGGTGCCGTGCGGCGCCGCGTCGCAGGCGCTGCTCGAGGACGCCGGGGTCGTGCCGTCGATCGACAGCGCCGAGCAGTCCGTCACCGCCGTCCTGGCGAAGGTCGCCGCGGGCGAGGCCGACGCCGGACTCGTGTACGTCACCGACGCGGCGGCCAGCGCCGACGTCGAGTCCATCGAGGTCGCGGGGGCCGAGCAGGTCGTGAACACGTATCCGATCGTCGCCCTCGACGACGCGGCCGATCCGGACGTCGCCGCGGCCTTCGTCGCGTTCGTGACGAGCGAGGAGGGGCGCGCGGTGCTCGCCGGCCTCGGCTTCGGCGCGCCGTGAGCGCCGTGACGGATGCGGCGAGCGGCCGCGGCTTCGTGCCTCGATCGCTGCTCGTGCCCGTCGTGCTCGGCATCGCGCTGCTCGTGGTGCCGCTCGTCGCGCTCGTCGGACGTGCCGACTGGTCGACGATCGTCGACGACGTCACGGCGCCCGCGGCGCTGTCGGCGCTCGGGCTCTCGCTGCAGACCGGGCTCGCGGCCACGGCGCTCTGCGTCGTCCTGGGGGTGCCCATCGCGCTCTGCATCGCGCGCGCTGGGGATCGGCTCGCAGCGCTGCTGCGCGCCATCGTGACCGTGCCGCTCGTGCTGCCGCCCATGGTCGGCGGCGTCGCGCTGCTCTTCCTCTTCGGCCGCACCGGGTGGCTCGGCCCGATCCTCGCCGACTGGGGCTTCCGCGTGCCCTTCACGACGCCGGCCGTCGTGCTCGCGCAGACCTTCGTCGCGCTGCCCTTCCTCGTGCTCGCCGTGGAGGGCGCCGTGCGCTCGGTCGGCGTCGGCTACGAGGAGACGGCCGCGGCGCTCGGCGCGGGACGCTGGCGCATCCTGCTGCGGGTCACCCTGCCGCTGGCCGCACCGGGGCTCGTCGCCGGCGTCATCCTCTGCTTCGCCCGCGCGATCGGCGAGTTCGGCGCGACGGCGCTGTTCGCAGGCAACGCCCCGGGCGTCACGCAGACGATGCCGCTCGCGATCTACACGGCCTTCAACGGCGCGGGCGTGAGCCAGGACACGGCCATCGCGCTGTCGCTGCTGCTGCTCGTCACGTCCGTCGCCGTCCTGCTCGTCGTCCGCGCGTGGCGTCCTGGAGCGCCGCGGTGACGACGGCGGGGCTCGACGCCGAGCTCGTCGTCGAGCGCGGCGACCTCGTGCTCGACGCGGCGATCGAGGTCGACGCGGGCGGCGTGCTCGCCGTCATGGGGCCGAGCGGCGCCGGCAAGTCGACGCTGCTGCGCACGCTGGCCGGCCTCCTCCGCCCGACGCGCGGCAGCGTCCGCATCGGCGATCGCGTCGTCGACGATGCGCGCATCAGCGTCGCGCCCATGCACCGCGGCGCCGTGCTGCTCGGCCAGGACGCCCGGCTGTTCCCGCACCTGTCGGCGTCGCAGAACGTCGCCTTCGGCCTGCGATCGCACGGCGTGGGCGGCAGGGAGGCGCGCATCCAGGCACGCGCGTGGCTCGATCGCGTCGGCCTCGGTGCGCTCGCCGAGCGGCGACCGGCGGCGCTCTCGGGCGGGCAGCAGCAGCGCGTCGCGCTCGCGCGCGCCCTCGCAGCCGCCCCCCGCCTCCTGCTGCTCGACGAGCCCCTGACGTCGCTCGACGCCGAGACGGCGGCCGACGTGCGGGCGGTGCTCGCCGAGCAGGTCGCCGCGACGCGCACGACGACGGTGCTCGTGACCCACGACGTCATCGACGCCGTCGCCGTGGCCGACGACCTCGCGATCCTCGAGCAGGGCCGCATCGTGCAGCACGACGCCGTCCGCCGCGTGCTCGAGGCGCCGGCGAGCCGCTTCGCCGCGGCGATCGCGGGGCTCGTGCGGCTCACGGGCACGCAGGACGGCGGCGTGTGGACGTCGGACGACGGCGATGTCGTGCTGCGTCCGGCGTCCCAGCGCGACGCACGCGGGGCGACGCCACGTGCGTCGGCCGCCGTGTTCCCGCCGTCCGCCGTGGCCGTGCGCGCACCCGGCGACGCCGTCGGTGCGGCCGACCACGGATCGGTCGACGCGTGGCGCGCGCGCATCGTGCGCATCGAGGCGACGCTCGGCGGCGTGCGGATCGTGACCGCGACGCGTGCCGGCGGCCAGACGGTCGCGGCGGAGGTGCCGATCGCGCAGGCCGCCGCGCTCGCGGTCGCGCCCGGCGACGAGGTCGAGCTGCACGTGCCGCGCGATGCCGTGCGCCTCGTGCAGCGCTGACCGGTACGGAGCGGACGGCCCACCGGATGGGTCGTTGCGCCACGGGCGGACGCGGGATCGTCGAACCCCGCGCGCCCGTCGATGCCGGTAGCGTCGGGGCATGGAGCCGGCGCGCACGACGCGGGGCGAGGCGCGCGCATGACCGCGACGCCCGTCTCGATCGGTCGTCGCCGGCCGGACGTCGAGTCGGCCGAGACCGGCTCGGGCCCGCTCGTCGACGGCTTCGGCCGCGTGCACCGCGACCTGCGCATCTCGCTCACCGACCGGTGCTCGCTGCGCTGCACGTACTGCATGCCCGAGCAGGGGATGGAGTGGCTCGCCCGGTCGAGCATCCTCACGCTCGACGAGATCGAGCGCGTCGCGCGCGTCGCCGCGGCGTCCGGCATCACGACCCTCCGGCTCACCGGTGGCGAGCCGCTGCTGCGTCCCGACATCGTCGAGGTCGTCGCCCGGCTCTCGCGCATCGTCGGCGTCGACGGCGAGCGGCTGCACGTCGCGATGACGACGAACGGCATCCGGCTCGCGGCGCTGCTGCCCGCGCTCGTGGATGCGGGACTGTCACGCCTCAACGTCTCGATCGACACGATCGACCGCGAGCGCTTCGCCGCGCTCACCCGCCGCGACCGCCTCGCCGACGTGCTCGAGGGCATCGAGGCGGCGCGCGCGTCGCGCCTGCGGCCGCTGAAGCTCAACGCCGTCGCGATGCGCGGCGTCAACGACGACGAGCTCGTCGACCTCGTGGCGTTCGCGATCGCGCACGACGCGCAGCTGCGCTTCATCGAGCAGATGCCGCTGGATGCCGGCCACACGTGGGATCGCGCGTCGATGGTCACGCGCGAGGAGATCCTGACGGCGCTCTCGGCACGGTGGGAGCTCGTCCCCGTGCCCGGACGGGGCGGCGCGCCGGCCGAGCGCTGGACGCTCGCCGGCACGGCGGACGGCGATGGCCGCCCGTACACCGTGGGCGTCATCGCCTCGGTGACCGCACCCTTCTGCGGCGACTGCGACCGTCTGCGGCTCACCGCCGACGGGCAGCTGCGCAACTGCCTGTTCTCGACGAGCGAGTACGACCTGCTGCCCGTGCTGCGCGGCGCCGACCCGAGCGACGCGGCGATCGACGCCGTGCTGCGCGCGTGCATCCGCGGCAAGCTGCCCGGCCATGCCATCGACGATCCTGGCTTCCTGCAGCCGTCGCGCGGGATGAACGCCATCGGCGGCTGAGTCCTCACCGCGCACGCGAGACGGGGCCGGCCCGAAGGCCGACCCCGTCCCATCCCGTGTCGATCAGAGGATGCGCGAGCGCATCATCACATCGGGGGCATCAGCACCTGGTCGATGAGGTAGACGGTCGCGTTCGCCGTCTGGACGCCACCGCAGATGACGGTCGCGGTGTCGTTGACCATGATGTCGTCGCCCGAGCCCGTGACGGTCAGCGTGGCGCCGTTGAGCGTGGTGTGCTCGCCGTCGATGTCGTCGGGAGCGATCTGGCCCTCGATGACGTGGTACGTCAGCACCGAGGTCAGCGTGGCAGCACCCTCGGGCGTCTGCAGCGTGGCGACGGTGTCGGCCGGCAGGGCGGCGAACGCGTCGTCGACCGGCGCGAAGACCGTGTACTCGCCGCTGTTCAGCGTGTCGACGAGGTCGACGTCGGGGTTCAGCTGGCCCGACACGGCAGCCGTGAGCTGCGTGAGGAGCGGGTTGTTCGAGGCCGCCGTGGCGACGGGGTCCTGCGACATGCCCTCGACCGAGCCGGCGCCGTCGGGCACCTGCTCCGCGTAGGCGGCGCAACCCGAGCCGACGAGGTTCGCAGCCGGGTCCATCGACGAGTCGGACTCCATCGGCGACGACGAGGCCGACGACTCCGGGGCCTCGGACTCGCCCGAGCCGGAGCCCGAGTCCGAGCCGGTCGAGCAGCCGACGAGGGCGAACGTCGCGACGCCTGCCATGACGAGTCCCGCGGTGAGCGGGTTCTTCCGGGTGAGCATCACAGCTCTCCTTCCACTGTCCATCGCTGGAACGGGTTCCCGGCGAACGCCGGGCATGTCATTGCTTCGGAGCACCGGTCGGGATGGATTGGAAGTCGGTCGGATGGCATCGGATGAGGAGCCCCTCCATCCGCGAGGGAGGTCGGCTCCGAAGCACGCACGCACGGCGGAGGTGCCTCCTGTCCTCGCACCTCCGCCGTGCCTCACCCCCCGGAGCGCTCCTCGCCCCGCAGCGGCCACGACCGCCATCGGACACCTTGGCGGGCGTCCAGGATCGCGCCGATCTCGGCGCGTCGTGCTGCGTCGTGCTCGATCGTCCACCCGCTCGACGAGCCCTCCGGTGCCTCGACGGCGACGCCGACGCGATCGTCGTCGAGCGACTCCTGGAGTCGGCCGTCAGCCACCGCGAGCACGAATCGCTCGAGCTCGTCGGCCGCCCGATCCCACGTCTCGTCGCACGCCTCGCATCCGCAGACGGGTGCCACCGCGCGGGCGTCGGCGCCGGCGCGCACGATCACGCTCGGGTAGACGGTCCAACCGATCGTGAGCCCTGCCGCGTCGTCGCAGGCGGGACGCAGCCGCACGGCTCGCAGCACCACCCGCGCCGAGCCCGGCAGGAGCGTGGCGCCGTCGACGGACTCGGCGAACACGTCGTACGTCGAGAGGAGGTGGGCGACGAGTGCGTCAGCGACGGCATGGAGCGGTGCGAAGCGCTCGGGATGGGCGTCGACCGAGTACGCCTCCTCCGGAGGTCCGTCCCACCCCCACCGCTCGCCGTATGGGATCGGCGCGCCGTCGTGGTCGAGGACCGGCGGCGCGGCGATCGCGGGGCGGGCATACGGCGGCACGGCCGCATCCTCCCACCGGTCTGCCGCGCGCACGACGAACGCCCCCGGCTCCATCGAGCCGGGGGCGTCGTCGTGCGGGCCTGGGACCTACGTGGTCATGACGAGGATCGGCTGCGACGTGGGCTGCTCGGAGCCGCCCTCGGGCTCGACGGTCACCGCGACGCCCTCGCCCTCGTGCATCTCGCCGTCGAGGGCGTGCACGACGCTGCCGTCGCCGCCCGCGAAGGTGCCCGCGGGGATCGGGTCGCCCTCGGCGGGCATGAACCACGCCTGGTAGGTCTCGTCGGCGTCGAGCGCCGCCAGGCCCTCGACGACGAGCGCGGCATCGCCCTGCTCGAGCGACCAGAGCAGCGTCGCGCGCGCACCGTCCGGCAGCGATGCGGTCTGGGTGCGGACGTCGGCTGCGTGCACGAGCGTCGACACGGGATCGGGCGTGCGGATGGCCTGCCCGATGCCGATGCCGCCCACGAGCAGCACGACGGCGGCAGCGGCAGCCGCGAGCAGCGACGCCGGCCGCCGGAACCAGCGGCGGCGCGCCTCGAGCGAGCGCGGACCCTCGATCGTCGAGCCGCCGCCGACCAGCTCGGGCTCGCGGTCGCCGTCCTCCGCCGCCTCCTGCGAGCGCCGACGCTCCATGCGCGTGACGTTCGGCGCCTCCTCGGCGGCGATCTGCTCGGGCGAGAGCTGCTCGGTCGACGCGATCTGCGCGAGGATGCTCGCACGCAGCGCGGCGGGCGGCTCCGCGGCGATGGGCTCCGAGAGCGCGGCGGCCGCCTCCTGCATGCTCGCGAGCTCGGCGAGCGCCTGGTCGTCCGCGGCGGCGTCGAAGCGCCGCCGCTCCTGCGGGCCGAGCGCGTCGAGCGCCCGGGCCGCGATGTCGTCGTCGCGATCGGTCATCACGACACCCCCAATGCGGCGCGCAGACGGATCATGCCGTCCCGCAGCCTCGTCTTCACCGTGCCGAGCGGCGCGTCCAGCCGCTCGGCGATCTCCGTCTGCGTCAGCCCGCCGAAGTAGGCGAGCACGATGGCCTCGCGGTGCGCGTCCGTGAGCGTCGCGAGGGCCGCGCGGACGCGGTCGCCCTCGACCTTCACGTCGACGGTCTCGCTCACGACGTCGAACGGCGCCGCGGAGTCGCGGATGCCGATGCGCTCGTCGCGATCGCGCTGCGCCTGCGACGACCGCACGCGATCGACGGCCTTCGAGTGCGCGAGCGCGAGCGACCAGCCGACGGCGGAGCCGCGGGAGGGGTCGAAGGACCGCGCCTTGCGCCACATGTCCACGAACACCTCCTGGGTCACCTCCTCCGCCTGCGAGCGATCGACGAGCACGCGCAGCACGAGTCCGAAGACCCGGGCCGACAGCGCGTCGTAGACGACCGCGAACGCCTCGCGATCGCCGCCGGCGACGCGCACGAGCGCCTCGTCGACGTCGGTCGCCCGCCGCGACGACGTCACGGGGCTGGGCTCGGGCACGGACTGCACGCGCACCAGCATCCCACGCCGTCCTCCAGCGCCCTGGGATTGCCAGGAGGCCGGGATCGTCGTCACGCAGCGTGTTCGGAGCGGCTCGCATGGCGGATTGCCAGGGTCGACCGACGCCGGCGGGCGGTGGGATAGGATCGCTCGGTGCGGCTCCTGCCTGGAGCCAGGCGCCCACGGGGCGTAGCTCAGCCTGGCTAGAGCACCCGCTTTGGGAGCGGGAGGCCGCGGGTTCGAATCCCGCCGCCCCGACCCCGCACGACGACCACCCGAATCCGATCATCAGGAGACGACCCACGTGAAGACCACGGTCGAGCAGCTCGAGCCGACGCGCGCGAAGCTCACCATCGCGGTGACGCCCGAGGAGCTGCGTCCCGCCATCGACGCTGCCTACAAGGAGATCGCGGAGCAGATCCAGATCCCCGGCTTCCGCAAGGGCAAGGTCCCTGCCGCCATCATCGACCAGCGCATCGGGCGCGACCAGGTGCTGAGCCAGGCCGTGTCGGAGTCGATCGACGAGCACTACCGCGCCGGCGTGGCCGAGTCCGGCATCAAGCCCCTCGGACGCCCGAGCGCCGACATCGCCACGTGGCCCGAGGTGAAGGACTACTCCGGCGACCTCGTGCTCGAGATCGAGGTCGACGTCCGCCCCGACTTCGAGATGCCGACCCTCGAGGGTCGCGTCATCGAGGTCGCCCCCGTCGCCATCGGCGACGAGGCCGTCGACGCCGAGCTCGACACGCTGCGCTCGCGCTTCGGCACGCTCGTCACCGTCGACCGCCCGGCCGCCAAGGGCGACTTCGTGACCCTCGACCTCGTCGCCACGATCGACGGCGCCGAGGTCGATCGCGCCTCGGGCGTCTCCTACGAGGTCGGCTCGGGCGAGCTGCTCGACGGCATCGACGACGCGGTCGAGACGCTGACGGCCGGCGAGGAGACCACCTTCACGTCGACGCTCGTCGGCGGCGAGCACGCCGGGGCGGACGCCGAGGTGGCCGTCACGGTCACCGCCGTGAAGGAGCGCGAGCTGCCGGAGGCGGACGACGACTTCGCGCAGATGGCGAGCCAGTTCGACACGATCGCCGAGCTCCGCGAGGACCTCGCGTCGACCGTGGCGCGCCGCGAGACGCTGCGCCAGGCGCAGGACGCCCGCCAGGCGCTGCAGGAGGCGCTCGTCGCCGACGCCGACATCCCCGTGCCGACGCAGGCCGTCGAGGACGAGGTGCACCGTCACCTCGAGAGCGAGAACCGCCTCGAGGACGACGTCCATCGCGCCGAGGTGCAGGAGGAGACGCAGAAGCAGATCCGCTCCGGCATCCTCTTCGATCGCATCGCCGAGGAGCAGGACCTGCAGGTCTCGCAGACCGAGCTGTCGCAGTACGTCATGCAGATGGCGGCCCAGTACCAGATGCCGCCGCAGGAGCTCGTCGAGATCCTCCAGCAGAACGGCCAGCTGCCCACGATCCTCGCGGACCTGCTCCGCGGCAAGGCGCTCACGTGGGCGCTCGGCCAGGTCGAGGTCAAGGACGCGAACGGCGAGACGATCGACCTGTCGGAGTTCACGCAGACGGAGCCCGAGACGACCGAGAGCGACGTCGAGGCGGCCATCCGCCAGGCCGAGGCGCGCATCGCCGCCGACGCGCAGGACTGACCGGCCGAAGGGGCCCGACCGCTCGCGGTCGGGCCCCTTCGTCGTCCCCGCACGCCTGCGGCGAACAGCGCCCGGGCGGCGCGTTCCACCCCCATAGGGTTGCACCGAACGAAGGAGCATGACGTGGCTGAAACCGCCTTCCCGCCCACCGTCTTCGACAGGCTGCTGCGAGACCGCATCATCTGGCTCGGCGAGGACGTGCGCGACGACAACGCGAACGAGATCTGCGCGAAGATCCTGCTGCTCGCGGCCGAGGATCCCAACAAGGACATCTACCTCTACATCAACTCGCCCGGCGGCTCGGTCACGGCGGGCATGGCGATCTACGACACCATGCAGTTCGTGCCGAACGACATCGTCACGGTCGGCATCGGCATGGCGGCGTCCATGGGGCAGCTGCTCCTCACGTCCGGCACGATCGGCAAGCGCTACATCACGCCCAACGCCCGCGTGCTCCTGCACCAGCCGCACGGCGGCTTCGGCGGCACGTCGAGCGACATCCAGACCCAGGCGCAGCTCATCCTCGACATGAAGCGCCGCCTCGCCGAGATCACGGCCGAGCGCACGGGCAAGACCGTCGAGCAGGTCAACGCCGACGGCGACCGCGACCGCTGGTTCACGGCGCAGGAGGCGCTCGAGTACGGCTTCGTCGACCACCTCCGCGCGTCGGCGTCCGACGTGTCCGGCGGTGGCGGCACCGACCAGGAGGAGAACCGATGACCCCCACGTTCCAGGCCGGCGGCCAGTCGCTCGCCCTGCCGCAGTCGCGCTACATCCTGCCGCAGTTCGAGGAGCGCACGCCCTACGGCTTCAAGCGCCAGGACCCGTACAACAAGCTCTTCGAGGACCGCATCATCTTCCTCGGCGTGCAGGTCGACGACGCGTCGGCCGACGACATCATGGCCCAGCTGCTCGTCCTCGAGTCGCAGGACCCCGAGCGCGACATCGTCATGTACATCAACTCGCCCGGCGGCTCGTTCACCGCCATGACGGCGATCTACGACACGATGCAGTACATCCGTCCGCAGGTGCAGACGGTGTGCCTCGGCCAGGCCGCGTCGGCCGCGGCGGTGCTGCTCGCCGCCGGCGAGCCCGGCAAGCGCCTGGCGCTGCCGAACGCCCGCATCCTCATCCACCAGCCCGCGACGTCCGACGCGTCGCGCGGCCAGGCCTCGGACATCGAGATCCAGGCGCGCGAGGTGCTGCGGATGCGCGAGTGGCTCGAGGAGACGCTCGCGTCGCACACCAAGCAGGAGGTCGCGAAGGTGTCGAAGGACATCGAGCGCGACACCTTCCTCTCTGCGGAGGAGGCGCGCGAGTACGGCATCATCGACCAGGTGCTCACGTCGCGGAAGACCCAGCCGGCGCTGCTGGGCTGAGACCCTCCCGACCACGCACGAAGGCCCCCGCGACGCGGGGGCCTTCGTCGTGCGCCGGTGCGGACGTCGTCAGGGTGCGTCGGTCCCGCCGTCGTCGGAGCCCGCATCCCTGCCGCGGCGGCCCCGGAGGGTCGCGACGAGCACGCCGACGACGCCCGCGACGAGCGCGAGGCCGATGCCGATCCACGCGAAGGGGGAGAGGCCGCCCTCGTCGTCGCCGCCGGTGGGCGGCGTCGACGGCGCCGTGCTCGACGACGGCGGCTCGCTCGTCGTCGACGGCTCGGCCGAGGCGGATGCGGAGGGCTCGGGCGACGCGCTCGGCTCCGCGCTGGGCGACGCGCTCGGCGTCGGCGCGGCGGCACCGCAGACGGGCGCGCCGGCGGTGCCGGGCACCTCGACGGCGTCGGGTCCGGGCTGCCACGCGAACGTCACGACGCCCTCGATCGGGTGGCCGTCGGCCGAGACGAGCCCGTAGCGCATCGTGTAGAGGCCGGCCTCGCCGAGCGCCGCGGTCGTCGAGAGCGTGGGGCCCTGCGCGCTCGTGCAGCCGTCGCCGTAGTACAGGCCGGCCTGGTCGGTGATGAGGATGACGTTCGACGTGGAGCCGTCGATCGCGAGCACGTCCTCGCTCGCCGTCACGGTGAAGGCCGCGGGGACCGACGTGATCGTCGCGCCGTCCTGCGGGTTCGTGTCGACGATCGTCGCGTGGGCAGGCAGGGGCAGGACGAGCGCCGCGGCGGCGGCGAGGGCGAGGGTCGGGATCACGCATCCACGCTAGCCGCGCGCGTGCCGGCGCGAACCGACGCCACGCGTCATGCTGCACGATCCTGTCGGCGCGCGGCGCTAGGCTCTCACTCACCGACGGGGAAGGAGCGGTGCCATGGCACGACTCGGAGAGAGCGGCGACCTGCTGAAGTGCTCCTTCTGCGGCAAGAGCCAGAAGCAGGTGCAGCAGCTCATCGCCGGCCCCGCGGTCTACATCTGCGACGAGTGCGTCGAGCTCTGCAACGAGATCATCGAGGAGCGGCTCGCGGAGGCGGGCGAGACGACGCCGGACGCCGACGTGCCGCTGCCGAAGCCGAAGGAGATCTTCGACTTCCTCGAGGAGTACGTCGTCGGGCAGCGTCCCGCGAAGCGCTCGCTGTCGGTCGCCGTCTACAACCACTACAAGCGCGTGCAGGCGATGCAGTCCCTCTCGAGCGCCGAGGCGGCGCGCGAGCAGGTCGAGCTGCAGAAGTCCAACATCCTCATGGTGGGGCCGACCGGCTGCGGCAAGTCCTACCTCGCCTCGACGCTCGCGAGGCGCCTCGACGTGCCGTTCGCCGTCGCCGACGCGACGGCGCTCACGGAGGCGGGCTACGTCGGCGAGGACGTCGAGAACATCCTGCTGAAGCTCATCCAGGCCGCCGACTTCGACGTCAAGCGCGCCGAGACCGGCATCATCTTCATCGACGAGATCGACAAGGTCGCGCGCAAGGCCGAGAACCCGTCGATCACCCGCGACGTCTCCGGCGAGGGCGTGCAGCAGGCGCTGCTCAAGATCCTCGAGGGCACCGTCGCGTCGGTGCCGCCGCAGGGCGGTCGCAAGCACCCGAACTCCGAGTTCATCCAGATCGACACGTCGAACGTGCTGTTCATCGTCGCCGGCGCCTTCGCGGGCCTCGAGGACATCATCGCGGGGCGCGCGGGCAAGCGCGGCATCGGCTTCGGCGCCGAGATCTCGTCGGCGAAGGCGGACCTCGACATCTTCAGCGAGGTGCTGCCGGAGGACCTGCACAAGTTCGGGCTCATCCCCGAGTTCATCGGTCGTCTCCCCGTCATCGCCACCGTCTCGCCGCTCGATCGCGCCGCCCTCGTCGAGATCCTCACCGAGCCCCGCAACGCGCTCGTGAAGCAGTACCAGCGCATGTTCGAGCTCGACGGCGTGCGCCTCGACTTCGAGCCCGCGGCGCTCGACGCGATCGCCGACCTCGCGGTCTCGCGCAAGACGGGTGCGCGCGGGCTGCGCGCGATCCTCGAGGACATCCTCTCGCCCGTGATGTTCGAGGTGCCCTCGCACGAGGGCGTCGCCCGCGTCATCGTGACCGAGGAGTCGGTGACGGCGGGGGAGACGCCCGTCATGCTCACCGCCGACGAGATCGAGCAGCTCTCCGCCTGATCCGCACGACTGCGTTCGCGCCGAGGATCGAAGTAAGGGTAGCCTTGCCTGTGTGACCGATCCGCAGCGCCTCTCCGCGACCGACCTGCGCCTGGCGTACGGCAGGCGCGACGTCGTGCACGACGCGTCGATCACGCTGGAGCCGGGGCGCGTGACCGTGCTCGTCGGCCCGAACGGCAGCGGCAAGTCCACGCTCCTGCGCGGGCTCACGAGCCTCCATCGGCCGGCCGACGGCGCGATCGTCTACGGCGACGGCACCCTCGCCGCGGACCTCAACGAGCGTCAGCTCGCGCAGCGCGTGGCGATGCTGGCCCAGTCGCGGCCGACGCCGTCGGGCGTCACGGTGCGCGAGATCGTCGAATACGGGCGCTTCCCGCATCGCGGACGCCTGCGCCGACGCGACCCGGAGGGTGCCGCGATCGTGGACCGGGCCCTCGCGGCGACGGGCGTCGCCGACCTCGCCGACCGTCCGGTCGCCGAGGTCTCCGGCGGGCAGCGCCAGCGCGTGTGGCTCGCCTCCTGCCTCGCCCAGCACACGGGCATCGTGCTGCTCGACGAGCCGACCACCTACCTCGACCTGCGCTTCCAGATCGAGATCCTCGACATCGTGCGCGAGCTCGCCGACGACGGCGTGGCAGTGGGCGTGGTGCTGCACGACCTCGACCAGGCCGCCGACGTGGCCGACGACGCCGTGCTGCTCGTCGACGGCCGCATCGTCGCCTCCGGCGCTCCGCGCGAGGTGCTGACCGCCGAGCGCCTGAGCTTGGCGTACGGCGTCGCCATCGACGTCGCGACCGACTCGGATGGGCATCTGCGCATCCGTCCGACGCGTCGCAGGCGACGCATCCACGCCGCCGCCTGACGCGGCCACCCAGCGGCGCGCATCGGCGCGCCCGACGAGAGGAACGACCATGCGTCGCACCATGACCATGGCGGCCGCTGCGGCCGCCGTCGCGCTCGCCCTGACGGGCTGCGGCACCACCGAGGCGCCCGAGGAGGAGGGTGCCGCCTCCGGCGACACCGTCACGGTGACGGACGCCCGCGGCGTCGAGGTCGAGGTCCCGGCGAACGCCGAGCGCGTCGTCGCGCTCGAGTGGGTCGCGGTCGAGCACGTGCAGACGGTCGGCCTCGAGCTCGCCGGCGTCGCCGACGTCGAGGGCTACGAGGACTGGTCGGGCACGGGCGAGCCGCTCGAGGGCGATCCGGTCGACGTGGGCACGCGCGGCGAGTCGAGCATCGACGCCATCGCCGAGATCGCGCCCGACCTCATCATCGGCGTGCAGGGCGGCACCGACGAGCAGGTCGAGCAGCTCGAGGCCATCGCCCCCGTCGTCATCCTGCAGGCCGCCGACGCGTCGGCGCCGCTCGACACGATGCTCTCCGACCTGCGGCTCGTCGGCGAGGCCACGGGCCGCGAGGACGAGGCCGAGGCCGCCATCGCGGACTTCGAGGCGCACCTCGACGAGCTGGAGACCACGGTCGAGGATGCCGGGCTCGCAGATACGCCCATCGCGCACCTCGACGGGTACGAGAACGGTGGCCAGGTCGAGATCCGGACCTACGAGGACGGCTCGCTGCTCGCGGCCGCCGCCGATCGCATCGGCTTCGCGAACGCGCTCACGGGCGAGGGCGACCCGCAGTACGGCCTCGGCATCACGGACGTCGAGGGGCTCACGGACCTCCCCGACGACGCGCAGATCGTCTACATGACGGTCGGCGACCGCGACGTGTTCTCGCAGGACCTGCTCTCCAACGCGATCTATACGGGACTCGTGGCGGTGCAGGAGGGCCACGTGCACCGTCTGCCCGACGGCATCTGGCTCTTCGGCGGCGTCCACTCGGTGTCCATGTACCTCGACGAGCTCGTCGCAGCCGTCCAGGCATGAGCACGGCGACCGCGAGCGCTCCGACGCCGGCGCCCGCGCGGCGCATCGGCGCCGGCGTCGGAGCGCTCGCGGTCGCCCTCGTCGTGCTCCTCGCGCCCCTGGCCGTCTGGCACCTCTCGCAGGGCACGACGTCGCTCGGCTTCGGCGACGTCGTCGCGTGGGCGCTCGGCGACCGCACCTCCGACGCGATCCTGCAGGACGGTCGCGTGCCCAGGCTCGCCGCGGCGCTCGTCGTCGGGCTGGCGCTCGGCGTCGCCGGCTACGCGATGCAGTCGCTCGTGCGCAACCCGCTCGCGTCGCCCGACACGCTCGCGGTCAACGCCGGGGCCGCAGCCGCGCTCGGCGTCACGGCGGCCCTCGGCATCACGCTGCCCTTCGTCGGCGGGGCGGCGCTCGCCTTCGTCGGCGGCCTCGCCGCCGCGGCCGTCGTCGTCGCCATCGGGCGCGGCAAGGGGCAGAGCACGCGGATGATCCTCGTCGGCACCGCGTTCGCGCTCGCGTTGCAGAGCGTCGTGGTCGTCACGATCCTGCTCGCAGAGCAGCAGACCCGCGGCCTGTACGCGTGGGGCGTGGGGCGGCTGTCGCAGAACGGCATCGACACCGTCGCGCAGGCGCTGCCCGTCGTCGCCGTGAGCGTCGTCGTGCTGCTGCTCCTCGCACGCAGGCTCGACCTCCTCGCGCTCGGCGAGGACACGGCCTCGCTGCTCGGGGTCGGGGTGCGCTCGCTGCGCCTCTCCACGCTGCTCGCGGCCGTGCTGCTCGCGGCGAGCGCCGTCGCGATCGCCGGCCCCATCGGCTTCGTGGGTCTCGCGGCGCCCGCCGCCATCCGACTCCTCGGCTCGCGCGTGTCCGGGCTGCATCGGCACGTCGTCGCGCTGCCGATCGCGGGCCTCGCGGGCGCGGTGCTCGTCGTGGGCGCCGACGTGCTGCTGCGCGCCGTGCTGCAGGGCCGCGCCTCGCTCGACGTGCCGACCGGCGTCGTCACGAGCATCCTCGGCGCCGTCTTCCTCGTCGTGCTCGCACGCACGCTGCCGGGCGCGAACCAGGCCGAGCAGATGGCGGGCCTCGGCGAGCGCTCCGTCTTCCGGCGCGCGTGGATCCCGATGGCGATCGCGGGCGCCGTGCTCGTCGCAGTCGTGGTCGTGGCGCTGCTCGTCGGCGGGCGCCCGATGCTGCTCGGCGACCTCGTCAACTGGCTGCAGGGCGTCGCCGGCCGCGAGGTCACCCTCGCGCTCGACGTGGGTGCGCCGCGCGTCCTCGCAGGCGTGCTCGCCGGTGCGGCGCTCGCGCTCGGCGGCTCGCTCGTGCAGACCGTGGCGCGCAACCCGCTCGCCGACCCGTACCTGCTGGGCGTCGCGAACGGCGCGGGCCTCGGCGCCGTCACGGTCATCACGCTGTCGGCCGCAGCCTCCGGCTGGCTCATCGCCGGCGGTGCGCTCGTGGGCGCCGTGCTCGCCGCCGGCATCGTGCTCGCGGTCACGGGCTGGCGGATGCTCGGCACGCTGCGGCTCGTGCTCACGGGCATCGGGGTGAGCGCCGCCTTCGGCGCGCTGACGAGCCTGCTCATCACGACGACGGATCCGTGGAACGCGTCAAAGGCGATCGTGTGGCTCGGCGGCAGCACCTACGGCCGCGGCTTCGAGGACTCGCTGCCCGTGCTCGTCGCGATCGTCGTGTGCGGCGCGCTGGCGTGGGGCATGCGGCACGACCTCGACCTCGTGCAGCTCGATCAGGACACGCCACGCCTGCTCGGCGTGCGCCTCGCACGCATGCAGCTCGTCGCCCTCGTGCTCGCCGTGCTCCTCACGGCGACCGCGGTCGCGGCCGTCGGCGTCGTCGCGTTCGTGGGCCTCATCGCGCCGCACGCCGCTCGCTCGCTCGTCGGCTCGGCGCACCACCGCTTCGTGCCGCTCGCCATCCTGCTCGGCGCCGCGCTCGTCGGCACCGCCGACCTGCTCGGGCGACGCCTCATCTTCCCCGAGCAGCTGCCCGCCGGCGTCATGACCGCCATCGTCGGCGTCCCCTACTTCATCCTGCTCGTGCTGCAGTCCAGGCGCGTGCGCCAGGGCTGACGCAGCGCCGCGACCTCACTCGAGGCCGCGGCGCCGCAGCAGCGGCGCGAGCTCCGCGTCGCGGCCGCGGAAGTCGCGGTACGCCTCGAGCGGGTCCTTCGAGCCGCCGACGCCCAGCAGCCGGTCGCGGAACCGCTGCCCCGACTCGCGCGTGGCGCCGTGCTCCTCGAACCACTGCACGGTGTCGGCGTCGAGCACCTCGGACCAGATGTACGAGTAGTACGCCGCGGAGTAGCCGCCCGAGAAGACGTGCTGGAAGTAGCCGGACGAGTAGCGCGTCGGCACGGTGTCGAGGAGGAGCCCGACGCGCTCGAGCGCCGCGCGCTCGAACGCGGCGACGTCCTGCACCTGCTCGCCGGGCGCGAGCGAGTGCCACGCCTGGTCGAGCAGCGCGGCCGCGAGGTACTCGCTCGTCGCGTGGCCCTGGTCGAAGGTCTCGGTCGCGCGGATGCGCTCGAGCACGTCGGCGGGGATCGGCTCGCCGGTCTCGACGTGGCGCGCGTAGCGCTCGACGATGCCGGGCCACAGCATCCACATCTCGTTCACCTGGCTCGGGAACTCGACGAAGTCGCGCGGCACGTTCGTGCCGGCGACGCTCGGGTAGCCGACGATCGCGAACAGGCCGTGGAGCGCGTGCCCGAACTCGTGGAAGAGCGTGTTCGTCTCGTCGAACGTCAGCAGCGTGGGGGAGCCTGCGGGCGGCTTCGGCACGTTGAGGTTGTTCATGACGACGGTCGGATGCCCCAGCAGGCGGTTCTGCGAGATGAGCGGGTTCATCCACGCGCCGCCGCGCTTCGAGTCGCGCGTGTGGAGGTCGAGCAGATACAGGCCGACCTCGCTGCCGTCGGCGTCGTGCACCTCGAAGACGCGGACGTCGGGGTGGTAGCCGTGCAGGTCGTCGCGCTCGGTGAACGTGACGCCGTAGATCTGGGTCGCGGCGGCGAAGACACCGTCCTGCAGCACGCGCTCGGCCGGGAAGTACGGCTTGAGGGCCTGCGTGTCGACGTCGTAGCGGGCCGTGCGCAGCCGCTCGGTCCAGAACGCCCAGTCCCACGATGCGAGCTCGTAGCCCTCGCCGGCCTCGTCGACGAGCGCCTGCAGGTCGGCGGCCTCCGCCGCCGCGTTGCGCGCCGCGGCCGGCGCGAGGCGCGAGAGCATGGCGTCGACCGCCTCGGGCGTCTTCGCCGTCGCCTCCGCCGTCACGACGTGCGCGTGCGTGGGGAAGCCGAGCAGGGCGGCGCGCTCGGCGCGCAGGGCCACGATCTCGAGGATCACGGCGCGGTTGTCGTGCGCGTTCCCGCGCGTGCCGCGCGCGAGGGAGGCCTCCATGATGCGCTGGCGCAGCGCGCGGTTCGTGAGCTGCGCGAGCCAGGGATGGCCCGAGAACAGCGGCAGGGTGATGAGGTGCTTGCCCTCGAGGCCGCGGTCCGCGGCGGCCTGCGCTGCCGAGGCGATGTCGCCGGCCGACAGACCGTCGAGCTCCTCGGCCGCGTCCACGACGACCGCGAGGTCGTTCGTGTCGGCCTGCAGCTGCTGGTCGAACGTCGTCGTGAGGGTCGCGAGGCGCTGGTTCAGCTCCTTGAGGCGCGTCGTGCTCGCCTCGTCGAGGCCGGCGCCCGCGAGCGTCATGCGCAGGTGCCACTGCTCGACGACCCACGCCTGCTCGGGCGTCCATGCCGGATCGGGGTGCTCGTGGAGGTGGGAGATGCGCGCGTAGAGCGCGGGGTCGAGCTCGATCGCGTCCGAGTGCGCCGCCCAGCGCGGCGCGATCTCGGCCTCGAGCTCGTCGAGGAACGGCGTCGTGTCGGCGGAGGAGAGCGCGAAGAAGACGTGGCCGACGCGCTCGAGGATCGCACCGGACGCCTCGAGCGGCGCGATGGTGTCGTCGAACGTCGGCGTGCCCTCCTGCGTCGTGATCGCGGCGATCTCCTCGAGCTGCTGCGCGAAGCCCGCCTCGAACGCCGGCCGGTAGTGCTCGTCGCGGATGTCCGCGAACGGCGGCAGCTGGTAGGGCAGGGGGGAGGGCTCGAAGAAGGGGTTCCGCATGCCGCCAGCCTAGGTGCGGGCCGCGCGCCTACGATGACGACCGTGCGCATGAGCGGTCGGTACGTCCTCGTCGACGAGATCGGTCGTGGCGCGTACGGGGTGGTCTGGCGGGCGTGGGACGGCCGCGACCACGTGTGGCGCGCCGCGAAGGTGCTGCGCGAGGCCGACGCGGTCTTCCTGCTGCGCTTCCTGCGGGAGCAGGCCGTGCGCATCCGGCATCCGCACGTCGTCACCCCCGTCGGCTGGGCGGGCGACGACGAGGGCGTGCTGCTGACGATGCCGCTCGTCGCGGGCGGCTCGCTGCTGCAGCTGCTCGACGAGCGCGGCACGCTGCCGGCGCCGTGGGCCGCGCGCGTGGCACTGCAGCTCGCGGACGCCCTGTCGGCGGTGCACGCGGAGGGCGTGACGCATCGCGACGTGAAGCCCGGCAACGTGCTGCTGCGACCGACGGGCGCGGGCGAGCCGCACGCGTACCTCGGCGACTTCGGCATCGCGCGGCGCGAGGAGGATCCGCGGCTCACGGAGGGCTCGCTCGTGCTCGGCACCCGCCGCTACCTCGCTCCCGAGGCGTGGGAGGCCGGCTCGACGGCGCCGCCGATCGACGTGTTCGCCGCCGGCGTGCTGCTCGCGCAGCTGCGGCTCGGCCTCGCCGCCGACGCCCCGGCCCTGCGCGCCGCGCCCCCGGAGCCGCTGCTCGCGATCGCCGCCGCGATGACGCACGAGGATCCCGCGGCGCGACCGACGCCCGCGCAGGTGCGCGCGGCGATCGATGCGACGGGCCTCGCCCATGCGCCGCTCGACGGCTCGGTCGTCGTGCCGGACCGCCTGCCGCCGCTGCCCGCCGGCTGGACGGCCGAGGGGCCGGGCACCGACGAGACCGGACGCTGGCAGCGTGCCGCCGAGGCGGCGAGCGCGCTGCGCATCCAGGCATCCGCGCCCACGGCACCGCCCGCTCGCGCGTCGCGTCGCGGCCTGCTGCTGCCCGCCGCGCTCGTCACGGTGGGCGCGGCGCTGTGCGCCGCTGCGGTCGCGCTGCTGCTGCCGCGCTGAGGCGCCCGACGCGTTCGGCGTCGTCGCAGCACGGGCGGGTACCGTGACGTCCGCCTGGACGAGCGGAGGATGGGCGATGCGGACGACGTGGATGCGCGCGGGCGCTGCCGTGCTGACGGGTGCCCTCGCGGCGACGGGAGCGGGCGTCGCCGCCGCGGCTCCCGCACCGGGGGACGAGGTCGACGACGCGCGGCTCGTGCTCCTGCTCGACGCATCCGGCTCGATGGCCGAGCCCGACGCGAGCGGCGCGCCACGGATCGACGCCGCCCGCACCGCGCTCGACGCGGCGATCGGCGCGCTCGACGACGACGCGCAGGTCGGCTTCCGCGTGTTCGGCGCGACGGTGGTGGGCCAGGAGACGGCGGGCGCGTGCGAGGACACGCAGCAGGTGGTGCCGGTGGGCGCCGTAGACCGCGACGCGCTCGCGGACGCCGTCGACGCGTACGAGCCGTACGGGGAGACGCCGATCGGCGCCGGTCTCCTCGGTGCCGCCGCGGACCTCGGCGACGAGGGCCGCCGCACGATCCTGCTCGTCTCCGACGGCCTGTCGAACTGCCAGCCCGACCCGTGCGAGGTCGCGGCGTCGCTGCAGGCCGCGGGCGTCGAGCTCGTCGTGAACGTCGTCGGCCTCGACGTCGACGCGGCGGCGCGCGCCCAGCTGTCGTGCATCGCGAGTGCGACCGGGGGCTCGTACGTCGATGCCGACGACACCGACACCCTCACCGCCGCGATCGGCGCGCTCGCCACTCGCGCCTTCCGTCCCTTCGCCCTCACCGGCGAGCCGATCGAGGCGGGTGCGACCGAGCAGGACGCCACCGCGCTCGCCACCGGCTCCTGGCTCGGGACGCTCGGCTCGACCGACGGCTACTACCGCCTCGAGCGCACGATCCCCGGGTCGACCCTCCACGTCGGGCTGACGACCCTCAACGGCACGGACGCGTACGAGTCCATCTTCGCAGCGGCGTACCCGCCGGGCGGCGAGTCGCGGTCCGGCTTCCGCTGCGCCGAGGGCGTCGCGACCGGCGGGTCGTCGAGCGAGGCGAACCGCCTCGCGGCGACGGCGCTCGTCGTCTCCGACGGGCTCGCGCAGGGCGACGTCGATGCCGCGTGCATGGAGGGCGACGTCATCCTCGAGGTGCGCGACGGCGGGGCGCTCGCCGGCCAGCGCGTCGAGATCGTCGTGACGGAGGAGCCGCCGATCGTCGCGGGGCAGGATCTGCCGCCCGCGGCGACCGAGGCCGGCGAGGGATGGTCGCTCGCCGCCGCCGCGACGGTCGACGACCTCGTGCCCGGCACCGCCTTCTCGGACGCGCCGACGATCGAGCCCGGCGTGGCGTACGCGCTCGACGTGGCGCCGGGGGAGTCGCAGACGCTCGCGATCGAGGTCGGATGGGGGCAGGAGCTGCGCATCCAGGCCGACGTGCCGACGAGCCCGCCGGGGCTCGACGGGCTCTTCGTGACGCTCGACGTCGCCGATCCCTACCGCGCCGACGTGCTCGCGGGGAACGTGGGGCCGGACTTCGTGCGGCTCGCTCCCGGCACGATCCCGACCATGACGGTCGCGGTCCCTCCCGTGGCGTACGCGAGCCGCACGGCGTCGTGCGCGTCGACGTGCCCGTCGATCGCCGGGACGTACACGATCGTCGTGTCGGCGAGCGGCGCCGCGACGCCGATGACGAGCACGATCCCGTACACGCTCACGACGGCGCTGGAGGGCGAGGCCGGTCCCGGCCCCGAGTACGTCGCGCCGCCGCCGCAGCCGGCGACGTCGGATGCGGCGGCGGCGGGCGGCTCGGACGACGCGGCGACCGGCCCTGACGTGCTGGGCATCGTGCTCGGGACCGTCGGCCTCGTGCTCGTCGGCGTCGGCGTCGCGATCGCCGTGCGGCGTCGGCGCGGCGGGCGCCCCGCGGCGTCGTAGGCTCGCGGGGTGAGCGACGTCGTCTACTCCCACGGTCACCACGAGTCCGTCACGCGCGCGCACGCGGCGCGCACCGTGCAGAACTCCGCCGCCTACCTCGTGCCGTACCTCGAGCCGGGCCAGCGCATCCTCGACGTCGGATGCGGGCCGGGGTCCATCACGATCGACCTCGCACGGCGGGTCGGCGACGGCGAGGTCGTGGGCGTCGATGCGAGCGCCGAGGTGGTCGCGCAGGCACGGGCCCTCGCGGAGACGTCGGGCGTGACGAACGTGCGCTTCGAGGTCGGGGACGCGTACGCGCTGGGCGCCGCCGACGGCGCGTTCGACGTCGTGCACGCGCATCAGGTGCTGCAGCACCTCGGCGACCCCGTCGCAGCGCTCGCGGAGTGGCGGCGCGTCACGTGCGGCATCGTGGCGGCGCGCGACGTCGTCTACTCGGCGACGACGATCCATCCGGCGAGCGAGGCCCTGACCGAGTGGCGACGCATCATCGTCGCGCTGCAGCGCGCCAACGGCGGCGAGGCCGACGCGGGATCGCACCTGAAGGCGTGGGCGCGCGCCGCGGGCTTCGCGTCCGTCGCGACCGACGTCGAGACGTGGTGCTTCGAGAGCGACGCCGCCCGCGCGTGGTGGGGAGGCCAGTGGGCCGAGCGGGCGCTCGCGTCGAGCTTCGCGTCCGGCACCGACGCGCACGGGCTCGCGACCCACGAGGACCGCGTGGCCATCGCGGACGCGTGGAAGGCGTGGGCGGCCGATCCCGACGGGTGGATGGCGATGATCCACGGCTGGATCGTCGCGCGCGGCTGAGACGCCGCGGCCGCCGCGGACTCAGTCCCGCTCGACGAGCACGCCGTCGTCGGCGAGGGTGATGCGGGTGCCGTCGTCGCACTCGACGACGGGCGATCCCTCGAGGTAGGTGAGCGTCCAGCCCCACCCCGTCGTGTCCGCGCCGAGGTCGACGAGCGTGCGCTCCTCCGCCGCGATCGCCTCGCGCACGACCGGCGGCAGCGACGCGGGTGCGTCGCCGCCGACCGGCCAGCGGGAGCCGATCTGCATCAGCGATCCGCGTCCATCAGCGACCCGCCTGCTGCTCCGACTCGGGCGCGAGCTCGATCGAGCGCACGGCGATCTCGTCGCCCGCGACGATCTCCAGGTGCTCGATGCGGCCGACGTCGGCCAGGTCGTGCGCGGCCTGCTCGAGGAGCCCGAGCTGCGTCGAGGGCGCCGCGAGCACGGCGTGCCGCACGGGCGTGCGCTGGCTCGCCTTCGCGTCCGACTTCGCGCGGCGGATGCCGATGAGCGCCTCCGACACGGCGGGCAGCAGCCCCGTGGGGCTCGCGCTCGTCGGCAGGTCGGCCCGGGTCGGCCACGCCGCGACGTGGATCGAGCCCTCGTGCGTCCACGACCAGACCTCCTCGGTCGCGAACGGCAGCACGGGTGCGAGGAGGCGCAGCAGCACGTCGATCGCCGCGCGCAGCGCGCCGATCGCGGAGGCGCGGCCGATCTCGTCGCCCTGGTACGCGCGCTGCTTCACGACCTCGAGGTAGTCGTCGCAGAACGTCCAGAAGAACGTCTCCGTGAGCTCGAGGGCCCGCGCGTGGTCGTAGCGCTCGAGCGCCGCGGTCGCCTGGTCGACGACCTGCCCGAGCTCGGCGAGCATGTCGATGTCGATCGGGTTCGCGATCTCGCCCGGCTCGCCCTCCATCTGGTACACGAAGCGCGCCGCGTTCAGCACCTTCATCGCCAGGCGACGACCGATCTTGATCATCTTCGGGTTCTGCGGGTCGAGCGTCGCGTCGACGCCGAGGCGCGACGACAGCGCCCAGTAGCGCACGCCGTCGGCGCCGTGCTCCTCGAGCATGCCGAGCGGCGTGACGACGTTGCCCTTCGACTTCGACATCTTCTTGCGGTCGGGATCGAGGATCCAGCCCGAGATGGCCGTGTGCCGCCACGGCGCCCTGCCGCCCTCGAAGAGCGCTCGCAGCGCGGTCGAGAACAGCCAGGTGCGGATGATGTCCTGGCCCTGCGGGCGCAGGTCGAACGGCGCCACGAGGTCCCAGAGCTCGTCGTCGACGCCGCCCCAGCCGCCGGCGAGCTGCGGGGTGAGGGACGACGTCGCCCACGTGTCCATGATGTCGACCTCGCCGACGAAGCCGCCCGCCTGGCCGCGCTGCGAGGCGTCGAAGCCATCGGGGACGTCGGTCGACGGATCGACGGGGAGCTGCGACGGGTTCGGCAGCAGCACGTCGTCGAAGCGCGTCTCGCCGTCCTCGCCCACGCGGTACCAGACGGGGATGGGCACGCCGAAGAAGCGCTGACGCGAGATGAGCCAGTCGCCCGCGAGGCCCTGCACCCAGTTCTCGTAGCGCACGCGCATGTGGTCGGGGTGCCACTCGATGCCGCGCCCGAGCTCGAGCAGGCGCTCGCGCAGCTCGGCGTCGCGGCCGCCGTTGCGGATGTACCACTGCCGCGTCGAGACGATCTCGAGCGGCTTGTCGCCCTTCTCGTAGAACTTCACGGGATGCGTGATGCGGCGCGGCTCGCCGACGGTGCGACCCGCCGCCGTCAGCGCGGCGACGATCGCCTCCTTGGCGGAGAACACGGTCTTGCCCGCGAGCTCCGCGTAGAGCGCCGTGCCCGCCTCCGAGACGATGGCGCTCGGCGCCTCGGCGAGGAAGCGGCCGTCGAAGCCGATGACGGCGCGAGCGGGCAGGTCGAGCTCGCGCCACCAGATCACGTCGGTCATGTCGCCGAACGTGCAGATCATCGCGACGCCCGTGCCCTTGTCGGGCTGCGCGAGGTGGTGCGCCACGAAGGGCACCTCGACGTCGAAGACCGGCGTGCGCACCGTCGTGCCGACGAGGTGCCGGTAGCGCTCGTCGTCCGGATGCGCGACGACCGCGACGCACGCGGGCAGCAGCTCGGGGCGCGTCGTGTCGATGCGCAGGTCGCCGTCGGTGCTCGTGAACAGCAGCGTGTGGAACGTGCCGGGCTGCTCGCGGTCCTCGAGCTCCGCCTGCGCGACGGCGGAGCGGAACGTCACGTCCCACAGCGTCGGCGCGTCCGACTGGTAGGCCTCGCCGCGTTCGAGGTTGCGCAGGAACGCGCGCTGGCTCGTCGCGCGCGCATGGTCCGAGATCGTGCGGTACGTCTGCGACCAGTCGACCGACAGGCCGAGCGTGCGCCACAGCTCCTCGAAGCGACGCTCGTCCTCCTCGGTGAGGCGCTCGCACAGCTCGATGAAGTTCTGCCGCGACACCGGCACCTGCTGCGCCTTGGCAGGTGCGTCGCCGTCGAACGGCGGCGTGAAGCCCGGGTCGTACGGCAGCGCGGGGTCGACGCGCACGCCGTAGTAGTTCTGCACGCGGCGCTCCGTGGGCAGGCCGTTGTCGTCCCAGCCCATCGGATAGAAGACCGTGCGACCGCGCATGCGCTGGAAGCGCGCGATGACGTCGGTGTGCGAGTACGAGAAGACGTGGCCGACGTGGAGCGATCCGGAGGCGGTCGGCGGCGGCGTGTCGATCGAGTAGATCGTCTCGCGGCTCTGGCCCGTGCGGTCGAACCGGTACGTGCCCTCCTGCTCCCAGCGGGCGTCCCACTTGGCCTCGAGTCCCTCGAGGGCGGGCTTCTCCGGCATGGCGCTCATGGCGTCCCCTTCTCGCTCTGCGCGGCATCGTGTCCGTGGATGCCTGGTTGTGCGCTCGAGTCTATCGATCCGCGATGGATCGGGCGGACCGGGTCAGGGCGCGTCGTCGCTCGGCGGCGCGTCGGGGTAGCGCCGCTCGCGGCTGGGCTTGATCACCAGGATGAGTGCGAACGCCAGCGTGCCGATCGACCCCATGAGCAGCACGTCCCGCACGAGCATGTGCTCCATCGTCATGCCGACGAGGCCGAGCACGGCGGCGACGGCGACGAGGATCCAGGTGGCGCGGGGGATGCGGCGCAGCATGCCTCGAGCGTAGCCAGCGGGGGGTGCTGGCCGGTCAGGGCGCGAGGGGCAGCGCGAGCACGGAGCGGCCGACGGTGACGTCGCCCGACCAGCGCAGGCGGGGGTCGTCGGCCGGGATGCGGTGCCACAGCGCGAGCGCGAGCGCTTCGGCGTCGCCGGCGAGCGTCGTCGCCGCCTCGCCGCCCAGAAGCCAGGTGCCGCCGCCGTCGGCGACGAGGGCGAGCCCGAGGTCCGGGGCGACGACGCGGCCGAGCCGTAGCTGCCTGGGCCACAGTGTGCCGACGACCTCCTCGATGCCATCGGCGGCGAGGCCCGCGTCGAGGGACGGCGCATCCCCGAGCGCGACGGCCGCGTCCCACGCGTGGATCGCGTGCTCGTGCGCCTGCCTGCGGATCCAGAAGCCGACGGTCCTCGGCGGCGCCATCGTCCACGCGGGCGTCGCCGGGTCGACCGCGAGCGCCTCGAGCAGCGCCTGCGCCGAGCCCGCGAGCCACGCGGCGAGGCCCGCGTCGTCCGGCACGCGCGGCGCGGGCGCGTCGCCGTCGCCATGCGCGAGGGCGTGCAGCACCCACCGCTCGATCCCGCCGACGTGCGCGACGAGGTCGCGCAGCGACCAGCCCGGGCACGAGGGCACGGGAGCATCCCACGCGTCCTCGTCGTCGGCGCGGCGCGCGAGCGCGACCATGGCGCGCACCTCGCGGGCCAGGTGGATGCGCAGGTCGGGCGGCGGGATGGTCACGAGCCGATCGTGCCATCCGCCGCCCGCGTGCGCGATCGGTCGCGTCAGACGCGCACGGCCTCCCGTGCGGGCTCCGCGAGCGCCGCGTCGGCCTCCTCGTCGCCGAGCTTGCGCATCGACCGGGCCGCGAGGGCGCCGACGAGCGTCGCGAGCGACAGCGCCGCGAGCACGACGCCGGGGTGCCACCACGCGCCGGCGGTGGCCTCGCCGAGCGCGTCGGTGACGAGCGGGATGAAGCCCGAGACGACGGCCGCGACCGCGTACGCCATCGACAGCGCCGAGTACGCGTGCCGTCCGCGGAAGAGCTCGCTCATGGTGCCGCCGAGCGCCGCCCACGACGCCGTCGGCAGCACGCCGCCGACGAGCATCATCGTGACGAGGAACGCGAAGCTCGCGCTCGAGAGCAGCCAGTACATGGGGAAGGCGATCGCGAGGGTGCCGATCGCGCCGATCGCGACCACGGTCGGCGAGCCGATGCGGGTCGCGAGCCAGCCGAAGGCCGGCACCGTCACGAACTGCAGGAGACCGCCGATCGTGGCGGCGAGCAGCAGCTGCATGGGGTCGAAGCCGAGCGACTCGGCGCCGTAGTCCATCGTGTAGGTGTTCATGAGCGAGTACGAGCCGATGCCGAGCAGCGCCGTGAGGATCGCGACGACGAAGGCGGCCGGCTGGCGCACGATGGCGGCGACGACGGGCACGCGCTCGCGCTCGCCGCGACGCTCGAGGGCCTGGAAGACGGGCGTCTCGTCGACCGACGCGCGCAGGTAGAGCGACACGGCGATGAGCGGGATCGCCACGAGGAAGGGGATGCGCCAGCCCCACGCCGACACCGCCTCGGGGCCGAGCCCGAAGAACAGCGCGAGCATGAGGCCGCCCGCCGCGACGGAGCCGATGGGGGAGCCGAGCTGCGGCAGCGAGGCGAAGAACGGCCGGCGGCGCGCGTCGGCGTGCTCGGTCGCGAGCAGGATCGCCCCAC
This sequence comes from Agrococcus sp. SGAir0287, assembly GCF_005484985.1. Classification (NCBI taxonomy): domain Bacteria; kingdom Bacillati; phylum Actinomycetota; class Actinomycetes; order Micrococcales; family Microbacteriaceae; genus Agrococcus; species Agrococcus sp. SGAir0287. The sequence goes on from NZ_CP027942.1 coordinate 1,301,193, forward strand.
CCCACTCGCCGCCGAGCGACAGGCCCTGCACGACGCGCAGCAGCACGAGGACGACGGCGCTCATGGCGGCCCACTCGGTGCCCGTGGGCAGCAGGCCCACGAGCCCCGTCGCGACGCCCATGAGCGTCACGGTGAGGATCAGCGTGCGGCGCCGACCGAGGCGGTCGCCGAGGTGCCCGAAGAGCACCGCGCCGATCGGACGCACGACGAAGGCGATGCCGATGGTCGCGAACGCCGCCAGCTGCGCGCCGGCGTCGCCGAGCGCCGAGAAGAAGAAGGGGCCCGCGAAGAACGCGGCGAAGTACGAGTAGACGTAGAAGTCGTACGACTCGAGCGCGGTGCCGATCGTGGCTGCCGCGGCGACGCGGCGGGGGCTCGAGGTGCGCGAGATGCTGCTCACGGATGCTCCAAGGAGATGGTGGATCGGGTCCAGGAACGCCGTGGGCCCTCGCATACTGTAGTGCCATGGCATCAGGCGTCCGCGGCAGGCCGCGCTCCACCTCGGTCCCGGACCTCGAGGAGGCGGCGGTCGAGCTCTTCCTCGAGCAGGGCTACGAGTCGACGTCGATCGACGACATCGCGCGGCGCGCGGGCATCTCCCGCAGCGCGTTCTTCGGCTACGTCGGCGCGAAGTCCGACCTCCTGTGGCACGACGTCGACCAGGTGCTCGGGCGCATCAGCCTCGCGGACGGCATGGATCGCGCAGCCGTCGTCGATGCGATCGCGGCGGCGCTCGAGCCGTGGGGCGATCGTGTGCCCTGGATGCTGCGCGAGACGGCGATCATGGGCACCGACCAGGTGCTGCGCCAGTCGGTCTTCGAGCGCCTCGAGCCGCTCGTCGCTCGCATCGAGCGCACCCTGCGGGCCCGTGAGGGCCGCGCGGCGCTGCACGTCGCCGCCGCGCTCGTCACCGCCGCCGCGACCGCGGTCGTCGAGTGGTCGCAGGACGGTCGCGCGCGCGGCCCGGCGGCCGACGCCGTGCGCCGTGCGGGCGCTGCCCTGGGCTGAGCCGGTCCGGGCCGAGACGCCACGACCCGCTCGTCAGGCGTGGACCTCGAGCACGCGGAACAGCGCCTCGTGCAGCGGCGACGCGGGGTAGGGCTCGCCGTCGATCGCCGTGATCGCCGCGGCGAGCCTGCCCGAGGAGACGAGCCAGCCGCCGCGCGCTCGTGCGAGGTCGTCGCGGACGAGCGGGGCGTGGCGGACGGTCAGCCCGGCCGCGGGGGCGTCGCGCTCGAGCTGCTCGAGCGTGATCGACGCGAGGATGCCGTCCTGCTCGGGCGTGAGCAGCTCGCCGTCGACGTCGAGCACGAGCGTCGACGTCGGGCCCTCGAGGAGCCGACCCGACGGAGCGACGAAGAGCACGTCGTCGGCGCCGTGCTCGAGCGCGTGCCGCCTCGCCGCCATGTTGATCGCGTACGACAGGCTCTTCGCGCCGGGCAGCAGCCACGGCATCGACGCCACGACCTCGCCGTCGAAGCCGCGGTCGAGCAGCTGCACGCGCACCCCCGACGTGCGCTCCGCGATCACGGAGGCGGACAGCGCCTGCAGCAGGACGTAGGCCGTGGCGGGGCCGCCGCCCTCGGGGCCGCGCGTGAGCACGAGGCGTGCGACGGCCTCGGGTGCCGCATCCCAGTCCCAGGCCGCCACGAGCGCGTCGATCGCCCGGCGGTAGCCGTCGCGGTCGGGCTGCGGCAGCGCGAGGAGCCGCGCCGATCGTGCGAGCCGATCGAGGTGCGCGTCGGCGTCGCGCAGCGCTCCGCGACGCACGAGCGTCGCGTCGAAGACGCCGTCGCCGCGCACGACCCCCAGGTCGTCGGCTCGGACGATGGGCGTGGCCACGTCGACGATCGATCCGTCGAGCAGCGCGAGCAGGGGAGCGGTCATGCCTGCAGGCTACGAGGCATGCGGGTGCGCGGTCACTGCGCCGCGCAGTACGCCTGCAGCTCGTCGACGGCGGGCTGCACGTCGACGGCCGCCTGCGACAGCGCGTCGATCGCGCCCTGCGTGTCACCCTGCGCGATCGCGGACTGCGCGTCCTCCACCGCCGTCGTCGCGACCGACGTCACGGCGTCGACGCGCTCCGCGAGCTCGGGATCGGTCACCTGGTCGCCGAGCGTCGACACGCGGTCGACGATCCCGGGCACCGAGGCGAGGGCGCCGAGGGGGTCGCTGCCGAAGCGCGTCGCGAGCTCCGACACGTCGGCCATGAGCTGCTGCGCGTCCGCGAGCACCTGGTCGCACTGCGCCGACGTGCTCGCCTCGACCGTCGGCGTCGGACTCGTCGAGGGGTCGGGCTGGCCGCCGCCGGAGCAGGCCGTGAGCATCGCGATCGCCGCGAGGGCGAGGGGGACCGTGGTGCGGATGCGCATGACCTCCACCGTAAGACGCGATCCCATGCGGCACCTGTGTCGACCGGTGGAGCGGCCCGCTCCGCGAGGCGTAGGATGGGAGCACAGACGTCGATCCGGCCATCACCGGGGAGTCCTCGGCAGAACGGCACGATCCCGCCAGGGTGAGCGCCCAGTAGATCCGAGCGGGTCCGGCCCGTCACAGCCGAAGAGCGAGCGGCAGCCCTCCTCGAGGGTCTGCAAGCCGGGTGGTACCGCGCGAGAGCGTCCCGGCTCTTCGTCGGCAGCAGCAGCTGGACAAGAGGAGTCGAGTGGACGAGCAGCGCTACCCCAGGCACGGCGGCACCGTCGCGCCCACCCCGTCGTTCCCCGCGGTCGAGGAGGGCATCCTCGCGTTCTGGAAGGGCGACGGCACCTTCCAGGCGTCGATCGATCGCCGCGACGGCTGCGAGGAGTGGGTCTTCTACGACGGGCCGCCCTTCGCGAACGGCCTGCCGCACTACGGCCACCTCCTCACCGGCTACGCCAAGGACGTCTTCCCCCGCTACCAGACGATGCGCGGCAAGCAGGTGCAGCGCCGCTTCGGCTGGGACACGCACGGCCTGCCCGCCGAGCTCGAGGCCATGCAGCAGCTCGGCATCACCGAGAAGTCCGAGATCGAGGCGATGGGCGTCGACGTCTTCAACGCCAAGGCGCGCGAGTCGGTGCTCGAGTACACGCGCGAGTGGCAGGAGTACGTCACGCGCCAGGCGCGCTGGGTCGACTTCGAGCACGACTACAAGACGCTCGACGTCGGCTACATGGAGTCGGTGATCTGGGCGTTCTCCGAGCTGTACCGGAAGGGGCTCGCGTACGAGGGCTACCGGGTGCTGCCGTACTGCTGGCGCGACGAGACGCCCCTGTCGGCGCACGAGCTGCGCATGGACGACGACGTCTACCAGGAGCGGCAGGACCCGTCGGTCACGGTCACGTTCCCGCTCGTCGGCGAGGCGGCCCGCGCGGCGGGCCTCGAGGGCGTGCGCATGCTCGCCTGGACGACGACGCCGTGGACGCTGCCGACGAACCTCGCGCTCGCGGTCGGTCCCGCCATCGACTACGTCGTCGTCGCGGCCGGTCCCGCGGGCGCCGCCGACGGCGGCGTCGCGGGGGAGACGCGCTACCTGCTCGCCGCCGACACGCTCGCGGCCCACGCCGCGATCCTCGGCTACGACGAGGGTGCGCCGCAGGTGCTCGCCACCGTCGCGGGCTCCGATCTCGGCGGCCTCGCCTACGAGCGGCTCTTCGACGACTTCGCCGACGCCGAGGAGTGGGGCACGCAGGCCGCATGGCAGGTGCTCGTCGACGACTACGTGGCGACGGGCGAGGGCACGGGCGTCGTGCACCAGGCTCCCGCGTACGGCGAGGACGACCAGCGCGTGACCGCCGCGGCCGGCATCCCCACGATCCTCTCCGTCGACGACGGCGGCCGGTTCCTGCAGCTGTTCGAGGCGGGGGAGCTCGCCGCGATCGCGGGCGTGCAGGTCTTCGAGGCGAACCGCACGATCATCCGCGCCCTGCAGGCCAAGGGTCGGCTGCTGCGCGAGGCGTCGTACCTGCACCCCTACCCGCACTGCTGGCGCTGCCGGAACCCGCTCATCTACAAGGCGGTCTCGTCGTGGTTCGTGCGGGTCACGGAGATCAAGGACGACCTGATCGCGGCGAACGAGCGCATCACCTGGGTGCCCGAGAACGTCAAGCACGGGCAGTTCGGCAAGTGGCTCGAGGGCGCCCGCGACTGGTCGATCAGCCGCAACCGGTACTGGGGCAGCCCCATCCCGGTGTGGAAGAGCGACGACCCGAACCACCCGCGCATCGACGTGTATGGGTCGCTCGACGAGCTCGAGCGCGACTTCGGCGTGCGCCCGACGGACCTGCACCGCCCGTACATCGACGAGCTCACCCGCCCGAATCCCGACGACCCGACGGGTCGGTCGACGATGCGTCGCATCCCCGACGTGCTCGACGTGTGGTTCGACTCGGGCTCGATGCCGTTCGCACAGGTGCACTACCCGTTCGAGCAGCAGGAGTGGTTCGACACCCACAGCCCCGCCGACTACATCGTCGAGTACATCGGGCAGACGCGCGGCTGGTTCTACGTCCTGCACGTGCTGTCGGTCGCGCTCTTCGGCCGGGAGGCGTTCCGCACCGTCATCAGCCACGGCATCATCCTCGGCGACGACGGGTTCAAGGCCTCGAAGTCCAGGCGCAACTACCCCGACGTGCGCGAGTCGTTCGATCGCTACGGGTCGGACGCGGTGCGCTGGAACCTGCTGCAGGGCTCGATCCTGCGCGGCGGCAACTTCATCGTCTCGGAGGAGGGCATCGCGGCGGCGCTGCGGCAGTTCCATCTGCCGCTGTGGTCGACGTGGTACTTCCTCACGACGTACGCCAACCGGGCGCGCGACGGCCGACCGTACGTCGCGACGCCGCGCGCCGACTCGACCGACGTCCTCGATCGCTACGTGCTCGCGAAGCTGCGCGAGACGGTCGAGACGGTCACGTCCTCGATGGATGCGCTCGACGCGACGGGCGCGACGCTCGCGCTGCGCGAGTTCGCCGACGTGCTCACGAACTGGTACGTGCGCCGCTCGCGCGATCGGTTCTGGGCGGGCGTCACCGACGACGCGCGCTCGACGGAGGCGTTCGACACGCTCGCGCTCGTGCTCGAGGTCGTCACGACGCTCGCGGCACCGCTCGCGCCGCTCGTCGCCGAGGAGGTCTGGCGCGGGCTCACGGGCGGGCGCTCCGTGCACCTGACCGACTGGCCGGATGCGGCGAGCCTGCCCGCCGATCCGGAGCTCGTGGCGCAGATGGACGAGGCGCGCGCCGTCGTGACGGCGCTGCACGCGATGCGCAAGCAGCGCAGGCTGCGCGTGCGCCTGCCGCTGCAGGAGGCGACGATCGCGAGCCGCGTCGACCTGTCGTCGTTCGCCGACCTGATCCGCGACGAGGTGAACCTCAAGGCCGTGCGCGTCGAGCACGTCGCCGACGGAGCATCGCTGCCCGGCCTGTCGAAGACGGCGCAGGTCGTCTCGAAGGTCGCCGCGCCGAGGCTCAAGGGCGACTTCCAGCGGGCCTTCCAGGGCATCCGCCGCGGCGACTGGACGCTCGAGGGCGACCGGCTGCACGTCGACGGCCTCGTGCTCGAGCCGGGCGAGTTCGAGCTGCTCGACGAGCCGACCGAGTCGGCCTACCCCGGGGGCGAGACGGCGCTGCTGGGTGCGACGCACCTCGACCTCGACACGCGCACGACGCCCGAGCTCGAGGCGGAGGGTCTCGCGCGCGACGCCGTCCGGGCCATCCAGGACGCGCGCAAGCGCGCCGAGCTCGACGTCTCCGACCGCATCGCCCTCGTGCTCGGCAGCGACGCGCACGGCGTCGCCGCGCTCGAGGCGCACCGCGACCTCGTGGCCGGCGAGACCCTCGCGACGAGCCTCTCGATCGAGCGCGTCGACGACAGCGCGGGCGAGGCGGCCGACGCCGCCGACGTGCGCGTCGGCGACGGCTCCCCGCTCACCATCCGACTGGAGCGCGCATGAGCGACGACCGCGATCCGCGACACCCCGAGCCGGTCCGGCGCAACGCCGACGGCGACGAGCTGAACGCCTGGGACGACGCGTACGAGGAGGAGCTCGATCCGGACGCGACCGACCTCGACGACGCCGACGACGAGGCGTCGGAGGCGCTGCCCGGCGCCGCGGAGGCGGACGAGGACGACGTCGACGACCGCATCCTCGACTCCCTCGCCGATCGCGAGGCGGCCGACGCCGCGTACGCGCAGCTGCTCGAGCGCGCGGGCGAGACGGCGATCGAGCCGCGCATCGCCGCGACGGCGCGCGCCGTCGAGCTGCTGGGCGACCCGCAGCGCTCCTACGGCGTCATCCACGTCACGGGCACGAACGGCAAGGGCTCCACGGCGCGCATCGCGGAGTCCCTGCTGCGCGCGCACGGGCTGCGCACGGGGCTCCTCACGAGCCCGCACCTCGAGCGGGTGACCGAGCGCATCCTCATCGACGGCGAGCCGGTGTCGGACGCCGTCTTCGCGCGCGTGTGGGACGAGACGCGGCCGTTCCTCGAGCTCGTCGACGGCGAGCTCGCCGAGCGCGGCGAGCGCCGGCTCACGTTCTTCGAGGCCATCACGGTGCTCGCCTTCGCGATCTTCGCCGACGCGCCCGTGGAGGTCGCGGTCGTCGAGGTCGGCATGGGCGGCACGTGGGACTCGACGAACGTGGCGGACGGCGACGTCGCGGTGCTCACGCCCATCGCGCTCGACCACACGAACCGGCTCGGGTCGACCGTCGAGGCGATCGCCACCGAGAAGGCGGGCATCGTCAAGCCCGACGCCATCGTCGTGACCGCGGCGCAGGAGCCCGAGGCCCTCGCGGTCATCGAGGCGCGCGCCGCCGAGGTCGGTGCCGCGCGCGTGCTCCTGGAGGGACGCGACTTCGAGCGCGAGAGCACGCTCGCAGTCGGTGGCCAGCTGCTCACGGTGCGCGGCCTCGCCGCCGCGTACGAGGATCAGCCGCTGCCGCTGCTCGGCAGGCACCAGGGCCAGAATGCCGCGCTCGCGCTCGTCGCGGTGGAGGCGTTCCTGGGCGGCGGCGAGCGGCCGATCCTGCAGGAGGTGCTCACGGAAGGGCTGTCGCGCGTGACGTCGCCCGGCCGGCTCGAGGTCGTCGGCACCGACCCGACCGTCGTCGTCGACGCGGCGCACAACCCGCACGGCGCTCGCTCGCTCGCGACGGCGCTCGAGGAGGTCTTCGCGTTCGAGCACGTGCAGCTCGTCATCGGCATGGTGGAGGGCAAGGACGCCGAGGGCGTGCTGCGCATCCTCGAGCCGCACGTCGAGGAGGTCGTCGTGACGCAGTCGGACTCGGAGCGGGCCGTGCCCGCCGACGACCTCGCGCGCGTCGCGGTCGCGGTGCTCGGCGCCGAGCGCGTGTCGGTCGAGCCCGTGCTCGAGCGCGCGCTCGAGACCGCGCGCGAGCAGGCCGAGGATCGGGGCGGCGCCGTCGTCGTGACGGGATCGATCACGCTGCTGGGCGCCGTGCAGGCCAAGGCGCGCGCCGAGCGCTGGATGCGTCGATGAGCGCCGCACCCCGCCGCGAGCGCGGCCTGCTGGAGAAGCTCTTCACGATCGTCCACGGCCTCGAGGTCATCGCCCTCGCGTTCGGCGCCCTCGCGGTGTGGGGCGTCACGCGCGACTGGCCGGCGCCGACGGCGTTCGGCGTCGTCGCCGTCGTGCTCATCCTCACGCTCCAGCTGCTGCGCTTCTCGTGGGGATGGCTCGCGAGCCTCGCCGCGCAGCTGCTCATGGCGTGCCTCGCGTTCGTCGAACCCGTGATGATCGGCGTCTCCCTGGCGTTCATCGCGATGTGGATATTCTGCTTCGTGCGCGCGCGCCAGATCCTGCGCGGGCAGCAGTGACCTCGCTGCCGGATCCGCGGCAGCACGCACAGGGAAGGGACCCGATGCAGCAGACCCTCGTCCTCGTGAAGCCCGACGGCGTCGCCCGTGGACTCACCGGCCAGATCCTCGCCCGGATCGAGGCGAAGGGGTACCGCATCGCCGACCTCAGGCTCGTGCAGCCCGAGCGCGCGCTCCTCGTCGAGCACTACGCCGAGCACGAGGGCAAGCCGTTCTTCGAGCCGCTCGTCGAGTTCATGCTCTCGGGCCCGTCGGTGGCCGTGCGCCTCGAGGGGGACCGCGTCATCGAGGGCTTCCGCTCCCTCGCCGGCACGACCGACCCGACGACGGCGGCGCCCGGCACGATCCGCGGCGACCTCGGCCGCGACTGGGGCCTGAAGGTGCAGCAGAACCTCGTGCACGGCTCGGACTCGGAGGAGTCGGCGGCGCGCGAGCTCGCGCTCTGGTTCGCCTGATACGCCCTCCGCACGCGAGGACGCCCCGACCGTCTCGGTCGGGGCGTCCTCGCGTCTGGAGCCGGCGAGCGGCTCAGTAGCCGAGCAGCAGGTAGCGGGGGATGTCCGGCAGCCGCACGACGATGACGAGCACGACGACCATGGCGAGCACGAGGCTCAGCACCCACGACCACGATCCCCACCGCGCCGCGACGCGGCGCAGGGCGGCCGGTGCGACCATGGCGCCCGAGCCGACGGCCCACGTCACGAACGTCGGGGCCATCGCCGACATCGTCATGTAGACGAGGAAGCACCAGGGGCAGACGAGGCCGAGCTCGAAGACGCTCTGCTGCCACAGCCACAGCGCGAAGGCGAGGCCGCCGAGCACGCCGATCGTGAAGGTCGACCAGACCCAGCGCGGCATGCGCACGCGGGCGATGCCGAGCACGCCCATGACGATGACGAGCGGGAACGCCATGAGTCCGATGAAGGGGTTCGGGAAGCCGAGCAGGCTGCCCTGCCACGACTCCATCGCACCCGAGCAGCTGACGAACGGGCTGATGTCGCAGCCGAGTCCCTCGGTGGGGTTCTCGAGGAGGTGCACGCGCTCGACCGCGAGCGTGAACGCCGCGAGCAGGCCCGCGGCACCCGTGACGACGAGCAGGATCGCGAGCCAGCGCGGCGGCGCGAAGCCCGCGGGCGCCTGGGCGACGGCGTCGCTCGACGCCCGATCCTCGGTCTTCGTGGCCATGTCCACCTCTCGGCTGCTGCTGGCGCGATGCCCTGCCTCGAGCATCCCACCAGCAGAGCCTATGGAAGCGCCGACCCGGGCGTCGCACCGCGGCGGCGCCGCGCACGGCTGCGCGGCGGCCGGTGGGGTATCGTGGGTGCCGGCGCCTCAGCGCGCCGCAGATTTGACCGGGCATACCGGGCCGGCCCCGCGAGGGGTCGTCGGATCGCCAGCTCCGAGCAGACGAACAGGTGCCGTGCGACACCGCACGTGGCCACAGGGATTCGCGTCGGGCGCAGCCCGACGCGCGAGGATCGCATCGGCGACGAGCCGGTGCCGAGGAGTACGCCAGCGATGGTGGATGCACACGACGCGTCGGCAGACGCGAACCACGAGACCAGCACCGAGGCCGAGGCGCCCGTCGTCGAGACCACGGTGATCGATCAGGGCCAGGCCGCGCAGGCCGAGCCCGAGCAGCCCGTCGCCTCCGACGGCGCACCGGAGCCCGGGCACGAGCCGGGGCTCGAGGGACCCGCCGAGGTGCGGCTGCCGGAGCCCGACGAGGACGCGCTGCCGTTCGCGGTGCAGTTCTTCGCGCCCGACATCGCGAGCCTGCCGCCGCTGCCGGCGCTGCCCACGCAGCGCCGGGACGACGAGGACGACGAGGACGACGACGAGCCGCGCGCCGGCAGGCGCCGCCGTCGGGGCCGCGGCCGCGGCGAGTCCGACGCGCCGCGCGCCGAGCGTCCGCTCATCACGGAGCCGCAGAAGGTCCAGGGGTCCACGCGGCTCGAGGCCAAGAAGCAGCGACGCCGCGAGGGCCGCGACGCGGGTCGTCGCCGCGCCGTCGTCACCGAGAGCGAGTTCCTCGCGCGGCGCGAGTCCGTCGAGCGGACGATGGTCGTGCGCTCGCGCCACGACCGCGTGCAGCTCGCGGTGCTCGAGGACGGCATCCTCGTCGAGCACTACGTCGCGAAGTCGTCGGAGACGAGCCTCATCGGCAACGTCTACCTCGGCAAGGTGCAGAACGTGCTGCCGAGCATGGAGGCGGCGTTCGTCGACATCGGCCGCGGCCGCAACGCCGTGCTCTACTCCGGCGAGATCGACTGGGAGGCCGCGGGCCTCGAGAACCAGCCGCGCAAGATCGAGCTCGCGCTCAAGCCCGGCGACACGGTGCTCGTGCAGGTGACGAAGGATCCGATCGGCCACAAGGGCGCCCGGCTGACGAGCCAGATCTCGCTGCCCGGCCGCTACCTCGTCTCGGTGCCCGGCGGCTCGATGAGCGGCATCTCCAGGAAGCTGCCCGACACCGAGCGCGCGCGCCTGAAGAAGATCCTCAAGGAGGTGCTGCCGGAGGGCATGGGCGTCATCGTGCGCACCGCCGCCGAGGGCGCGACGCAGGAGCAGCTCACGCGCGACGTCGAGCGGCTCGGTCGCCAGTGGCAGTCGATCCAGGACCAGGCGGCGAGGGGCAGCGCGCCCGCGCGCCTGCACGCCGAGCCCGACCTGCTCGTGAAGATCGTCCGCGACGTCTTCAACGAGGACTTCCAGCGCATGGTCATCCAGGGCGACGAGGCCCTCGCGACCATCCGCGAGTACCTCGGGGCGATCGCGCCTGACCTCCTCGAGCGCATCGAGCCGTACGAGCTCGACGTCGACCCGTTCGAGCACTTCCGGGTCTCGGAGCAGATCGACAAGGCGCTCGACCGCAAGGTGTGGCTGCCCTCCGGCGGCTCGCTCGTCATCGACCGCACCGAGGCCATGACGGTCATCGACGTGAACACCGGCCGCTTCGTCGGCCAGGGCGGCAACCTCGAGGAGACCGTCACGAAGAACAACCTCGAGGCCGCGGAGGAGGTCGTGCGGCAGCTGCGCCTGCGCGACATCGGCGGCATCGTCGTCATCGACTTCATCGACATGGTGCTCGAGTCGAACCGCGACCTCGTGCAGCGCCGGCTCATCGAGTGCCTCTCGCGCGACCGCACCAAGCACCAGGTCGCGGAGGTGACGAGCCTCGGACTCGTGCAGATGACGCGCAAGCGCCTGGGCCTCGGCCTCCTCGAGGCGTACTCGGAGACGTGCGAGGTCTGCGCGGGCCGCGGCCTCATCGTGCACCACGAGCCGGTCTCCAAGTCCTCGCGCGCCGGCAACGGCGCCGCCGAGGGCGGTCGTCGACGCGGGGGCAAGCGCCAGGAGTCGAACGGCGGCGGCGGGAGCGGCCAGCAGCAGCACTCGCAGCAGCAGGGCACCCACGCCATCACCGACGACGCGCGCAAGGGCCTGTCGCAGATGGCGGCGGCGACGAAGGGCCGCGACCACGCGCACGACGACGAGCACGCCCACGAGGCGCCTGCGGACGACGTCCAGCAGCAGCAGACGCAGCAGGCGCCCGAGCAGCGGCAGCCCGCGCGCGAGCAGTCCTCCCGGCGCGGCCGTCGCGCCTCGAGCCGGGGCGTCGATCGCGACGCCCAGGCTCCCGCCTCGGCGCCCGCTCCCGAGCAGGCGGCCGTCACGATCCTCGACATCCCGGTCGCCGCGCGTCGCGACGAGCAGGTCGAGCCCGCGCAGCGACCGCGCGACGTCGAGGGGCTGCTCTCGGGCGCCCTCGATGCGCTCGCCGCGCCCGCTGCCGGCACCGGCAAGGCCGCGCGCCGCAGCCGTCGCGCCTCGAGCGGCGGCATCGTGACGGCGAAGCCCGACGAGGACTGACCCAGCGTCCGGGTCAGCGATCGCGGGGGCGCACGCGCAGGCCGCTCGCCAGCAGCCTGCGCACGAGCTCGCGGCCGGGCACGGCCTCGGCGCCGAGCGCGACGAGGTCGTCGATGCGCTCGGCGGGCACGTCGTAGTGGTCGCGGTCGAAGCCGCGCTCCGGCAGGCCCGCGCGGCGCGCGAAGGCGTGGAGCTCGTCGAGCGACGCGTCGCTCACGAGATGCGCCCACGTGGTGCCGTGCTTCGGCCAGCGGGGCTCGTCGACGAGGATCGCCATGGGGCGACGCTACCGCGTCGCGCGCGCCGTGCTCACGGCAGCGCGAGCCCCACGCCGAGGAAGGCCGCCATGCGGGCGAGCTCGCTCGCGACGGCGTCGCGCAGTCGCGCATCCGGCTCGAGGTCCCAGTGGATGGCTGCGACGCGCAGCACGCCCGCGTCGCGGTCGCGCCGCGCGTCGACCTTCGCCACGAGCGCGTCGCCGTCGAGGACCGGCAGGGCGAACGCGCCCCACCGCCGCCGCGCGGCAGGCGTGTACTGCTCGAGCGCGTAGTCGAAGGCGAACAGCTCGCGCATCCGCTTCCGGTCGAAGATGAGCCGATCGAGCGGCGACAGCACCGCGACGCGACCGGTGAATCCCTCCGCGGTCGCGCCGCGCGCGAGCCGCCACTCGCCGCGCGTGCCCTCGACCCGCACGGGCTCGCCGACGTCGCCGACGACGCGGGGACGGGCGAGTCCGAGGGAGGCGAGCACGCGCTCGTGGCGGCGCGTCACGGCGACGTCCGGATCGAGCGGCTCGGCGGGCGGCAGCACGCGCTCCGCGAGGTCCCAGACGCGCTCGGAGCCGATGCGCTCGACGACCGCGACGACGCCGGAGCACTGCAGGAACTCCAGCAGCATCGCGACGTTGCGGTTCGCATTCCAGCCGCTCGAGTCCCACGGCCAGTCGGCGGTGTCCGGCACCGCGCGCTGGGGGAGGGGACCGTCGTCGTGCAGCAGGTCCAGCACGCGGTCGCGGAAGGCGGCGTTCTGCTCGACCCACGCGGCGACGTTCGGATGGTCGTCGCCCCACGAGCGCATCGCCGGGAGCAGCTCCGGCAGCAGCGACGTCGGCCGCAGCGACATCGCGAGCGGCTCGATGGGCGTCGGCTGCCCGAGGTGCTCGAAGAGTCGCTGCTCGACCTCCACGGCACGCCGCACGTCGGCGTACGCGATCTCGTCGCCGAGCCGCGACCACGCGACGTGCTCGGCCGACGGCATCACGATGTCGGTGACGTTCGCCTGCAGGAAGCCGAGGTGCTCGACGACCGAGAGCAGATCGCCGAGCCCGCGGGCGTCGAGCAGCTGCGCGCGCACCGCGATGCGCCGCGCCTCGACGAGGGGGATCTCGCGGAGCGTCGCTGCACGGGTGGCCATGTCCGAGACCCTAGACTGGGGGTCGGACGCGATGGCTCGCGGCGCGTGTCGCCGTTTGACCGGGTGCCTGCGCACCCTGTATCGTCGTTCGTTGGCGCCAGCGCGATCTGCTCGTGCGCGCCAGAGGCTTCCATTCCAACCGAGTGAGGGATTCACGTGGTCTACGCAGTTGTGCGCGCCGGCGGGCGTCAGGAGAAGGTCGAGGTGGGCTCCGTGCTCGTCGTCGACCGCATCGCAGGCGACCAGGACGGCACGGTCGAGCTCGCTCCCGTGCTGCTCGTCGACGGCGACACCGTCACGTCGGACGCGAAGGGCCTCGCGAAGGTCACCGTGAAGGCCGAGGTCGTGGGCGACCTGCGCGGCCCGAAGATCGTGATCCAGAAGTTCAAGAACAAGACCGGCTACAAGAAGCGCCAGGGCCACCGTCAGGAGCTCACGCGCCTCAAGGTCACCTCGATCAAGTAGGAGATGCACGATGGCACACAAGAAGGGCGCATCGTCCACCCGCAACGGCCGTGACTCGAACGCGCAGCGCCTCGGCGTGAAGCGCTTCGGCGGCCAGGTCGTCAAGGCCGGCGAGATCCTCGTCCGCCAGCGCGGCACGCACTTCCACCCCGGCGCGGGCGTCGGCCGCGGCGGCGACGACACGCTGTTCGCCCTCCAGGCGGGCGCGGTCGAGTTCGGCCAGAAGGGCGGCCGCAAGGTCGTCAACGTGGTCGAGGTCGCGGCGTAGTCCTCACGGGCTCGCGCACACCAGACATTCCACGCGAGGGGGCGGGCTGATGCCCGCCCCCTCGCTGCATCCCAGGAGGGCCCGATGGCGACGTTCGTCGACCGCGTCACGCTGCACCTGACGGCGGGCAACGGCGGCCACGGCTGCGTGTCGGTGCGCCGCGAGAAGTTCAAGCCGCTCGCCGGCCCCGACGGCGGGGACGGCGGCGACGGCGGCGACATCGTGCTCGTCGCCGACTCGCAGGTCACGACGCTGCTCGAGTACCACCGGCGTCCGCACCGCTCGAGCGCCAACGGCGGTCCGGGCATGGGCGACCACCGCACGGGGTTCACGGGCGCCGACCTCGTGCTGCCGGTGCCCGTGGGCACGGTCGTGACGGACGCCGACGGCGAGCCGCTCGCGGACCTCGCGCATCCCGGCATGCGCGTCGTCGTCGCCGAGGGCGGCCAGGGAGGCCTCGGCAACGCGCGTCTCGCCTCGTCGAAGCGCAAGGCGCCCGGCTTCGCCCTGCTGGGCACCGAGGGCCAGTCGCACGACGTGCAGCTCGAGCTGAAGACCGTCGCCGACGTCGCCCTCGTGGGCTTCCCCAGCGCGGGCAAGTCGAGCCTCATCGCCGCGCTGAGCGCCGCGCGCCCGAAGATCGCCGACTACCCCTTCACGACGCTGCACCCGAACCTCGGCGTCGTCGAGGCGGGGCAGACGCGCTACACGATCGCCGACGTCCCCGGCCTCATCGAGGGTGCGAGCGAGGGCAAGGGGCTCGGCCTCGAGTTCCTGCGCCACGTCGAGCGCTGCAGCGCCCTGCTGCACGTCATCGACTGCGCGACGCTCGAGCCGGGCCGCGACCCGCTGAGCGACCTCGACGTCATCGTCCGCGAGCTCGGCGCCTACCCGGTGCCCGAGGGACAGACCCCGCTGCTCGAGCGGCCGCAGCTCGTCGCCCTCAACAAGGTCGACGTGCCGGACGCCGCCGAGCTCGCCGCGTTCGCGCGCGCCGACCTCGAGGAGCGCGGCTACCGCGTGCTCGAGATCTCGACCGTCGCGCGCACGGGGCTCCGCGAGCTCTCCTTCGCGCTCGCGGAGCTCGTGGAGGCCGACCGTGCGCGCCGCGCCGCCGACCCGGAGCCCGAGCGCATCGTGCTGCGCCCGCGCGCCATCGACGACTCCGGCTTCACGGTGCGCGTCGAGGGCGGCACGCACGGGCCGCTCTACCGCATCCGCGGCGCGAAGCCCGAGCGCTGGATCCAGCAGACCGACTTCCGCAACGACGAGGCCGTCGGCTACCTCGCCGACCGGCTCGCGCGCCTCGGCATCGAGGACGCCCTCGCCAAGGCGGGTGCCGTGCCCGGTTCGATGGTCGTCATCGGTCCCGGCGACGGCATGGTCTTCGACTGGGAGCCGACGATGACGTCGATGGCCGAGCTCGGCGATCGCGGCACCGACGCGAGGCTCCACGGACCGGGGCGGCAGACGACCGCCGAGCGCCGCGCCGGCTACCACGAGCGCATGGACGCGAAGCAGGCCGCGCGCGACGAGCTCGCCCGCGAGCGCGACGCGGGCCTGTGGGTCGACGACGAGGGCTTCGAGGTCGAGGTGCCTCGCGGCGAGCGTCATGCCGACGACCGGGCGCGGGAGGACGCGGAGTGAGCGACGCCACGCCCATCGAGGCCACGCCGATCGAGGAGCGGCTCGAGCGCCCCGAGCGCATCGTCGTGAAGGTCGGCTCGTCGTCGATCTCCGGCGAGCACCGCGGGCAGATCGAGACGCTCGTCGACGACATCGCGGCGCTGCGGGCGCGCGCCGACGTCATCCTCGTCTCCTCGGGCTCCATCGCGACGGGGCTGCCCTTCCTCGGCCTCGAGCAGCGGCCCGCCGACCTCCCCACGGTGCAGGCGGCCGCGGCCATCGGGCAGAACGTGCTCATGAACCGGTACCAGCGCAGCCTCAACCGCTTCGAGATCGTCGCGGCGCAGGTGCTGCTGTCGGCGAGCGACATGGGCGTCGAGCAGCACCGCGTCAACGCGTTCAACGCGCTCGAGCGACTGCTCGAGCTCGGGATGCTGCCGATCGTCAACGAGAACGACACGGTCGCGACCCACGAGATCAACTTCGGCGACAACGACCAGCTCGCGGCGCTCGTCGCTCGGCTCGTGCGCGCCGATCGCCTCGTGCTGCTCAGCGACGTGGATGCGCTGTACACGGCGCCGCCCGGCACGCCCGGGGCGACGCGCATCGCGCGCGTGCCGTACGGGGATGCGCTCGCCGGCGTGACGCTCGGCGTCTCCCAGAGCCTCGTGGGCACGGGTGGCGCCGGCACGAAGGTCGAGGCCGCGCGGCTCGCCGCCGACGCCGGCGTCGAGGTGCTGCTGACGGCGACGCGGCTGCTCGCCGGGGCGCTCTCGGGCGACGATCACGGCACCGTGTTCGAGGCGCGACCCGCCGCGGCGATCCGCTCGGCATGACCGCGCCCGAGGTCCGCGAGCTCGCGGCCGGCGAGACGGAGGCGATCGTCGCGCTGTGGGAGGCGGCGGGGCTGACCCGGCCGTGGAATCCGCCGCACGCCGACGTCGCGCTCGCGCTCGCCGGGCCCTCGTCGACGATCCTCGGCATCGACGTCGACGACGAGCTGGTCGCGACGGCGCTCGTCGGCCACGACGGACACCGCGGCTGGCTCTACTACGTCGCCGTCGCGCAGCCGCATCGCGGCACGGGCCTCGCGCGCGCCATCGTGACGGCGGGGGAGCGGTGGCTCGCCGCCCGCGGCATCCGCAAGGTGCAGCTCATGGTGCGCGACGGGAATCCGGCCGTGAGCCTCTATCAGCACCTCGGCTACGAGCTGCAGGCGACGAGCGTCCTCGGCCGCTGGCTCGACGCCTAGGATCGATCCGTGACCGACCTCGAGACGCTGCTGCACGCCTCCCGACGCGCCGCGAGGGTGCTCGCGGTCGCGGGCACCGAGCCGCGGAAGGCCGCGATCCGTGCCATCGCCGACGCCGTGGACGCGTCCGTCGACGCCATCGTCGCCGCCAACGCCGAGGACCTCGAGCGCGGGCGCGGCACCCTCGCGGAGGGGCTGCTCGACCGGCTCGCGCTCGACGCGGGCCGCGTCGCCGCGCTCGCCGCCGCCGCCCGCGAGCTCGCGGAGCTGCCCGACCCCGTCGGCGAGGTCACGCGCTCCCGCACGCTCGAGAACGGCCTCGAGCTCACCGAGGTGCGCGTGCCGTTCGGCGTCGTCGGCGCCATCTACGAGGCTCGCCCGAACGTCACCGTCGACCTCGCGTGCATCGCGCTCGGCTCCGGCAACGCCATCGTGCTTCGCGGCGGCAGCGCCGCGCAGCGCACGAACGCCGTGCTCGTGGCGACGATGCAGGAGGCGATCGCGTCGGTGGGGCTGCCCGCCGAGGCCGTGCAGACGATCGACCCGCTCGGCCGTGCCGGCGCCGCGGACCTCATGCGCGCCCGCGGCCTCGTCGACCTGCTGGTGCCGCGCGGCAGCCAGTCGCTCATCGACGCCGTCGTGCGCGACTCGATCGTGCCCGTCATCGAGACCGGCGCCGGCGTCGTGCACGCCTTCGTCGACGCCGCCGCGGACCTCGACGCGGCGGTCCCGCTGCTGCTCAACGCGAAGACGCAGCGCACGAGCGTCTGCAACGCGCTCGAGACCGTGCTCGTCCACCGGTCCATCGCGGATCGCGCGGTGCCCGTCGTCGTCGAGGCGATGCGCGCCGCGGGCGTCACGGTGCACTCGGACGGCGACGTCGCGGACGCCGAGCCGCTCGGAGCAGGCGGCTGGTCGACGGAGCACGGCTCCATGGACGTCGCGGTGCGCGTCGTCGACGACCTCGACGCCGCCATCGACCACATCGAGCGGCACGGCACCCACCACACCGACGTCATCCTCACCGAGGACGCGGTCGCCGCCGAGCGCTTCCTCGCCGAGGTGGACTCCGCGGTCGTCATGGTGAACGCGTCGACGCGGTTCACCGACGGCGGCCAGTTCGGCTTCGGCGCCGAGGTCGGCATCTCGACCCAGAAGGCGCACGCGCGCGGACCCATGGGGCTGCCGGAGCTCACGAGCACGAAGTGGCTCGTGCGCGGCACGGGCCAGGTGCGCGCCTGAACCTGCGCGCCGCGGGTAGGATCGAGGCATGGACCTCCTCCTCGCGGCGACCGAGCACCACAGCGATCCCGGCATCATGCCGTACGTCGTCGGCGGCATCGCCGCGGCGGTCTTCGCGATCCTCGGCATCGTGACGCACTCGTACCGCGACGTCGCGAACCGGCACAGCCACAAGTTCGACCAGAGCACGCAGAACACGTCCGGCCACCACTAGGCCGCGGGCTCGGGCAGCGCCGCATGGCACCTCGCCGCCGTCGTCTCGGCGTGATGGGCGGCACCTTCGACCCCATCCATCACGGTCACCTCTCCGCAGCGAGCGAGGTCGCGCAGCACTTCGAGCTCGACGAGGTCGTGTTCGTGCCCACGGGCACGCCCTACATGAAGTCGGACGCGAGCCCGGCCGAGCACCGCTACCTCATGACGGTGATCGCGACGGCCTCGAACCCGCGCTTCACGGTCTCGCGCGTCGACATCGACCGCTCGGGTCCGACGTACACGATCGACACCCTGCGCGACATGCGTGCGCTGCACCCGGACGCGGACCTCTTCTTCATCACGGGTGCCGACGCCTTCCAGTCGATCGTGGGCTGGAAGGACGTCGGCGAGCTGTGGGAGCTCGCGCACTTCGTCGCCGTCTCGCGACCCGGGCACCAGCTCTCCGTCCTGGGGTACCCCGACGACGCGGTATCCTCGTTGGAGGTTCCCGCGCTCGCCATCTCGTCCACCGACTGCCGAGCCCGTGTGGGAGCCGGCTACCCGGTGTGGTATCTCGTCCCCGATGGGGTGGTTCAATACATCACCAAGCACGCTCTGTACAGGATGATCGACGCATGACCGACTACGACGGCCCGCCGCTGACGCGCCGCGAACGCAAGGAGCGCGAGCGCGCCCTTGCCGAGGCGACCGGCCAGACGCCGCCCGTCGCAGCACCGATCGCGGAGCCGTCGACGCCGACGGCCGAGCCGGAGCAGGCGCCCGAGCCGGCCGAGACCGAGGCCATCGACGTCTCGGAGCTCATCGCCGACCTCCGCCCGCAGTCGACCCCCGCCCCCGAGGGCCCCGTCGCCGGCGTGCCCGCATCGGGCGAGGCCCGCGTGCAGGAGGCCCGCGAGGCCGACGCGGCGGCGGCCGAGGCGGAGCAGGGCTCGTCGTCCGGCTTCGGCCGCTTCTTCGGCCGTCGTGGGCCCGCCCAGGACTCGACGGACGAGCCCGCGCAGCAGCACGAGTCGATCGCCGACGTCTTCGCCGACCTGCAGGGCGATCGTCCCGAGCCCACGCGTCCGGCCGGCACCCCCATGCCCCGCATCGAGGTCGACGACCTCGACCCCGTCGACGACGCCGAGGTCGATCGACTCGAGATCGACGAGGTCGAGGTCGCCGACGCCCGCGTCTCGTCGCGGCGCATCGCCGACTCGACGCCTGCGCAGCTCGAGGATCGTCGCCAGCCCGCCGTCGACGACGAGGACGAGGAGGAGGTGCGCACCGGGCCCGCTCGCGCGACCGGTCGCATCCCCGTCATCGTCAACGTCGTCGAGGACACCTCGCGTCACCACATCGCCGACCTGCGCGACGACGACACGAGCGCCATCAGCGCGTCGAGCGTCGGCACCGGCACCTCCACGATCACGGCGAACGCGCTCGTGCTGCCCGCCTCGGGCGCCCACGAGCCCATCACGGTCGAGACCGCCGACGGCGTCATCGTCACGGGCTCCATCGATCTGCCCGACGGCTTCGCGTCCTCGGGCCGCAGCCGCGGCACGATCGACACCGCGGAGGTCGACGCCGTCGACGACGCCGGAGAGGTGCGCAGCCCCGAGACGCAGCCCGTGCGCGCGAGCCGCGCCGTCTCGTCGTACGCCAACGCTCGCGTGCGCATCGCGCCGCAGCGCCGGTCGCGCAACGCGACCCCCATCGTCATCGGCGTCGCGGGCGGCATCGGCATCGTCGCCGTCGGCGCGACCGTCGTGGCCTTCATCGCCGGCTGGATCTGAGGACCGTGACCGCAACCCAACGGACCATCGAGCTCGTGCAGGCCGCCGCGAAGGCGGCGGACGGCGTCCTCGGCACCGACATCGTCGGCCTCGACGTGTCGGAGCGGCTCCCGCTCACCGACGCGTTCCTGCTCGCGACCGGCTCGTCCGAGCGGCAGGTCTCGGCGATCGCACGCGCGATCGAGGACGACCTGCTCGAGCTCGGCGCGAAGCCGCTGCGTCGCGAGGGCCGCGCCGACGGCCGCTGGGTGCTCATCGACCTCGGCGACCTCGTCGTGCACGTCTTCCACGAGGACGAGCGGCAGTACTACCAGCTCGAGCGGCTGTGGCGGGACTGCCCGACCATCGCGCTCGACCTGCCCGCCGCGGACTGACGTCCGCGTCCCCCGCGCCGCTTGCGCAGCGGCGGGGCCGTGGGCTACCGTCGCGTTGTAAACGTTTCCAGTCAGTGCCCCGAGCGGTGACGGGATGCGCATCCGAGGTGCGAGGGAGCACGCGATGGCCGAGGGCTCGACGCTGGCAGCCGTCGCCGCGCGTGCCGGCGTCTCGATCGCCAGCGCCTCCCGTGCGCTGAACGGCGGCATCGCGTCCACCGCGACGATCGCCCGCGTGCAGCAGGCGGCCGACGACCTCGGCTACCGCCCGAACCTCATGGCGCGCGGCCTCCAGTCCGGCCGCACGGGGCAGGTCGCGATGCTCGTGCCAGACGCCGCGAACCCCGTGTACGCGCGCATGATGAGCGCGCTGCAGTCCGAGCTGGACGCGCACGGCATCCGGCTGCTCATGCAGCAGGTGCCCGCGGAGCCCGTCGACGCGATCGACGCGTTGAGCGCGGGGCTCGTCGACGGCGCGGTCGTCGTGGCGCTGCGCGTCACGGACGCGCTCGTGCGCGCCGTGCGCCGGGCGGCCGTGCCGGTCGTCGTCCTCGGCCTCGTCGAGGCGGCGGGCATCGACAGCGTGCGGGCGGACTCGCGATCGGGCATGGCGCTGCTCGTCGAGCACCTCGCCTCGCGCGGCGCGCACCGCGTCGGGCTCGTCGTGGGCCCGACGGACACCACGCCGGGTCGCACGCGTCTCGACGGCTTCGTCGCCGCGTGCCGTGCGCAGGGCGTCGACGCGGGGCTCGTCGAGGTAGCCGAGGACTTCACGCACGCGGCTGCGCGCCCGGCGGCGCGCGCGCTGCTGGCGCGCGGCGTGCCGGACGCCATCGTCGCGGCGAACGACGCGATGGCCCTCGCCACGCTGCGCGAGTGCGCGACGCTGGGGCTGCGTGTGCCGCACGACCTGCTGCTCGCCGGGCTCGACGACACGGAGCCGGCCGAGCTCTCGGTGCCGAGCCTGACGAGCGTCGACCTCGGCGCCCACGAGCGCGCACGCATCGCCGCGCGCACGCTGCTCGCGCGCATCGACGGCGCCGGCCCGTCCGGCGCCACGGCCGTCGCGCCGCGGCTCGTCGTGCGCGAGTCGACCACGGAGGAGACCGCATGACCGCCGTCGCCACGCGGCCGGAGGCGCCGACGCCTCCCGCGCCGTCGCGCCGCCGTCGCGGGCGGCAGGAGTGGAGCGCCTACCTGCTCTTCGTGCCCGCGATGATCCCCATCCTCGCCTTCAGCGTCTACCCGCTCGCCCAGGGCATCGCCCTCGGCTTCACCGACGCGCAATCGGGGCTGAACGCGGTGACGACGTTCACGGGCATCGACAACTACGTGCGACTGGCCGACTACTCATTGTTCTGGCAGTCGTTCGGGATCGGACTCGTGTGGGCGTTCTCGGTGACGCTCATCCAGTTCGTGGCCTCGCTGTGCCTCGCGATGCTGCTGAACGCGAACCTCTGGGGCCAGGGCATCGCGCGCACGATCGCGCTCATCCCGTGGGCGATGCCGCCCGTCATCATCGCGATCATGTGGCGGTTCATGCTCCACCCCACCTACGGCGCCATCAACGGCGGGCTCGGCGCGCTCGGGCTGCCCGACGACACGAACTGGCTCGGCACGGCGCAGTGGGCGCTGCCCGCCGTGATCCTCGTCGGCGTGTGGGCGGGCATGCCGCAGACGACCATCACGCTGCTCGCGGGGCTGCAGGGCATCGACGACCAGCTGCACGAGGCCGCGCAGCTCGACGGCGCCGGTCGCTGGCAGCGGTTCTGGAACATCACGATCCCCGGCCTGCGTCCCGTCATCGTCGCGATCACGACGCTCGACTTCATCAACAACTTCAACTCGTTCGCCCTGGTGTACGTGCTCACGGCGGGCGCCTACGGCACGATGCTGCCGATGCTCTTCGCCTACAACGAGGCGTTCCGATACGGCAACTTCGGCCTGGCGAGCGCGATGGGCAACGTCATCGTCGTCGTGATCGCGGTCTTCCTGTTCGTCTACCTGCGGGCCCAGGCGAAGGCGAGGACCGCATGAGCACCCGCCGCACGACCGACCGCACGCTGCGCGCACTGCAATACGTCGCGCTCGCGCTCTTCGTCGTCTTCCTCGGCTTCCCGCTGCTCTTCCTCGTCACCGCGGCGTTCAAGACGCAGCAGGAGCTGCAGTCGCCCGACCCGCAGCTGCTGCCCTCGCAGTGGAACCTCGACAACTTCGTGGGCGCGATCGAGCGCGCCGGCCTCGGGCAGGCGGCGCTCAACAGCCTCGTCGTCGCGCTCGCCACGACGGTGATCGTGGTCGCCGTGGCGCTGCCGGCCGCCTACGCGCTCGCCCGCTTCCAGACGCGCCTGCGCGGGCTCGCGACCGGCTGGATCCTGCTCAGCCAGGTCTTCCCGTTCATCCTCATCATCATCCCGCTCTTCCTCATGCTGCGGCCGATCGGGCTGAACGACACCCTCGCGGGCCTCGTCGTCGTGTACGTCGTCTGGTCGCTGCCCTTCGCGCTGTGGATGCTGCGCGGCTACGTCGCCGCGATCCCCGGCGAGCTCGAGGAGGCGGGTGCCGTGGACGGCGCCTCCCGCCTCCGCGTCCTCCGGTCGATCATCATGCCGCTGCTCGGTCCCGGACTCGTCGCGACGAGCCTGTTCGCGTTCATCGGATCGTGGAACGAGTTCTTCTTCGCGCTCGTGCTCATCAAGGACGAGGCGCTGCAGACGCTGCCCCAGCGGCTCGCGCTCTTCGTCGGCTCCGAGGGCCAGGTCGCACTCGGGCAGCTGGCCGCGGGCAGCCTCCTCGCCTGCATCCCGTCGCTCGTCTTCTTCGCCATCATCCAACGTCGTCTCACCTCCGGCCTGCTCTCGGGCGCGGTCAAGGGATGACGGCTCACCAGGGAGGGAACCCCATGCACCGATCCATGAAGGCGGTGGCAGGCATCGGCGCCTGCGCCGCGCTGCTCACCGGCTGCGCCTTTGGCGGCGGCGGCGGCACCCAGTCGTCCACCGACCCCGACGAGGAGGTGACGCTCACCTTCCAGTCGCTCGCGTTCCAGGATGCGACGATCCAGGCGACGCAGGACATCGTCGACGCCTGGAACGCCGACCACCCCGAGACGCAGGTCGAGGTGACGCAGGGCTCGTGGGACAACGTGCACGACCAGCTCGTGACGCAGTTCCAGGGCGGCGAGGCGCCGGACATCATCCACAACGAGGCCTCGGACATGACGGGCTTCGCGCAGGACGGCTTCCTGGCCGACCTCTCGCCGTACCTCTCGGACGACGTCGTCGACTCGGTGGGCGCGGGCATCTGGGACGCCGTGAGCATCGGCGACGAGGTCTTCGCCGCGCCCACGGTCATGCAGTCGTACGTCGTGTTCGCGAACACGGCCGCCTTCGAGGAGGCCGGCGTCGAGGTGCCCTCGGGCGACGCCCTGTCGTGGGACGATCTGCGCTCGACCGCCCAGCAGCTCACGGCGGACGGGCGCTTCGGCGTGGGCTGGGGCCTGCGCCAGCCGACGGCGCCGTTCATGAACCTCGCGCTCGGCTTCGACGGCACGTTCTTCGACGTCGCCGACGACGGCAGCGCGACGATCGACGTCGGCGAAGGCGAGCTCGCGGTGCCCGAGGCCGTGCACGCGATGGCCTACGAGGACGCCTCGCTGGACCCCGTGACGCTCACGCAGTCCGGCGGCGACGTGCTGCCCGGCTTCCTCGGGGGCCAGTACGCCATGTACGTCGGCGGCTCCTACCTGGCGCAGCAGATCGCCGACTCGGCGCCCGACGGCTTCGCCTGGACGGTGCTGCCCCCGCTCGCAGGCTCCGACGGCAGCGCGCAGGGCACGAGCCCGCAGACGCTCTCCGTTCCCGCCGAGTCCGAGCACGTCGACCGCGCGGCCGCGTTCATCGACTACTTCATGCAGGCCGACAACCTCGCCGCGATCGGGCAGGGCGACTGCCTCATCCCCGCGAGCGAGGCGGCGCGTGCCGAGCTCGAGGCGGCGACCGATGGGCAGACCGGCTGGTCCGAGATGCTCGCGTCCGGCGCGACGCTCGAGGCCGCACCGTTCCAGCTCGCCGCGGACTACCCGCAGTGGAAGGACCAGTACGCGACGCCCGCCTTCCAGGAGTACCTCGCGGGCACGATCTCGCTCGACGAGCTGCAGCAGCGGCTGACCGACGGCTGGGATCAGGTCGGGTCCTGACGGACGCCGGACCGCGCACGACACGACAGGACAGGAGCGAGGACGCAGTGGCACGATCGATTGAGGACGCCGCGACCGGCGCGCTCGCCGGCTCGGCGGTGGGCGACGCGCTCGGCGGCGCCGCCGAGGGCAACCCGCCCGCCGTGATCCAGGAGCGCTACGGCGGGACGATCGAGGGGATCGTGCCCCCGTTCCACGCGGACTGGCGCACGGCACGGCCCATCGCGCCGTACCACAAGGGCGACGGGCACGTCACCGACGACACCCTCATGACGGGACTGCTCGTCGACGTCTACGCCGAGGTGCGCAGGCATCTCACGGCGCACGACGTCGCCGAGCATCTCGTGCCGCGCATGATCCGCGAGGTCCGGTGGATCCCGGAGCTCGAGGCCGAGGCGCTGCCCCTGCAGCGCGTGTTCCTCGCGGAGAAGTGGCTCGTCGCGCGCCTGCACTACGGGCACGTCGACCCGCGCGAGGCCGGCGTCGGCAACGTCGTGAACTGCGGCGCGACGATGTACGTCGCACCGATCGGTCTCGTGAACGCGGGAGACCCCGCGGGCGCCTACGCCGAGGCGATCGACGTCGCCGGCGCGCATCAGTCGAGCTACGGCCGCGAGGCCGCGGGGGTCTTCGCCGCGGCGGTCGCGGCCGCGGCTGCGCCGGACGCGACGGTCGCGAGCGTCGTCGACGCGTCCCTCGCGCTCGCGAAGGACGGCACGCGCGCCGCCATCGAGGCCGTCGTCGAGGCGGCGTCGTCGCTGGACGGCTGGCGCGGCGACGGGCTCGCGGCGCTGCGCGACGCCGTGCGACCGTTCGACACGGTGGGGGACCACTACCGGCAGCCCGCGATGGATGCGCGGCTGCCGAGCCGCACCAAGGCCATCGAGGAGCTGCCGATCGCCTTCGGCATGCTCGTCGCGTGCGGCGGGGACTACCGCGAGGCGGTGCTGGGCGCCGTGAACTACGGGCGCGACTCCGACTCGATCGCCGTCATGGCGGGGGCCGTCGCCGGCGCGCTCGGCGGGGAGGCGGCGGTGCCTGCCGAGTGGATCGACGAGGTCGGCGCCGCGTCGCGACTCGACCTGCGCGCGCCGGGTGGCGTCGTCGCCGCCGTCGCACGCGAGGTGCTCGCGAGCGACGAGGCGCGGCTCGCCGCGCGCCGGTCGGTGGCCGAGCGACTCGGGATCGCCGCCTGATGCTGCGGCTGACCTGGACGCAGCCGGAGGACCTCGCCGCCCACGCGCTCGCCGCCGCGCGCCTCGACGGCGTCGACGTCGCCGATCTCGAGGCCGAGCTCGTCGCAGCGGGCGGATCGCTCGACGCGCCCGCATCCGGCGCGACGCCGACGCGAGCCTCGGATGCGCTGCGCGCGGTCGCGACGCGGGTCACGGCGGCGGCGTGCGCGCGACCGAGGCCGCGCGCGCTGCTCGAGGCCGAGCCCGACGAGTGGTCGGCCATGGCCGTCGCACCGCCATCCGTGCCCGTCGCGCCGGGGCTCGACGATCGCCTGCGCGGCGCGTGGCTCGGTCGCGCGATCGGCTGCCTCGTCGGCAAGCCCGTCGAGAAGATCCCGCGCGCAGGCATCCGCGCCATCGCGGAGGCCACGGGGCGATGGCCCGTGCGCGGCTACTTCACCGAGCGGGGGCTGCCCGACGCGGTCGCGGCCGCATGGCCCTGGAACCGCCGCTCACGGCCGACGAGCCTCGACGGCGTCATCGACGGCATGCCCGAGGACGACGATCTCAACTTCGCCGTCCTCGCCCTCGTCGCGCAGGAGCGGCACGGCGACGCGCTCACGACGGACGACGTCGCGCGGCTCTGGCTCGAGCACCTGCCGGCGGGCCGAATCTTCACGGCCGAGCGCATCGCGCTGCGCAACCTCCTCGCCGGCGACGAGCCCGACGTGGCGGCGGAGGCGGGCAATCCCTTCGTCGACTGGATCGGGGCACTCATCCGCGCCGACGCCTACGGCTGGGCGCATCCGGGCGACGCCGCACGCGCCGCACGGCTCGCCGTCGCCGACGCGCGCCTCACGCATCGCCGCGCGGGCGTGCACGGCGCCGCCTGCATGGCCGGTGCCGCGGCGGCCGCCGTCGCAGGCGCCGCACCCCCGGAGGCGATCGAGGCGGGGCTCGCCTGCGTGCCGAGCGGCTCGCGCCTGGCGGAGGCCGTGCGGCTCGGCCGCGACCTCGCCGCCTCCGACCTCGACGACGAGGCCGCGCTCGACGTGCTGCACGAGCGCTACGGCGCCCTGCACTGGGTGCACGTGCTGCACAACGCGGCCGTGATCGCCCTCGCGGCCATCCGGGGGGCTGACGACCTCGGCCATGCCGTCGGCCTCGCCGTCTCGGCGGGCTGGGACACCGACTCCGCAGGCGCGACCGTCGGCGGGCTCGTGGCCGCCCAGGGCACCGCGGCGATCCCGGCGCACCTCGCGGCTCCCATCCGCGGGATCTACCGCACGACCCTCGCAGGCTTCGACGGCGTGGCCTTCGACGCGCTCGCAGCACGGACGCTCGCCCTCGCACCGGTGCGCGCATGAGCGCCCACGACCCGGACGAGGCGGCGACGAACACGCTCGACCCGCTCGTGCCCCGGCTCATCGACCGCCCGACCCTCGTCCCGCCGGACAGCGGGCTCGACGCCGCCGCGTTCGACGTCGCGAAGATCCTCGCCGCGCCCGACGATCCGGACGCCTGGCCGGCCTGGCGGGCCGCGATCGCGCACCTCGCCGAGGATGCGCGCGCACGGCTCGCCCACGACGACGCCGCCTACGACGCGGTGCCGTGGGCGTCGCGCTGCCGCGTCGCCGCGCAGATCTGGCTGTGGGACGAGCGCCTCTACGACTGGCGCGAGCGCCGCTTCACCCCCGACCGCCTGCTCGCCGCCTACGCCGACGTCGGCGGGCTCGACGGGCTCGTCCTGTGGCACGCGTACCCGTGCATCGGCATCGACGATCGCAACCAGTTCGACTGGTACCGCGACGCGCCCGGGCTCGCCGAGCTCGTCGCCGAGCTCCGCGGGCGCGGCGTGCGCGTGTTCGTCGACTACAACCCGTGGGACACGGGCACGCGTCGGGAGAAGGACGCCGACGGCCGCACCCGCTCGGACGGGGAGGCGCTGCGCCGCCTCGCCGACGCGCTCGGCGTCGACGGCGTCTTCCTCGACACCCTCAAGCACGCCGACGAGGACTTCCTGCGCTGGATGGGCGGCGATCGCCCGCTCGCGCTCGAGGGCGAGTCTCGCGCGCCGACCGAGCGCCTGCGCGACCACGTCCTGTCCTGGGCGCAGTGGTTCGCAGACTCGACCGCGCCCGGCGTCATGCGCGCCCGCCTCGTCGAGCGCCGCCACATGCTGCACTCGGTGCGCCGCTGGAACCGCGACCACCACGAGGAGCTGCAGTCGAGCTGGATGAACGGCGTCGGCGTGCTCGTGTGGGACGCGGTCTTCGGCGTGTGGGTGGGCTGGAACGCCCGCGATCGCTCCACGCTGCGCCGCATGGCGCGCGTGCAGCGGGCGGCGCACGACCTGCTCGAGGCCGGCGCGTGGACGCCGCTCGGAGGTGCGACGGCGGCCGCCGCGGCCGACGGGGTCTACGGCTCGACGTTCCGGCTCGACGGCACGACGCTCGTGACGCTCGTGAACCGCGTCGACGTCGACCGCGAGGGCCCGTACCTGCCGGCGTCGTCGGGCAGCGCGTGGGACGTCACCGCAGGCGCCGCCGTGGTCGACGGCGTCGTGCGGATCCCCGCGCACGGCATCGCGGGCGTCGTCGTCGTGGAGGGGGAGGAGCCCGCCTGGCTCGCAGCGCTCGTCGCCGAGGCCGACGCCGACCGCCATGACCCGGACGCGTCGTTCCCCGCGCGGGAGGCCCGACTCGTGCCGCACGCTGCGAGCACGGGTGCGCCGCCGGCCGACGCCATCCGCATCGCACCCGGCACGCGGACGCACATGATCGAGTGGCGCCGACGCGAGACGGGGCTCGAAGGCGAGGCACCCTACGTCGAGGAGTGGAAGCCCCTGCCGCCGCGCCTGCACGACGTGCAGCGGCTCGAGCGAACCGTGACGCTGGGATCCGTGGCCGTCGCCGCGCGCCCCGTGACGGTCGGGGAGCTCGCCGCCTGGCGCGGCGAGCCCGCATCCGCCGACGCGGACGCCGCGGCGACGCGCGTCGACCTCGACGAGGCGCGCGCGTTCGCCCGCGATCGCGGCGCACGGCTGCCCACAGATGCCGAATGGCGCGAGGCCGCCGCCGATCCGGCATTCGAGCGGCCCGCGCCCACGCCGTGGGAGTGGACCGAGACGGAGCGCAGCGACGGGATCACGCGCCGCGTGCTGCTCGTCGGCGGCAGCGCGCGCGCCGTGGAGGGCTCCGACTGGTACGCCGACGGTGGCCCGCAGCCGCCCGAGCGCGTCCTGGCCTGGCTGCGCACCGGGCTCGACCGCAGCGACGCGATCGGCCTGCGCCTCGCCTGGGACCTGCACGCCGCCGATCGCGAGGAGCGAGCATGACCGGTCCGCTCGAGGGGGTGCGCGTCATCGACGCCTCGACGCTGTTCGCCGGGCCGCTCGCGGCGACGTTCCTCGGCGACTTCGGCGCCGACGTCACGAAGATCGAGCACCCCTCGCGACCCGACGCCGCGCGCGGCCACGGGCAGGCGAAGGACGGCGTCAACCTGTGGTGGAAGACGCTCGGACGCAACAAGCGCGCCGCGACGCTCGACCTGTCGACGCCCGACGGCGGCGACCTGCTCGTCGATCTCGCGCGTCACGCCGACGTGCTCGTCGAGAACTTCCGTCCCGGCACGCTCGAGCGCTGGGGCATCGGGCCCGATCGCCTGCTCGCGGCGAACCCGCGCCTCGTCCTCGCGCGCGTCACCGCGTTCGGGCAGACGGGACCGCTGGCGAGGCAGCCGGGCTTCGGCTCGATCGCCGAGGCGATGAGCGGCTTCGCCGCGCTCACGGGCGAGCCCGACGGCCCGCCCATCCTGCCGCCGTTCGGCCTCGCCGACGGCATCACCGCGCTCGCCACCGCCTACGCCTGCAGCATCGCGCTGCGGCACGCGGAGCGCACGGGCGAGGGGCAGGTGGTCGACATGGCCATCATCGAGCCGATCCTCATGCTGCTCGGCGGCGGCATCACCGCCTACGACCAGCTCGGCTACCTGCAGCCGCGCACCGGCAACCGCTCGGTGAACAACGCGCCGCGCAACGTGTACCGGACGCGCGATGGCCGCTGGGTCGCCGTATCGACGTCGTCGCAGTCGATCGCCGAGCGCGTCATGCGGCTCGTCGGGCGCCCCGACGTCGTCGACGAGCCGTGGTTCGCGACCGGCAGGGGTCGTGCGGCGCACGTCGACGAGCTCGACGACGCCGTCGCCGGCTGGATCGGCGCGCGCGACCTCGCGGAGGTCGTCGACGCGTTCGAGCGGGTCGAGGCGGCGATCGGCGTCGTCGACGACGTCGCGGGGGTCATGGCGAACCCGCAGTACGACGCGCTCGGCACGATCCTCGAGATCGACGACGACGAGCTCGGGCGCATGCGCATGCAGAACGTGCTCTTCCGCCTGTCGCGCACCCCGGGCGCCGTCCAGCACACCGGCAGGCGGCACGGGGCCGACACCGCCGCCGTGCTCGCCGAGGTGGGCGTGACGCCCGAGCAGCTCGCGGCGCTGCGGGAGCGGGGGATCGCATGACCGTCGCGCTCTACGTGCCGGGTGATCGACCCGATCGCTTCGCGAAGGCCGTCGCATCCGGCGCCGACGTCGTGATCCTCGACCTCGAGGATGCCGTGGCCGCCGATGCGAAGGCGACGGCAAGGGAGGCCGTGGACGCGTGGCTGGCCGAGCACGGCCCGGCGGGCCTCCAGGTGCGCGTCGCCGCCGGATCGAGCGACGACCTCGCGATGCTCGCCGTCCACGCCGTCGACGTGCGGCTGCCGAAGGTGCGCGGCGCCGCCGACGTCGACGCCGTCGTCGACCGGCTCGACCGACCGATCCACGCGCTCGTCGAGGACGCCGCCGGGCTGACGTCCCTCGACGAGATCGGCAGGCACCCGGCCGTCGCCTCGCTCGCGATCGGGGAGGCCGACCTGCGTGCCGATCTCGGCGCGTCGAGCGACGCGGTGCTGCAGCACGCCCGCATCCTGCTCGTCGTCGCGGCGCGCGCCGCCGGCCTCCCCGCGCCGCTCATGGCCGCCTACCCCGCGGTGCGCGATCTCGACGGCCTCGAGGCCGACTGCCGCGCGGGCGCCGCGCTCGGGTTCGGCGGCCGCGCCGCGATCCACCCGGCCCAGGTCGAACGCATCCGCAGCGCGTTCGCGCCCTCCGAGGACGAGGTCGCCTGGGCGCGGGCGACCCTCGACGCGCTCGGCGATGCGGGGGTCGCGACGCTGGGCGACGGCCAGATGGTCGACGAGGCGATGGCGCGTCGTGCACGAGCGATCCTCGCGCGGCTGCGCTGACGACGCCGCGACCGCGGCCGCCGGCGGCTCAGGCGCTCAGGCGGATGCGGTTCCCCCACGGGTCGTCGAACGCCAGCGCGCGGCCGTCGTCGGCGACGGCGACGCCGCGCGCCTGCAGGCGCTCGCGCGCGGCGCCGAGATCGTCGGCGCCCGGCACAACGACGTCGACGAGCCCGAGGCCCAGCGTGTCGTCGCGACGGCCGGCGCCCGCCGAGTTCCAGGTGTTCATCGCCATGTGGTGGTGGTAGCCGCCGGCGCTCACGAAGAGCGCCTGCGCGCCGTAGGACGCCGTCTCGGCGAACCCGAGCGCGTCCACGTAGAAGTCGCGCGCGGTGGAGACGTCGCCCACCTGCAGGTGCACGTGGCCGACGGTGGCTCCCGCGGGGATGCCTGCGACGTCCCTCGTGCCGAGGTGCTCGGCGACGAACGCGCGCGGGTCGAATCCCTCCGTGGTCATGTGGACGCGATCGCCCTGCCACCGCCACGTCTCGCGCGGTCGATCGACGTACAGCTCCACGCCGTTGCCGTCCGGGTCGACGAAGTAGAACGCCTGCGACACGTGGTGGTCGCCGACGCCGGCGAAGACCATGCCCGGCACCTGCGTCATGCGCACGACCGCCGCGGCGAGCGACGCGTGGTCGGGGTACAGCACGGCCGTGTGGAAGAGACCCGCGTCGTGCGGGTTCGGACCGCGCAGGTCCGGCGCCTCCTCGAGGCGCACGAGCGTCGCGCCGTCGACGCCGAGCTCGACGGCGCCGGGCGCGTGGCCGACGGGCTCGAGGCCCGGCCCGTCCTGGTACCAGCGCTCGAGGCGCGCGAGGTGGGCGGTGCGGAGGGTGACGGGACCCATGCGGGTCGCGTCAGGCAGCAGATCGTTCACATTCGAAGGAACGGCGCCGACGCCCTCCGCATTCCGCCGACCGCGAGCGTCATTCGGTCGCGCCCGGCACGTGCCGCTCGTCGGGGCCGTCGTAGGCCGACAGCGGACGGATGAGGGCGTTCGACGCGGCCTGCTCCATGACGTGCGCCGTCCATCCCGTGATCCGCGATGCGACGAAGAGCGGCGTGAACGTCGGGGTGTCGAAGCCCATGAGGTGGTAGGCCGGACCCGAGGGGTAGTCGAGGTTCGGATGGATGCCCTTCCGCTCCACGAACTCGCGCTCGAGCTCCTCGTACAGCGCCAGCATGTCCTGCGCGCCGTAGTGCTCGACGAGCCGGTCGAGGGCGGCGCGCATCGTCGGCACGCGGCTGTCGCCGTGCTTGTAGACCCGGTGGCCGAAGCCCATGATCTTGCGCTTCTCGGCGAGCGCCCGATCCAGCCACGTCGACACGTTCGACGCCTCGCCGATCTCGTCGAAGAGATGCATGACGGCCTCGTTCGCGCCGCCGTGCAGCGCGCCCTTCAGCGCGCCGATCGCGCCGACGACGGCCGAGTAGAGGTCGGAGGTCGTCGAGGTGATGACGCGCGCCGTGAACGTCGACGCGTTGAACGAGTGCTCGGCGTAGAGCACCATCGAGCGCCGGAAGGCGTCGACGACGACCTCCTCGGGCTCCTCGCCGAACGTCATCCAGAGGAAGTTCGCCGAGAAGTCGAGGTCGTCGCGGGGCTCGACGACGTCCTGGCCGCGGCGGCGGCGCTGGTCGTAGGCGACCATCGCCGGGATGCGCGCGAGCAGCCGCACCGACTTGTCGAGGTCCGACGTCGACGACGGGTCGTTCGCGTCGGGGTCGTTCGCGCCCGTCGCGGAC
This sequence comes from Agrococcus sp. SGAir0287, assembly GCF_005484985.1. NCBI lineage: Bacteria > Bacillati > Actinomycetota > Actinomycetes > Micrococcales > Microbacteriaceae > Agrococcus > Agrococcus sp. SGAir0287. The sequence continues at coordinate 1,333,924 of NZ_CP027942.1, forward strand.
ACGGCCGTGCGCAGCACGTCCATGGGGTGCGCCGTCGTCGGCGCGCGGTCGATGAGCTCGCGCGTGAGCGGGTCGAGCGCGCGGTCGCCGCGCTCCTGCTCCTGCAGCGCCGCGAGCTCGGACCCGGTCGGCAGCTCGCCGTGCCACAGCAGGTGCGCGACGGCCTCGAACGACTGCGTGTCCGCGAGCTCCTGCACGGGGTAGCCGCGGTAGAGCAGGCTGTTCGTGTCGGGGTTGACCTTCGAGATCGCCGTCGTGTCGACGACGACGCCCGCGAGGCCCTTCTTGACGTCCTGGTCGGTCATGCTGCTCCCTTGCTCTCAGTCCTGCCTCGGTGCGCCGGGCACCTCGAAGTCGAACACGCCCGCGTCGAAGGCCGCGTACGCCTGGTAGTCGTTGAGCTCGTAGAGCCTCGCTCGAGTCTGCATCGTCGGCACCTGCGACGCCAGGGATCCCTCGGCGTCGAGCGCGTCGAGCGCCCGCTCGATCGCGCCGAACGCGACGCGCAGCAGCGAGACGGGGTGGATGACCATGTTCACGCCGACGTCCTCGAGCTGCTGCGCGGTCCACAGCGGGCTCTTGCCGAACTCGGTCATGTTGGCGAGGATCGGCACCTCGACGGCGGCGCGGACGGCGGCGAGCTCGTCGAGCGACGCCATCGCCTCGGGGAAGATCGCATCGGCGCCGGCGTCCTGCAGCGCCTTCGCGCGGTCGATCGCCGCGTCCAGGCCGTCGACGCCGCGCACGTCGGTGCGGGCCATGATGACGAGCCCGGGGTCGCGCCGGGCGGCGACCGCTGCGGCGATGCGCTGGGTGGCGGTCGCCGTCGACACGACCTCCTTGCCGTCGAGGTGCCCGCACCGCTTGGGGTTCACCTGGTCCTCGACGTGCAGGCCGGCGACGCCCGCATCCTCGAGCTCGTGGACCGTGCGCGCGACGTTCATCGGCTCGCCGAAGCCGGTGTCGGCGTCGACGAGCACCGGCAGCGACGTCTGGCGTGCGACCTGGTGGGCGCGCTGCGCGACCTCGGTGAGGGTCGTGAGGCCGATGTCGGGCAGGCCGAGCTCTGCGGCCATGACCGCGCCCGAGAGGTAGACGCCCTCGAAGCCCTTGGCCTCGATGAGCGCGGTGGACAGCGGCGTGAAGGCGCCGGGGAAGCGCTGGATGCGTCCCGACGCGAGGCCGTGGCGGAACGCCTGGCGCTTCGCGCGCGCGTCGACGGGGGAGGAGAGCATCAGAAGAGCCCGCTCGTCGTCGCCGGCGCGATGAGCCCGGCGGGAGCGACGACGTGCAGCTCGCGCACCTCGTCGACCGTGAGCTCCGGCAGGCGCTCGGCGAGCGCGACGAAGCGTGCGAGCTCGCTCGCCTCGACGACGCCGTCGGCGAGCGTGTGCAGCTTCTCGAGGTACTGCGCCCTGCCGAACGGCCGCGCGCCTGCGGGGTGCGCGTCGGCGACGGCGATCTCGTCGACGATGCGCTCGCCGCTCGTCAGCGTGATCTCGATGCGGCCGCCGAACGCCTTCCGGTCGGGATCGGGATCGTGGTACCGCGCGGTCCAGGCGGGGTCCTCGACCGTCGTGACCTTCTGCCACAGCGCGACGGTGTCGGGTCGGCCGGCGCGCTCGGGCGCGTACGAGTCGACGTGGTGCCAGCCGCCGTCCTGCAGCGCCACCGTGACGATGTACGGGATCGAGTGGTCGAGCGTCTCGCGGGACGCCGTCGGGTCGTACTTCTGCGGGTCGTTCGCGCCCGAGCCGATGACGTGGTGGGTGTGGTGGCTCGTGTGCAGCACGATCGAGGCGACGTTCGCGGCATCGCGCAGCTCGGGGCGCTCGCGTCCGAGGCGGCGCGCGAGGTCGATCCACGCCTGCGCCTGGTACTCGGCCGAGTGCTCCTTCGTGTACGTGTCGAGGATCGCGCGCTTCGGCTCGCCTGCGACGGGCAGCGGCACCTCGTAGCGCGCGTCCCAGCCGCCGAGCAGCCAGGCGATGAACCCGTCCTCGCCCTCGTAGATGGGCGTCGGGCTCGTCTGGCCGCGCATCGCGCGATCGACGGCCTCGACGGCCATCTTCCCCGCGAAGGCGGGAGCGTGCGCCTTCCACGTCGAGATCTCGCCCTTGCGGGACTGCCGCGTCGCGGTCGTCGTGTGGAGCGCCTGGCCGACGGCCTGGAAGATCGTCTCGGGCGCGAGGCCGAGCAGCGTGCCGATGCCGGCGGCGGCCGAGGGGCCGAGGTGCGCGACGTGGTCGATCTTGTGCTCGTGGAGGCAGATGGCGCGCACGAGGTCGACCTGGATCTCGTAGCCCGTCGCGATGCCGCGCACGAGCGCCGCGCCGTCGGCACCGACGTGCTGCGCGACGGCGAGGATCGGCGGGATGTTGTCGCCGGGGTGCGAGTAGTCGGCGGCGAGGAACGTGTCGTGGAAGTCGAGCTCGCGCACCGCGACGCCGTTCGCCCACGCCGCCCACTCGGGGCTCACGCGGTCGTCGACGCCGAAGACCGACGCGCCGGGAGCGTACGGATGGCGCTGCGCCTGCTCGCGTGCGGCCGTCACGGGGGCGCGCGTGAGGCTCGCGATCGCGACCGACGCGTTGTCGATCACGCGGTTCACGATCATCTCGGCGACGTCGTCCTCGACCGGGACGGGGTCGGCAGCGACCTCGGCGATGCGCCAGGCGAGCTGCCGCTCGCGGGGGAGGTGCTCGGCGCTGCGATGGGCGCGGAGGTGGTGGAGCTCGGTCATCGGATCCTCTCGGTGGCGCGGTGGTCGTCGACGGTCGCGGCGAGCTCGTGCTCGACGCTCGCGAGGGCGTGGTGGAGGTGGACGTGGGTCGCATGCGCGGCGAGGTCGCCGTCGCCGTCGGCGATCGCGCGAGCGATGAGCGCGTGCTCGCGCGCCGAAGCCGCGAGGCGAGCCGGGCGGTCGCGGGCGAGCCTGCGGACGCGGCCGAGGTGCGCGCGCACCGGCTGCAGCGCCCTGGCGAGGAAGTCGTTGGCGACGGCCTCCTCGATCGCGGCGTCGAGGTGGGCGACGCGGTCGTAGTACGCGCCGACGTCCTCGGTGGCATCGGCGCGCGCGAACGCCTCGGCGAGGGGCGCGAAGGCGGTTCGCGCCTGCTCGGGCCGCGCGGCGGCGAGGCGCGCGGCCGACTCCTCGAGCGCGCGTCGCACGGCGAAGAGGTCGCGGATGCGATCGAGGTCGAGGTCGGCGACGACGGTGACGCGCGGGCTGCGCTGCACGACGAGGCCCTCGGCCTCGAGCCGGTCGATGGCCTCCCGCAGCGGCGTCCTGCTGACGCCGAGCCGCGCGGACTGCTCGACCTCGCCGACGACGGCGCCTGGCGCGAGCGCGCCCGTCTCGATGTCGTCGCGCAGCGCCGCGTAGACCCGCTCGCTCGCGCGCATCGCATCCCCCGTCGGCCGGCCCGCCGTCAGTGCATGCATTCACGGGCGCTCGAGGGCAGGCTAGCGCGAATCGGCTGCACTGTGCATGCAGACGATGCATGCATCCAGGCGATGCCGTGCGTGCCGACGATCAGGCGCCGAGGTCGCGCTCGAGCACGGGCGCGAGCCGGAAGGGGATGAGCTCGCCCATCGACAGCCACGTCTCGGTGCGCTCGACGCCGTCGCACTGCAGGACGAGCCTGCTCACGCGGTAGAGGTCCTCGGCGTCCTTGCACACGCAGCGCACGAGCACGTCGGCCTGGCCGGCGATGCCGTGCGCCTGGACGACCTCGGGGATCTCGCGCAGCTGCGCGACGACGTGGTCGATCTTCGGCTGGTCGACGTGCGTCGCCATGAAGACCGTGAGGGGGTAGCCGAGGGCCTCGGCGTGCAGGCGCCGATCGAAGCCCTGCAGCGCCTCCGACGCCTCGAGCGCCTGCACGCGCGCCTGGACCGTGTTGCGGGCGAGGCCGAGCCGCTCGGCGATCGCGACGATCGTCGACCGGGGATGCTCGGTCATCGCGAGCAGGATCTTCCGATCGGTGTCGTCGACGATGCGCATGGCGTGCATCCTATGCCTCGGATGCCAGGTCGAACAGCATTCTGCGCAATCCGGCGCGTCGGGATTGCTCGATCTGCGCCGCCTCGCTACCGTGGCTGGACGCGGACCCGCACCCAGGACCGCGAGCGCTCACGAGGCGCGCCGGACGAGGAGGTCCACCATGTCGTTGATCGAAGACAGGTCGCTCACCGCACCCGCGCCGAACCCGGCGCTCGCGGCAGGACTCGACGAGCCGCTGACGGTGCTGCACCCCGACGGCTCGCGCCATGCGAGCGAGCTGCTCGATGCGCACCTGGGGGACGTCGACGAGCACGCGCTCACCGACCTCTACGTCGACCTGTCGATCCTGCGCCGCATCGACGCCGAGGCGTTCGCGCTCACCCGGCAGGGCGAGCTGCTGCTGTGGCCGCCGTCGCAGGGGCAGGAGGCCGCGCAGATCGGCTCCGGCCGGGCGCTGCGCGACACCGACTTCGTCTTCGGCTCCTACCGCGAGCACGGCCTCGCGTACCTGCGCGGCGTCGACCAGGGCGAGGCGATGCGCGTCTGGAAGGGCGTGCAGCAGTCGGGCTGGGATCCGATGGAGCACCACCTCGCCACCCCGCAGATCATCATCGGCGCGCAGTCGCTGCATGCGACGGGCTACGCGATGGCGTCGCGGCTCGACGGCTCCGACGACGTCGCGGTCGCCTACTTCGGCGACGGCGCGACGAGCGAGGGCGACGTGAACGAGGCCATGGTCTTCGCGAGCGCGTTCCAGGCACCCGTGATCTTCGTCTGCCAGAACAACCAGTACGCCATCTCCGAGCCCGTGGCCGTGCAGTCGGGCTTCCCGCTCGCCCTGCGACCCACGGGGTTCGGCATCCCGTCGCTGCGCGTCGATGGCAACGACGTGCTCGCGGTGCTCGCGGCGACCCGCATCGCCGTCGAGCGCGCCCGCTCCGGCGGCGGCCCGACGTTCATCGAGGCGATGACGTACCGCATGGGCCCGCACACCTCGACCGACGACCCGAAGCGCTACCGCTCTGAGGACGAGGTCGCCGCGTGGCGCGAGAAGGACCCGATCGTGCGCCTCGAGCGCCACCTCGAGGCGCTCGGCGCGCCGATCGACCGCATCCGCGAGGAGGCGCGGATCCGCTGCGACGCCGTCGCGAAGGATCTCCGCGCGGCCGTGACGGCGGTGTCCGTGCCCGACCACCGCGCCCTGTTCGACCACGTCTACACGACGCCGACCGCGCGGCTCGAGCGCCAGCGCGCCGAGCACGACGCGTTCGTCGCGAGCGTCGTCCCCGAGGAGCACGCATGACCGCCGTCGACGCCCAGGTCCGCACCGAGACGCTGCAGCTCGGCAAGGCCATCGGCGCCGCGCTGCACGACGCGCTCGAGGCCGACGACAAGGTCTTCCTCATGGGCGAGGACATCGGCCAGCTCGGCGGCGTGTTCCGCGTGACCGACGGCCTGCAGGCGACCTTCGGCCCGCAGCGCGTCATCGACTCGCCGCTCGCCGAGTCGGCCATCATCGGCACCGCCGTCGGCATGGCCTACCGCGGCTACCGGCCCGTCGTCGAGATCCAGTTCGACGGCTTCATCTACCCGGGCTTCGACCAGATCGTCGCGCAGGTCGCCAAGCTGCACTACCGCACCAAGGGTCGCGTGCGGATGCCCATGGTCATCCGCGTGCCGTACGGCGGGGATATCGGCTCGGTCGAGCACCACTCCGAGAGCCCCGAGTCGTACTTCGCCCATACCGCCGGGCTGCGCGTCGTGACCGCCGCGACGCCCCAGGAGGCGTACTCGACGCTCCGCGCAGCCATCGCGAGCGACGACCCGGTGCTCTTCTTCGAGCCCAAGTCGCGCTACTGGTCGAAGGGCGAGGTCGACCGCTCGATCGTGCGCGACCTCGACGCGGCGAGCATCCTCGTGCCCGGACGCGACGTGACGCTCGCCACCTACGGACCCGTCGTCCAGACGGCGCTCGAGGCCGCCGAGGCGGCAGCCGACGAGGGCATCGAGATCGAGGTCATCGACCTCCGCTCGATCTCGCCGCTCGACGTCGACACCGTCGTCGCGAGCGTCGAGCGCACCGGCAGGCTCGTCGTCGCGCACGAGGCGCCGAAGGAGGCGTCCGTCTCGTCGGAGCTCGTCGCGAGCGTCGCGGAGCGCGCCTTCGCGTCGATGCAGGCGGCGCCCGAGCGCGTCACCGCCTACGACACGCCGTACCCGCCGAGCGCGTTCGAGGAGTCCTACCTGCCGAGCGTCGACCGCATCCTCGACGCCGTCGATCGCACGCTCGGCCGCAGGCACTCCCGCTCGACCGAGCCCGCCGCCCAGGGAGGCGCACGATGACCACGTTCAAGCTGCCGGACCTCGGCGAGGGACTCACGGAGTCCGAGATCGTGCGCTGGCTCGTCGCCGAGGGCGACACCGTCGAGCTGAACCAGATCCTCGCCGAGGTCGAGACGGCGAAGGCGGTCGTCGACCTGCCGAGCCCCTACGCGGGCACGGTGCGCAGGCTGCACGCCGCCGAGGGCGAGACGATCGCCGTCGGCGCGCCGCTCATCGAGTACGACGTCGAGGGCGCCGAGCCCGCAGCAGCGCCTGAGGCGCCGGCGCCCGAGGCACCGGAGCCCGAGCAGCAGCCCGCTCCGGCGCTGCCGGTCGAGGACCGCGCCGGCGAGCAGGCGGCGAAGCCCGCGCAGGAGCGAGTGAGCGTGCTCGTGGGATCCGTCAAGCTCGGCTCGGGCGCGCGGGCGACGCGTCGTCGTCGCACGTTCGAGCCCACGCCCTTCGTCCGCGACGAGCGCCGCCCGGTGCGCGCGTTCCCGCCGGTGCGTGCGCTCGCCAGGCAGCGCGGCATCGACCTGTCGAGCGTCGAGCCGACGGGGGAGGGCGGCGTCGTCACGCGTGCCGACCTCGACCGCGTCGGCAGCGCGACGCCTGCGGCCGCCACGGCGCCGGCGCGCGCCTCGCGTCGCGAGCGCGTCTCCGGCCTGCGCAAGCACACGGCCAAGGCGATGAGCGACTCCGCCTTCACGGCGCCGCACGCCGCCGTCTTCCTGCAGGTCGACGTCACCGAGACGCGCGAGCTCGTCGACGACCTGCGCGCACGCGCTCGCGGCGGCGACGCACCGACCTTCCTGTCGATGGCGTGCCGCGCCATCCTGCTCGCCGCGGCGCGCACGCCGGAGGTCAACAGCACCTTCCACGCCGACGCCGGCGAGATCGAGGTGCACGGCGCGGTCAACCTCGGCATCGCCGTCGCGACCGACCGCGGCCTCGTCGTGGCGAGCGTCGACGACGCCGACCTGCTCGACGCCACCGAGCTCGCCGTGCGCATCCGCGAGCAGGCCGAGAAGGCCCGCGAGGGGCGGCTCAGCCCCGCCGAGCTCACGTCGTCGACCATGACGGTGTCGAACGTCGGCGTCTTCGGCGTCGACGGCGGCGTGCCGATCCTCAACCCCGGCGAGTCCGTCATCCTCGCGCTCGGCACCGTGCGGCGCACGCCGTGGGAGCACCGCGGCGAGATCGCGCTGCGCGACGTCATGCAGATCACGGTGTCGTTCGACCACCGCGTGCTCGACGGCAAGGAGGCGAGCGCCTTCATCGCCGACGTCGGCGCCCTGCTCGAGCACCCCGGGCTCGCGCTCGCGAGGCGCTGATGGAGCGGCTGACGACGTCGGTCGACGCGGGCTCGCCCGAGGGCGCGGCGCGCGCCGAGGCCATGCGCGCGCTCGTCGACGACCTGCGCGCGCGGCTCGAGACGGTCGCACTCGGCGGGCCCGAGCGGTCTCGCGAGCGGCACGTCGCCCGCGGCAAGCTCCTGCCGCGCGAGCGCGTCGAGCGGCTCCTCGACGTCGGCAGCCCCTTCCTCGAGGTCGCGCCCCTCGCCGCGACCGGCATGTACGACGACGAGGCGCCGGCGGCGGGGGTCATCGCCGGCATCGGCCTCGTCGCCGGTCGCCACGTCATGGTCGTCGCGAACGACGCGACCGTGAAGGGCGGCACGTACTTCCCCATGACGGTGAAGAAGCACCTGCGCGCCCAGGAGATCGCGAGCGAGAACCGGCTGCCGTGCGTCTACCTCGTCGACTCGGGTGGCGCCTTCCTGCCGATGCAGGACGAGGTCTTCCCCGACAAGGAGCACTTCGGTCGCATCTTCTACAACCAGGCGCGGATGAGCGCGGACGGCATCCCGCAGATCGCCTGCGTCATGGGCTCGTCCACGGCGGGCGGCGCGTACGTGCCCGCGATGAGCGAGGAGACGATCATCGTGCGCGAGCAGGGCACGATCTTCCTCGGCGGTCCGCCGCTCGTGCAGGCCGCGACGGGCGAGGTCGTGTCGGCCGAGGACCTCGGCGGCGGCGAGCTGCACACGACGGTGTCGGGCGTCGCCGACCACCTGGCCGACGACGACGAGCACGCCCTGCGCATCGTGCGCGACATCGTCGCGACCCTGCAGCCGAGCCCCGCGCCGCCCTGGGAGGTGCTCGCTGCCTCCGAGCCCGCCGTCGACCCCGCGACGCTCGCCGCGGCGGTGCCCGTCGACCTCCAGACGCCGTACGACGTGCGGGAGATCATCGCGCGCCTCGTCGATGGCTCCGAGCTGCACGAGTTCAAGGCCGGCTTCGGCACGACGCTCGTGACCGGGTTCGCGCGCATCTGGGGCCATCCGGTCGGCATCGTCGCGAACGACGGCGTGCTCTTCTCCGAGTCGGCGCAGAAGGGCGCGCACTTCATCGAGCTGTGCGACCAGCGCGGCATCCCGCTCGTGTTCCTGCAGAACATCGCCGGCTTCATGGTGGGCAGCGAGTACGAGCGCGGCGGCATCGCGAAGCACGGCGCGAAGATGGTGACCGCCGTCGCGTGCGCGCGCGTGCCCAAGCTCACCGTCGTCGTCGGCGGCTCGTTCGGCGCCGGCACCTACTCGATGTGCGGCCGCGCGTACTCGCCGCGCTTCCTGTGGCTGTGGCCGAACGCGCGCGTGTCGGTCATGGGCGGCCAGCAGGCCGCATCGGTGCTCTCGACCGTGCAGCGCGCGAACGTCGAGGCGCGCGGCGGCTCGTGGAGCCCCCAGGAGCAGGAGGCGTTCGAGGCGCCGATCCGCGAGCAGTACGAGCGGCAGGGATCGCCGTACCACTCGACCGCGAGGCTGTGGGACGACGGCGTCATCGACCCCGCCGACACGCGCCGCGTGCTCGGCCTCGCCCTCGACGTCGTCGGCCGCGCGCCGATGCCCGACGTGCGCTACGGCGTGTTCAGGATGTGATGGCAGTGCTGCAGAAGGTCCTCATCGCCAACCGGGGCGAGATCGCCGTGCGCATCGCGCGCACGCTCGACAGGCTCGGCATCGCGTCCGTCGCCGTCTACTCCGACGCGGACGCGAACGCGCCGCACGTGCGCGCCGCGGGCGAGGCCGTGCGCCTGGGCCCCGCCGACGCGCGCAGCTCGTACCTCGCGATCGACAGGGTGATCGCGGCGGCGCTCGAGACCGGCGCCGACGCCATCCATCCCGGCTACGGGTTCCTCGCCGAGTCGGCCGCCTTCGCGCGCGCGTGCGCCGACGCGGGCATCGTCTTCGTCGGGCCGACGCCCGAGGCCATCGACACCATGGGCGACAAGATCCGTGCCCGCGCGGCCGTCGAGGCGCGCGGCGTCGCCACCGTGCCGGGCATCGCCGAGCCGGGGCTCGACGACGCGGCGCTCGTCGCGGGCGCCGAGCGCGTCGGCTACCCCGTCCTCGTGAAGCCGTCGGCGGGCGGCGGCGGCAAGGGCATGCACCGCGTCGACGATCCCGCCGACCTCCCTGCGGCGCTCGCGCAGGCGCGGCGCGAGGCCGCCGCCGCGTTCGGCGACGACACCCTGTTCGTCGAGCGCTTCGTCGCGAACCCGCGCCACATCGAGGTGCAGGTGCTCGCCGACGCGCACGGTCGCGTCATCCACCTCGGCGAGCGCGAGTGCTCGCTGCAGCGTCGGCACCAGAAGGTGATCGAGGAGGCGCCGAGCGCCCTGCTCACGCCCGAGCAGCGCGCCGCGATCGGCGAGGCGGCGTGCGAGACGGCGCGCTCGGTCGGCTACGTCGGCGCGGGCACCGTCGAGTTCATCGTCTCGGGCGACCGGCCCGACGAGCCGTTCTTCATGGAGATGAACACGCGCCTGCAGGTCGAGCACCCGGTGACGGAGGCGGTGACGGGCGTCGACCTCGTCGAGCAGCAGCTGCGCATCGCCGCGGGGGAGCCGCTCGCGCTGCACCAGGAGCAGGTGCGGCTCGAGGGCCACGCGATCGAGGCGCGCGTGTACGCGGAGGATCCCGCGGCAGGCTTCCTGCCGACCGGCGGCGACGTGCACCTGGCCCGGTGGCCGCATGCGCCCGGCGTGCGCGTGGACGCCGGCATCGAGGACGGCTCCGTCGTCTCGTCGAGCTACGACCCGATGCTCGCGAAGGTCGTCGCGCACGCATCCACGCGAGCGGCCGCCATCGAGCGCCTCGACGCGGCGCTCGCGGCGACGCACGTGCTCGGCGTCACGTCGAACGTGCCCTTCCTTCGCGCGCTGCTCGCGGAGCCGGCCGTCGTGCGCGGCGACCTCGACACGGGCCTCATCGACCGCGAGGCCGAGCGGCTGGCAGCCCGCCCGACGACCGCCGAGGCGCTCGCGCAGGCGGCGCTCGTGCTGCTCGACGCGGCACCGGCGCGCTCCGGCGCCTGGCATGCCGACGGCTGGCGGCCGACGGGGGCGCGCGGCGCGAGCGTCCGGCTCGCCGACGGCGACGGCACGGCCGTCGTGACCCTGCCGCCCGGCGGCGATCGGCGCTCGGGATCCCTCGGGTTCGTCGGCGGCCACGCGCCGCCGCTCGACGTCGACCTGCGCGTCGAGCGCGCGGACGGCAGCGTCGAGCATCCGCGGCTCGCGCGACCGGTGGCGACGCACGTGACCGACGACGGCGACGTGTGGTTGGCCCTTGCCGACGGCGACCGGCTCGTGGAGCGCGCGCGTCCCGTCGCGCGCGCCCGCGGCGGCGCCGCCGCCGCGCCGACGCTCGCGTCGCCCATGCCCGGCACGGTCGTCGCGGTGCACGCCGCCGACGGCGACGTCGTCGCCGCCGGCCAGCCGCTCGTGAGCGTCGAGGCCATGAAGATGGAGCACGTGCTGCGGGCGCCGACCGATGGGGTCGCGCGCATCCACGTGCACGTGGGGGAGACGGTGCGTCGCGGCCACGAGGTCGCGGCGGTCGAGCCGTCCCCGAGCGAGGAGGCGGCATGAGCGAGCGACGCATCCGGCAGCGCGGGCTGTGGTTCGACGAGTTCGAGGTCGACGCGATCTACGAGCACCGCCCCGGTCGCACGATGACCGAGGCCGACAACGTGCTCTTCACGACGCTGACGATGAACACGCAGTCGCTGCATCTCGACGCGGCGTGGGCCGAGGGCACCGAGTTCGGCGAGCGCCTCGTCAACTCCATGCACACGCTCGCGACCCTCGTCGGGCTGTCGGTCGCGCAGCTCACGCAGGGCACGATCGTCGCGAACCTCGGCTTCGCCGACGTGCGGTTCCCCGCGCCCGTCCGGCACGGCGACACCCTGTACGCCGAGACGCGGGTCGTCGACGCGCGACCCTCGTCGTCGCGGCCCGGGCAGGGCGTCGTGACGCTCGAGCACACCGGACGCAACCAGCGTGGCGAGGTCGTCGCCATCGCGACGCGAACGGTGCTCATGCAGGGGCGGCCCGCTGCCGACGTCGAGCAGGGGAGCGCGTCGTGATCTTCGAGATGGGCCCGGCGCTCCTGTTCTGCCCCGGCGACCGGCCGGATCGCTTCACGAAGGCTGCCGAGCGCGCCGACGCCGTGATCCTCGACCTCGAGGACGCCGTCGCGGCGTCCGCGAAGGACGCCGCGCGCGCCGCGATCGCGGGCGCCGACCTCGATCCCGCCCGCACGATCGTGCGCGTCAACGCCATCGACGAGGGGGTGCTCGCCGCCGACCTGGACGCCGCGCGCAGCGCGGGCATCACGACGATCATGCTGGCCAAGACGGAGTCCGCGAGGCAGCTCGACGCGCTCGAGGGCTTCGCGGTCGTGGCGCTGTGCGAGACCGCCGCGGGCGTCGTGCACGCGCTCGACGTCGCGGCGCACCCGAGCGTCGTCGCCCTCATGTGGGGCGCCGAGGACCTCGTCGCGTCGATCGGCGGCTCCTCGAGCCGCGACGAGACGGGCGCCTACCGCGCCGTCGCCACCCACGCGCGCAGCCACGTGCTGCTCGCGGCCGCCGCGTGCGGCAAGCGCGCGATCGACGCCATCCGCACCGACATCGCCGATCTCGACGGCTGCCGCGCCGAGGCGCTCGACGCCGCCGGCTCCGGCTTCTTCGCGAAGGCGGCCATCCATCCGTCCCACGTCGCGCCGATCCGCGAGGCGTTCGCACCCTCCGCCGACGAGGCAGCCTGGGCGCAGCGCGTGCTCGCCGCCGCCGACGCGCAGCCCGGCGTCTTCTCGTTCGAGGGGCGCATGGTCGACGAGCCCATCCTGCGCCACGCGCGCACCGTGCGCGCCCGCGCCGCATCCAGCCCCCTGCGCACCCAGCAGGACACCACCACCGACGTGCCACGAGCACCCGAGGAGGCATCATGACCGCCATCGACCACCAGGTCACGACCAGCGAGCTGCCGGTCGACGGCACCGAGCTGCTCGAGCCCGAGCTGCAGCGCCTCGCCGCCGAGGTGCGCGCGTTCGCCGACGACGTCGTCGCGCCCGCGAGCTACGAGTACGACACGCAGCGTCGCCTGCCGATCGAGATCATCCGCCAGATGGGCGCCATGGGGCTCTTCGGCCTGCCGCTGCCCACCGAGTACGGCGGCCAGGGCAAGTCGTATCTGCACCTGTGCGTCGCCGTCGAGCAGCTCGCGCGCGTCGACCAGTCGATCGCCGTGACGCTCGAGGCCGGCCTCGGCCTCGGCGCGATGCCGATCTACCGCTTCGGCACCGAGGAGCAGCGACGGACCTACCTGCCGAGCCTCGCGCGCGGCGAGGGCCTCGCCGCCTTCGGCCTCACGGAGGCGGGTGCCGGGTCCGACGCGGGTGCGACGCAGACGCGCGCCGTGCTCGAGGACGGGTGGTGGACCATCGACGGCACGAAGCAGTTCATCACGAACTCCGGCACGCCCATCACGAACGTCGTCACGGTCACGGCCGTGACCGGCGAGAAGGAGGGGAAGGACGGCAGGCGCAAGCCCGAGCTGTCGACGATCATCGTGCCCGTGCCCATCGAGGGCTTCACGGCGCTGCCCGCCTACGACAAGGTCGGCTGGCACACGTCCGACACGCATCCGCTCGTCTTCGACGGCGTGAAGGTGCCGGAGGCGAACCTCCTGGGCGAGCGGGGTCGCGGCTTCGCGAACTTCCTCTCGGTGCTCGACGAGGGACGCGTGGCGTTCGCGGCGCTCTGCGTCGGTGCCGCGCAGGGATGCCTCGAGCAGGCCATCGCGCGCGCGAAGGAGCGCGTCGTGTTCGACCGCCCGATCGGCGACAACCAGCACATCGCCTTCACGATCGCCCGCATGCAGTCGCGCGTCGCCGCGGCTCGTGCCGTCATGCACGACGCGGCGCGACGCATCGACGCGGGCATGCCGTTCACGAAGCAGGCCTCGCTCGCGAAGCTCATCGGCTCGGAGGCCGCGATGGCGAACGCCGCCGACGCGACGCAGATCTGGGGCGGCTACGGCTTCATGAACGAGAACGTCGTCGCCCGTCACTACCGCGACGCGCGCATCCTCACGCTCGGCGAGGGCTCGACGGAGGTGCAGCTCGCGATCATCGCGAAGCAGCTCGGCTTCGAGAAGGCCTTCGGCTGAGCCGGGCTCGCGCGCGCCGCTCGTGCCTCGCCCGCGCGGCGGCGATGCTTCGGTATCGTCGCCGCGGATGGGCGGGAGGCGCATGGGACGGCATGGCGGGCTGCAGCACGGGCCGCGGCACGAGGACGACGGCCACGACGACGACCCGGCGCTCGACGCGGAGGTGCGTCGGCGCGAGCGGCTGCGCGACCGGCTGACTCGCCGCGACGACCGTGCCGCGCACGACGCGCCGCACGGACACGCCCACGGGCCCGTCGCGCCCACGACGCCGCGCACGAGGGTCGTGCTCGCGGCGCTGCTCGGGCCGCTGCTCCTCGTCGCCCTCGTCGGCATGGCGCTGCTGTGGCCGCACGAGGACGAGATGCCCGCGTCCCTGCCGTTCGCGGCCGCCGGCGCCGAGGTGCTGCAGGTCGAGGCGACCGGCTCGCCCGATCCGGCGTCGCAGATCGTCGACGCGACGCTCGACGGCGAGGCGATCACCGTCACGGTGCCCCCCGAGGTCATCGACTCGATCGGCCCTGGCGACCAGCTGCGCGTGCTCTACATCCCCGAGGCAGCGCTGTACGGCAGCCCGTACGTCTTCGTCGACTTCGCCCGCGAGATCCCGTTGTGGATCCTCGCGATCGCCTACCTGCTCGTCGTGGCGCTCGTCGCGCGTTGGCGGGGGCTCGCGGCGATCGCCGGCCTCGTCGGCGCGGGCGCGATGATCCTGCTCTTCACCCTGCCGGCGCTGCTCACGGGCCAGCCGGGGCTGCCGGTGGCGCTCGTGACGAGCGCCGTCGTCATGTTCATCGTGCTCTACGTCGCGCACGGCTTCACGGCGAGGACGTCGACCGCCCTGCTCGGCACGCTCATCGGGCTCGCGTTCACCGCGGCGATCGGCTGGATCGCGACGCAGGGCACGAGCATCACGGGCACGGCGACCGAGGACTCGCGACTGCTGCTCATCCGTGCCGACCTCGACCTGCAGCAGGTCTTCCTGTGCGGGCTCGTGCTCGCCGGCATGGGCGTGCTCAACGACGTGACGATCACCCAGGCGTCCGCGGTGTGGGAGCTGCGCGCGGCCTCGCCGCTCGCGTCGCGCGCCGAGCTGTTCGCGCGCGCCATGCGCATCGGCCGCGACCACATCGCCTCGACGGTGTACACGATCGCGTTCGCCTACGTCGGCGCGGCGCTGCCCGTGCTCATGATCATGGTGCTGACCGACTCGCCGGGCAACGTCGGGTGGACGACGGGCCAGGTCGCGGAGGAGATCGTGCGCACGCTCGTCGGATCCATCGGCCTCGTCCTCGCCATCCCGATCACGACCGCGATCGCGGCGGTCGTCGTGCCGTCGCCGCAGGAGCTCGAGGAGGTCGAGGAGGAGGCGGCGATCGACGCGACGACGGGCGACGTCGAGGTCGTCGACGTGCTCGCCGTCGAGTCCGGCGGGGGCCTGCGCGCCGACGAGCGCCCCGACCCTGCCGCCGAGGACGAGGTCCGCAGGCAGCGCTGAGGGCGCGCCCGCCCGGCCGTCGCAGGCGCGCCGGTCTACGATCGTGACGCTGGTCGCCGCGGGAGCGACGGAGAAGGAGTCGTGCGGTGACGCAGCAGCAGGTCGTGCCGGTGCTCGAGGTCGGGGGCACGCACGTGACCGCGGCCCTCGTCGACCTCGCGTCGCACGGCGTCCTCGCCGAGCATCGCGGGCACCCCGACGCGCACGGCACGGCCGAGTCGCTCCTCGGGGCGTGGATCGACGCCGCGAGGCTGCTGGGGCCCGTCGAGGGCGACTGGGTCGTCGCGATGCCCGGCCCGTTCGACTACGCCTCTGGCGTCGGCCGATTCCGCGACGTGGGCAAGTTCGACAGCCTCGACGGCGTCGACGTGGGCACGGCGCTGCGTGCGGCCCTCGACGCCGACGTGCGCTTCGTGAACGACGCCGACGCGTACGGGCTCGGGGAGTGGTTCGCCGGGGCGGCCCAGGGCTCCAGCCGCGCCGTGCTCCTCACGCTCGGCACGGGCCTCGGGAGCGCGTTCGTCGCCGACGGCGTGCCCGTCGACGACGGCGACTCGGTGCCGCTCGACGGCGAGATCCACTTCGCGACGCTGCGCGGCCTGCCCATCGAGGAGGTCGTCTCGCGGCGCGCGCTCATGGCGGCGGGCATCGCTGCGACGGGCGTGGAGCGCGACGTGCATGAGCTCGCGATCGCCGCGCGCGGCGGCGAGGCCGCGGCCTCATCCGTGCTCGCGAGCGGGTTCGCGGCCGTGGGCGAGGTCATCCGTCCGTGGCTCGAGCGGTTCGACGCCGAGGTGCTCGTGATCGGCGGGTCGATGTCGCGCTCGTGGGATCTCGTCGAGCCCGCGGTGCTCGCGGGCCTCGACGGCTGGAGCGGCCGGCTCGAGCGCGCCGCGCTCGGCGACACGGCTCCGCTGCTCGGTGCCGCGTGGTTCGGTCGGGGCGTGGACGTGGTGTAGTCTCGTAGGGTTGCTTCGGCAGCACGGGTCTGTGGCGCAGCTGGTAGCGCACCTGCATGGCATGCAGGGGGTCAGGGGTTCGAGTCCCCTCAGATCCACCAACCACGAGAGCCCCGCCGGTCGGCGGGGCTCTCGTCGTTCCCGCAAGGATCGCCGCTGGCTAGGACGCCGCGAGCACCTCGACGACGCGCCTCGCCGTCGTGTTCGCGGAAGCCGGGTTCTGCCCCGTCACGAGCCGGCCGTCGGTGACGACGTACGGCACCATCGGCAGGACGGCCTTGGCGTAGCGAGCGCCGCGCTCGCGCAGCGCGGCCTCGACGTCGAAGGGCACGACGTCGGCCAGTCGGGCCAGGCGCTCCTCCGTCGAGGAGAAGCCCGTCAAGCGCCGGCCGCCGACGAGCAGCGATCCGTCGGGCAGCGACACGTCGAGCAGGCCGCAGACGCCGTGGCAGACGGAGGCGACGACGCCGCCGTGCTCCCAGATGCTCGCCGCGAGCCGCTGCAGGCCCGGGTCGGCGGGCAGGTCGACCATGGCGCCGTGGCCGCCGGCGTAGAGGATGGCGTCGAAGTCGCCCGCGTCGATCTGCGCGGGCGCTGCGGGCCGCTGGAGCAGCGCCATGCGCGCCGTGTCCGCCTGCCATGCCTTCGCCGTCGCGTCGAGCGCGGGGAACGCGAGCGAGCGCGGGTCGAGCGGCACGGCGCTGCCGCCAGAGGAGACGAGCAGCTGCTCGAAGCCCGCCTCCTCGAAGACCTGCCACGCGTGCGTCAGCTCCGTTAGCCACAGCCCCGTCGGGTGCCTGGCGTCGCCGATCCGATCGACGGTGGTCACGACGTGGAGGACGCGCTTGGCCATGCCCCCATCTTGCCGCGCGCCAGGCGCTGGGTCACCAGGGCAGCGGGCGCCCGTCTCGTGCGAGCGTGCCGGGCTCGACCCGCCCGTCGAGCGGTGCGAGGACGCTGCGCGCGCCGTCCTCCACGGGCCGCGCGCCCATCTCGACCATGCCCGGGGCGGTGGCGGTGAGTCCGGGATCGGTCGCGAAGACGCGGATGCCGTCGGGCGCGAGCTCCGCCGACAGTCGGTGCAGCAGCGCGTGCAGCGCGGCCCTCGAGACGGCGTAGCTCGCGGCACCGGGGTTGACCGCGAGCCCGAACTGCGGGTCGCCGTGTGAGCCCGAGCCGCTGCCGACGCCGACGATGGTGCCGCGCGCAGCCCGCAGCGCCGGCAGGGCCGCCTGCACGACCGCCCACGAGCCGAGCACGTTCGTCGCGAGCACGCCGCGCGCGACGTCGAGATCGGCGTCGGCGGCGCGCTCGTCCCACGGCGAGAAGCGAGCGGCATTCAGCACGAGGAGGTCGAGCGGCCGCTCGGCGATCGCCGGGATCGTCTGCGCGCCGACGTCATCGGCGTCGAGGTCGACGAGCGCGGTCTCGACGACCTCGGAGCGGAGACCCTCGAGGACGTCGAGGCGTCGAGCGGTCGCGATCACGCGATGCTCGCGATCGACGAGCTGCTGCACGATCGCGCGGCCGATCCCGCGACCGGCGCCGGTGACGAGTGCGAGCGTCATGGGTGCCTCCTGCGCGGCGACGACCCGGACTCGCAGCCGTCGACGTCATCGAGCGTGCTCCTGCGCCCTGCCACTCGCAAGCGCCGCGGGCGTAGGCTCCGCCATGACGAGAGGAGTCGCCCATGCCGTGCTTCCTGATCTCCTTCCCGAGCGGCGAGATGCAGGTCGCCGACGGCGAGTGGGACCGCGTGGTCGAGGAGTCGCACCAGGTGATCCGCGACGCGAAGGCCGCGGGCGTCTACGTCTTCGCGGGCGGCATCGACGAATCGGTGCCGCCGGTGCGCGTGGCGGCGGATGGCGCCGTCACGCCCGGCACGTATCCGCAGACGGCGCGTCTCGAGGGCGGCTACGCGATCCTCGACCTGCCGGATCGTGCCGCGGCCGAGGCATGGGCGGCCAGGCTCGCGACCGCCTGCCGCTGCCCGCAGGAGCTGCGGCAGTTCGGGGACGATCCCGAGTCGACGAGGGAGTGAGGACCCGCGCCGTCACGTCCTGAGCGGCACGCGCGAGCGAGGTCGGCGCGGCAGCGTCGATCGCACGCGCCACCGTCGACCCGTCTGGCGGGTGCCGGGCGTCGGTGGGCCGGCTGCCGCGGGCGGCTCGCCCGGCTCGACGCGCAGCGCACCGCGATGCACCTCGGTGTGGTGGTGCTGGCAGAGCAGGATGCCGTCCTCGACGTCGGTGCGGCCGCCATCGGCCCAGCGCGTGACGTGGTGCGTCTCGCACCAGCCCGGCGGCGCGGTGCAGCCGGGTGCGCGGCAGTGCCGATCGCGAGCGACGATCGCCCGACGCTGCGCGAGGGTGAAGAGGCGCTGACGACGCCCCTGCCGCAGCGGCTCGCCGCGGTCGTCGAGCACGAGCGCCTGCACGAAGCCGTCGCAGAGGATGCGGGCGGCAGCGGCCGTCGGCATCGCCTCGCCACTGCGCACCGCGATGGGCCCGTCGTCGGGCGTGCGGGGCCGGCCGTGCAGTGCGTCCTCGTGCACGGCGATCGTGAGCGTCGGCGCCTCGCCCGCGACGCGCGGCGACGCGAGCTCCGCATGCCGGGAGACCATCGCCACGAGCGCATCCATGCGCCGCTGGTCGAGGGTGCGCGCGTCGCTCGCCTCCTCGGACGCCTCGGCCGCGTCGGTCGCCGGGTCGTCGAAGGAGACGCGCCGTGGCCGCACGTGCGCGTCGAGGGCGGTGATGATGCGCTCGCCTTGCTCGGCCGTGCATCGGAAGCGCCCGTCGATCGAGCCGTCGGCGAGCGTGCGCAGCCGCAGCAAGCGCTGCTCGAGCTGGTCGGCGAGCCGCGGCTCGTCGCCGTCGGGGTCGAGGTGCGCGAGCCAGCGCCTCGCGAGCACCCCCAGGTGCTCCGGCACCATCGCCGCCTCGTCGTCGTCGTGGCCGCCGGTCGCGCGGTCGACGAGGTCGCGCTCCGCCAGGTGCAGCGACTCGACGTCGACGCGCGCGCTCGACGCACGCAGCCGCTCGACGATCGCATGCGCCTGCGGCACCGCGATCCATCCGGCGGCGACGGCGGCCGCGACCGCGGGGAACGGCACGGGCACGTCGCCGCCCGACAGCGCCACGCCCGCCCGCGTCGCGTCGGCGACCTCGCAGAGGATGCGCGCCTCGCGAGCGCGCACGCCGATGCGGTGCTGCAGCAGCTCGGGCGTCGACCGGTGGCCGGCGCGTCGCACGAGCGACTCCTCGGCCGGTCTGCCCTCCGATCGCGCTGCGGCCTCGCCGGCGAGCGCGACGATGGCGGCGTCGATGCGTCGGCGACGCGCCGCGAGCTCGTCGATCGCGACGAGCACCTCGGCGTCGACGAGGCTCGAGGCAGTGAGATCGCCGGTCACGAGCGCGTCGACGACCGCCGTCTCGACCTCCCCCTGCGCTCGCATCCCGCACCGCCTCTCGGACTTCAGGATACCCCGGATTCGAACGTATGTTCGAACTTCGGAGCGACCTCACAGCATGGAGACCGGTCGCCCGAGGATCGACCGGGCCTCAGGACGCCGCGGGCACCTGACGCAGCACCTTCTCCATCGGCCGGCCCTTCGCGAGCTCGTCGACGAGCTTGTCCAGCCATCGGATCTGCTGCGTGAGCGGATCGTCGATGTCCTCGACGCGCACGCCGCAGATCACGCCGGTGATCGCGGCGGCGGCCGGATGCATGACGGGCGCCAGTCCGAAGAAGTCGCGGAACGATCGCTCGTCGGCGAGAGCCGTGGCGATCCCGGCCTCGTCGTAGCCGGTGAGCCACGCGATGACCTCGTGCAGCTCGGCGACGGTGCGACCCTTGCGCTCCACCTTCGCGACGTAGTGCGGGTACACGCTCGCGAACGGCATGCGGAAGATCCGGTGCTCGGCCATGCGCCCATGATCCTGGTGACCGTCCGACGGCGCCAGCGCCTCGTCCGCATCCTGCCGATCGCATTCCTCCGCCCAGGGCGAACCCCCTGTCGCCGAGCGCCCTCGACGACATATCGTCGATGCATCGCCGACTGTCGCGGCTCGCGACGCACGAGGTCGGCGGGAGGGGACGATCATGCACGGCTACCAAGATCAGGGTCGGTACGGCTTCGGCGGAGGCCGCGACTTCCGCATGGGCCGCCACGGCGGCATGTGGGAGGCGATGGAGCATCTCCGCAGCCAGTTCGAGCGCAAGGCGCCAGGCTCGCGCATGGGACGCGGCGACGTGCGCCAGGCGGTGCTCGCGCTGCTGCGCGAGCGCCCGATGCACGGCTACCAGCTCATCACCGAGATCGAGCAGCGCTCCGGCGGCGCGTGGCGCCCGAGCCCCGGCTCGGTCTACCCGACGCTGCAGCTGCTCGCCGACGAGGGTCTCATCGCGGCCGAGGAGGCCGGCGGTCGCAAGACCTACGCCCTCACCGACGAGGGTCGTGTCGTGGCCGACGCCGCGACCGAGCAGCCCGCGCCGTTCGAGGCCACGGATGAGCGCGAGGGTCCCGGCTTCTCGGCACTGCCCAAGGCGGGCTTCGAGCTCGCGCAGGCTGCGGCGCAGGTGGGACGCACCGGCACGCCGCAGCAGGTGCAGGAGGCCGTCGACATCCTCGAGGACGCGCGCCGTAGGCTCTACGCGATCCTCGCTCGCGACTGAGCGCGGACCTGAGCACGACGCCCGGCGCGACCGGGGCGCGGGGAGGTGCGATGGATGCGTCCACGCCCTCCCGCGCCCGGTACCGCCGCATCCTGCGCTTCGCCGCCCGGCACCTCGCGGTGACGTGGTGGTTCGAGATCGCCATGCCCCGCATCGGCCTCGCGCGGCTCGCCGCGCGCAGCCGA
This sequence comes from Agrococcus sp. SGAir0287, assembly GCF_005484985.1. Taxonomy (NCBI): domain Bacteria; kingdom Bacillati; phylum Actinomycetota; class Actinomycetes; order Micrococcales; family Microbacteriaceae; genus Agrococcus; species Agrococcus sp. SGAir0287. The sequence continues at coordinate 1,355,086 of NZ_CP027942.1, forward strand.
TCGCGGCGCATGACGCGCTTCGCCCGCAGCTTCCACGACTTCGCCATCGAGCTCGGTGGACTCATGATCAAGGTCGGGCAGTTCATGTCCTCGCGCCTCGACGTGCTGCCGCCGGAGATCACGAAGGAGCTCGAGGGGCTGCAGGACGAGGTGCCGGCGGTGCCCGGCCCCGACATCCGCGCCGAGGCGGAGGGCGAGCTCGGGATGCCGCTCGCCCGCGCGTTCGCCGACGTCGAGGACGCGCCGATCGCCGCCGCGTCGCTCGGGCAGGCGCATCGCGCGACGCTCACCGATGCCGACGCCGCGATCGCGGGCTTCCGCGAGGCGGTCGTGAAGGTGCAGCGGCCCGGCATCGCCAACGTCGTCGCGACCGACCTCGCCGCGCTGCGGCGCGTGGGCGGCTGGCTCAGCCGCTTCCGCCTCGTCTCGGACCGGGCCGACATGCCCGCGCTCGTCGAGGAGTTCGCGCGCACGAGCGACGAGGAGATCGACTACCTCCACGAGGCGCAGTCGGCGGAGCGCTTCGCCGAGCTCTTCGCCGCCGACGACGGCGTCGGTGCGCCGGAGGTGGTGTGGGAGCGCACGGCGCGGCGCGTGCTGACGCTGCAGGACGTGACGGCGATCAAGATCACCGACCACGCGGCGCTGCAGGCTGTCGGCATCGCGCCGGCCGACGTCGCGCACCGCTTCGCCACCACCATGTTCGCGCAGCTGTTCACGCACGGCTGGTTCCACGCCGATCCGCACCCGGGCAACGTCTTCGTCACGCCGCTCGGCGGCACGGACGCCGAGGGCCGGCCGCGCTGGCGGCTGACGTTCATCGACTTCGGGATGATGGGCGCGGTCCCGCCGACGACGAGGCGCGGCCTGCGGCGCATGCTCATCGCGGCGGCGTCGCGCGACGGCAAGGGCCTCGTGGACGGCATCCGCGACATCGGCGTCCTGCTGCCGTCGGCCGACACGGCCGAGCTCGAGCGTGCCATGACGCAGGCGTTCGCGCGCTTCGGCGGCATGGGCTTCGCCGAGCTCCGCGAGGTCGACCCGCGTGAGTTCCGCGCCTTCGCGATCGAGTTCCAGGAGCTGCTGCGCACGCTGCCGTTCCAGCTGCCCGAGGACATGCTGCTCGTCATCCGTGCCATGTCGCTGACGTCGGGCGTGTGCTCGTCGCTCGATCCCGCCTTCAACATCTGGGACGCCGTCGAGCCCTTCGCGTCGCGACTGCTGCAGGAGGAGCGCGGCAACGTCGTGCAGGACGTCGCGCGGCAGACGATCGACGCCGCACGCGTCGCCGCGGGGCTGCCGCAGCGCATCGACGCCGCGGTGACGCGCATCGAGGAGGGGCGGCTGCAGGTCGCGACGCCGCGGCTCGAGCGCAGGCTCGAGCGCGTCGACCGCGGCCAGGGTCGCATCGTGTCGGCGGTGCTGTTCGCGGGCCTGCTCGTCGGTGGGGCCGTGCTGCAGGGCGACGGCGTCGGCTTCGGCACCGTGCTCATGGTCGTGGCGATCGCGCCGTTCGCGCACGCCGTGCTCGGCAGCCTCCTCGACCGCTGGCGCTGATCGCTCGGGCCCGCGCGCCCTGGTGCGGCGTCGGGGTCGCGAGTAGGAAGGGGACCGCATCCCATCCGACCCGAGGAGGCATCGTGTCCGACGAGGACCGCACGACCCTGACCGGCCAGCAGGTGCTCGAGGAGGGGCTCGGCGACTGGCGGCTCGTGCTCGGCAGGCTCGTGGCGCGCTTCGCCACCGGCGACCTCTCCACCGGCGCCCGCCTCGTCGGCGAGATCGCCCGCGTCGCCGACGAGGCCGACCACCACCCCGACGTCGACCTGCGCTACCCCCACGTGACCGTGACGCTCGTGAGCCACGACGTGCGCGGCGTCACGCAGCGCGACGTGCGGCTCGCCCGCCGCATCTCCGAGCTCGCCGCCGCGGCCGGTGCCGCTGCGGAGCCGACGGCGCCGCAGCTCCTCGAGCTCGCGCTCGACACGCCGGCGACGTCGGCCGTGCTGCCCTTCTGGCAGGCCGTGCTCGGCTACGACGCGAGCGACGACGACGTCACCGACCCCGCCGGCCGCGGGCCGTCGCTCTGGTTCCAGCACTCCGACGCCACGGCACCGGATCGACAGCGCTTCCACCTCGACGTGTCGGTGCCGCATGACGTGGCCCAGGAGCGCATCGCGGCGGCGCTCGCGGCGGGCGGCACCCTCGTCGACGACGGCGCCGCGCCGTCGTTCTGGGTGCTCGCGGACGCCGAGGGCAACAAGGCGTGCATCTGCACGTGGCAGGGCAGGGATTGAGCCCTCCCGCGTCGCACATCCGGGGCACCGCTGTCGACGGGGTCGTCCGTCGGCGCGGCCGTCCCTAGCCTCGCCGCCATGCGAGCACTCACCTGGCACGGCATCGAGGACGTCCGGATCGCGGAGGTCGATGACCCCCGCATCGAGCAGCCGACCGACGCGATCGTCCGCGTCACGTCGACCGCGATCTGCGGGTCCGACCTCCACCTCTACCGCGTCCTCGCGCCGTACCTGCGCCCCGGCGACGTCCTCGGGCACGAGACGATGGGCGTCGTCGAGGAGGTCGGCGACGGCGTGACGAGGCTGCAGGTGGGCGACCGCGTCGTCGTGCCGTTCGTCATCGCCTGCGGCAGCTGCTGGATGTGCGAGCGGCAGCGCTTCTCGCAGTGCGAGACGACGCAGAACCGCGAGCAGGGCACAGGGGCGTCGCTGTTCGGCTACACGTCGATGTACGGCGCCGTGCCGGGCGGGCAGGCGGAGCGACTGCGCGTGCCGTTCGCCGACGTCGGGCCGATCGTCGTCGGCACCGAGCATCCCGACGAGCGATACCTGTACCTCTCGGACATCCTGCCGACCGCCTACCAGGCGCTGCAGTACGCGGACGTCGCCGACGGTGGCACGCTCGGCGTCGTGGGCCTCGGGCCCGTCGGACAGCTCGTCGTGCGCCTTGCACGGCGACGCGGCATCCGCGTGATCGGCGTCGATCCGCAGCCCGAGCGGCGCGCGCTCGCCGAGGAGTGGGGCGCGACGGCCGTCGACGTCGAGGACGCCGCGCAGGCGATGCGCGACGCGACCGACGGACGCGGTCCGGATGCGGTCGTCGAGGCCGTCGGCATGGAGGCGCACGGCAACCCCGTCGCCTCGGCCGCCATCAGCGTCGCGAGCCGGCTGCCGAAGCCGATCGCGCAGGCGGCGATCGAGCAGGGCGGCATCGACCGGCTCGCAGCGCTCATGCTCGCGATCGACGCGGTGCGCCGCGGCGGGACGGTCTCGATCTCCGGCGTCTACGGCGGCGCCGCGGACCCGATGCCGATGCGCGTCATGTTCGACAAGGGCCTGCAGCTGCGCATGGGGCAGTGCGACGTGCAGCGATGGGTCGACGATCTGCTGCCGATCGTCGAGGAGGACGGCGACGTGCTGGGCCTCGAGTCGCTCGCGACGCATCGCCTGCCGCTCGACGAGGCGCCGGGCGCCTACCGGACGTTCCAGCGCAAGGAGGACGGCTGCATCAAGGTCGTGCTGAAGCCCGAGCTGCATCGCACCTAGGCGCGCTCGACGCCGTGCTCAGCGCTCGCGCGTGCCGTGCCGTCGCGCAGCCCGCGCGCCGAGCACGGTGAGCGCAGCCGTGCGGCGTGCGGCAGAGACGCGGCGACCGGGCGTCGGCGCGTCGGGCCGCGACCCCGCGCCCGGCAGCAGACGACCGACGAGTCCGGCGACGCGCACCGTCGTCGCGGGCGCGACGCCGTGCACCCGCATCGCGACATGCGTCCACCACGGCAGCCGTACGTGCGTACGGCCGGCCAGGACCCCGTCGACCATCCGGCGCGCCGCGCGCGGCGCTGACGTGGAGAGGAGCGGCAGGGAGGCGGCGGCGGTGAACCAGGCGGCCTCGCGCGACGCGCGTCCGCGGAAGCGCGCGGCCTCGTGCCCGCCGGTGCGCATCAGCCCGGGCACGATCGTCGTCGCCGTGACGCCGGTGCCGGCGAGCTCCGTCGCGAGCCCCTCGGCGAAGCCGATCGCTCCGGCCTTCGCCGCCGCGTAGGGGAGCAGGTGAGGCACCGAGACGGCGCCGCCGATGCTCGACACGATGCCGATGCGGCCGCGCCGGCGACGCCGCATGCCCGGCAGGACCGCCCAGGCGACATGGATGGGCCCGCGCAGCATGACGTCGATCGCGAGGTCGAAGTCCTCGACGCGCATCGTCTCGGCCGGACCCGCGTCGATGACGCCGGCGACCGCGAACGCGGCGTCGATCGGCCCGAGATCGTGCTCGACCGACTCGATCCAGGAGCGCGTGGCCGATGCGGACGCGACGTCGCACACGCTGCCGTGCATCCGTGCCCGGCCACGCGCAGCGCGCTCGAGCCGACGGAGGGCGTGCTCGACGTCGACCTCGCCGCGCGCGCAGACCGCGACGCTCCAGCCGCGGCGCACGAGCTCGAGCGCGATGAGCAGGCCGAGCCCACGGGATCCGCCGGCGACGACGGCGACGCGGGGCGAGCGGGAGGGGGAGCGCAGGGACACCATCGGGCGACCGTACGCGCGGCCCGGCCGCTCGGCGCAGACCCTTGACGACGGCGGGCAGCGTCGCGACGGCTGGCTCCTACGCTGGATGTCGCACCCGCGACGGAGTCGGGCGGGATGACGCCGGGAGGGAGCGCGCGCATGCAGCAGCACGAGACGATGCCGATCACGAGGCTCGCGAACGTGCGCCCGTGGGGCGGCGACGCCGTCGACCTCGACGTCGAGGGCACGACGATCGCTGCCCTCCACCCGCATGGCACGGCACCGCGCCACGAGGGCGTCGTCATCGACGGCGAGGGGCTGTGCGCGCTGCCGGGCATCGTGAACGCGCACGCGCACGTCGACAAGTCGTGGTGGGGGCTGCCGTGGCAGTCCTACGGCGGCGAGGGCGGCACCGACGGCCGCATCCGGCACGAGCGGGAGCGGCGCGGCGAGCTCGGCATCCCGTCCGCCGAGATCACGGCGCGCGTGCTGCGCGAGCTCGTGCGGCACGGCACGACGGCGATCCGCAGCCACGTCGACGTCGACCTCGGCATCGGCCTGGCGGGCATCGAGGCCGTCCAGGAGGCGGCTGCCGCCTACGGCGGCGCCCTCGACGTGCAGATCGTGGCCTTCCCGCAGGACGGCGTCCTGCGGCGCCCCGGCGTCGATCGGCTGCTGCGCGACGCCGTCGAGGCGGGCGCCGTGCACGTCGGAGGCCTCGACCCCGCCTCGATCGACCGCGATCCCGTCGGCCAGGTCGATCTCGTGCTCGGCCTCGCGGCCGACCTCGGCGTCGGCGTCGACATCCACCTCCACGACCCGGCCGAGCTCGGCGCCTTCCAGATCGAGCTCGTGCTCGAGCGCGTCGAGCGCCTGGGCCTGCAGGGCCGCGTCGTCATCGCCCACGGCTTCGCCGTCGCGCAGCTGCAACCCGAGCGGCGAGCCGAGCTGCTCCGCCGCATGGGGGAGCAGGGTGTCGCGATGACGAGCGTCGCGCCGCTGCGCCTGCCGCAGCTGCCCATGCACGAGCTCGCCGATGCGGGCGTGCGGCTCGGGCTCGGCACCGACGGCATCCGCGACCTCTGGAGCCCCTACGGCGACGGCGACACCCTGAGCATCGCCAGGCAGTACGCGCGCGCCTCGAGCCTCGTGCGCGACGAGGACCTGCTCGCCGCCGTGCGGCTCGCGACGAGCGACGGCGCATGGGCGGTCGGTCGCGACGTGCACGACCTCGTCGTGGGGGCGCGCGCCGACGTCGTGCTCGTCGACGCCGAGCACGCGATGGATGCGCTCGTGCGGCTGCCGGAGCGGCGCACGGTCGTCGCGGGCGGCCGCGTCGTCGCGACCGCCTGACGCGTCGCGCGCCGCCGCGACGACGAAGGGCGCCCGCCGTCGCGGCGGGCGCCCTCACGCGTCAGCGTCCGATCACTCGGGGAACTGGAACAGCCGCACCTGCGGCTTCGGCATGCGCATGAAGGGCAGCTGCGCGGCGCGCATCGACGCGTACCAGGCGACGCCCTTCGTGTGCCCCGGGCCGAACTTCGCCGTGATGCGGCGCTTCAGCAGGAAGCCCAGCAGGAGGCAGTCGAGCACGGCCACGGCGATGAACGCCCACAGCACGACGTTGGCGATGAGCCGCACGTCGACCGACTCGAAGAACGTGAGGATGATGACGACGATCATCGCGGGGATCATGAGCATCGCGACGTTGAGGCGCGCGTCGACGTAGTCGCGCGCGTAGCGACGGACCTCGCCCTTGTCGCGTGCGGGCAGGTAGCGCTCGTCGCCGCGCTCGAAGCCGCGACGCTGCTCCTCGCGGAGCCGGGCCATCTGCTCGCGGGACTCGCGCTTGGCCTCCTTGCGGTCCGTCGGCACCAGCGGGCGCTGGTTGCGCGCGACCTGCTGGCTGCGCTTGGGGGTGGCGGTGCCCTTGCCCGTGGTCTTCACGGGCTCCTGGGGCACGACCACGTCCTTGGGCTTCGAGAAGAGCGGCACGTGCGGATCCTGACGTCGTTGCGGAAGCCCCCATCGTACCGCCGAGGCCCGCTCCTAGGATCGGATGCATGGCTCCCGCACATCTCGACCAGCTCCGCTCCGCCGTCGACGCAGGCTTCGACCGCGCGGTCGGCGACCTCAAGGACCTCGTGCGCATCCCGAGCGTCTCGTGGGCCGCGTACGACCGCGCGCACGTCGCGGCGAGCGCCGCCGCCGTGCGCGAGCTCGTCGCCGGCACGGGGCTGTTCGACGAGGTGCGCATCGAGCAGGTCGACGACGAGCAGGGCCGCGAGGGCCAGCCGGCGGTCCTCGCGCGCCGTGCGCCCCGGAACGGAGCCCCCACGGTGCTGCTCTACGCGCACCACGACGTGCAGCCGTGGGGCGACGAGGCGCTGTGGCGCACGCCGCCGTTCGAGCCGACCGAGGCGGGGGAGCGGCTCTACGGTCGCGGCGCCTCCGACGACAAGGCCGGCGTCATGACGCACGTCGCGGCGCTGCGCGCGTTCGCCGAGACGCACCCGGACCCCGACCTCGGCATCGTCGTCTTCGTCGAGGGCGAGGAGGAGTTCGGCTCGCGCTCGTTCGGTCGCTTCCTGCGGACGCACGCCGAGACGCTCGCCGCCGACGTCATCGTCGTCGCCGACTCCGACAACTGGTCGACCGAGGTCCCCTCGCTCACCGTCGCGCTGCGCGGCAACGTCACCTTCCGCCTCGCGGTGCGCACGCTCGAGCACGCGAGCCACTCGGGCATGTACGGCGGCGCGGTGCCCGACGCGATGCTCGCCGCGATCCGCCTCCTCGACACGCTGTGGGACGCCGAGGGCTCCGTCGCGGTCGAGGGGCTGACGAGCCACGACGGCCCGACGCCCGAGCGCTCCGAGGAGCAGCTGCGCGAGGAGGCGGCGCTGCTCGACGGCGTGCAGTCGATCGGCACGGGCAGCGTGCTGTCGCGCCAGTGGTTCCAGCCCTCGATCACGATCACCGGCATGGATGCGCCGAGCGTCGCCGACGCCTCGAACACGCTGCTGCCCGAGGTCGCCGTGCGCGTCTCGGCCCGCATCGCGCCCGGCCAGTCCGCGCAGTCGGCCTTCGATGCCATCCGCGCGCACCTCGAGCGCCACGCGCCGTTCGGCGCACGTCTCGACGTGTCCGACGTCGACCTCGGCGAGCCCGTGCTCGTCGACGTCGACGGCTGGGCTGCGAGCGACGCGCAGGCGGCGATGGCCGAGGCGTGGGGTGCGGAGCCCGTGCTGCAGGGGATCGGCGGGTCCATCCCGTTCATCGCGCAGCTCGTCGAGCAGTTCCCGGCCGCGCAGATCCTCGTCACGGGCGTCGAGGACCCCGAGACGATGGCGCACAGCCCCAACGAGTCGCAGCACCTCGGCGTGCTGCGCAAGGCGATCCTCGCCGAGGCGGCGCTGCTCGCTCGCGTGAGCGCCCGCACGGTGGAATGATCGAGGCGCACGGTGCGTTCGCACTCGTGGAGGGGAGCAGCATGACCGACACCACGACCACGCAGGATGCCGTCGAGCAGGAGCACGGCGTCGCGCTCACCGACGCCGCCGCCGACAAGGTGCGTCGACTGCTCGAGCAGGAGGGCCGCGACGACCTGCGGCTGCGCGTCGCAGTGCAGCCCGGCGGATGCTCGGGCCTCATCTACCAGCTCTACTTCGACGAGCGGTACCTCGACGGCGACGCGGTGCGCGTCTTCGACGGCGTCGAGGTCATCGTCGACCGTATGAGCGTGCCCTACCTCGACGGCGCGACGATCGACTTCGAGGACTCGATCCAGAAGCAGGGCTTCACGCTCGACAACCCGAACGCGCAAGGCTCGTGCGCGTGCGGCGACAGCTTCCACTGACGCATCCACGAGGGCCCCGGCGCACGCGCCGGGGCCCTCGTCGTGCACGGCGGGGGACGACACGCCGAGCGGCGCTGCCCGTGTCGTCCAGCGGGCCGGGCGACACCCATCAGCCGGTCCTCGGCGCTTCCTGGGCGCGTACTAGGATCGAGGTGCACAGCAGGCATACGTAAGGAAGCTGACTTGCGCACTCGTCGCCCCTCTCGATGGCTCGCGATCCCCGTGGTCGGCGTGCTCTCGCTCGCGCTCGCGGGCTGCACGCAGGAGCAGCTGCAGGGCTGGCTGCCCTCGACCCCCGGCGTCACGAACCACGTCGACCGCATCGTCGGCCTGTGGGTGACGTCCTGGATCGTCCTCCTCGCGGTCGGCGTCATCACGTGGGGCCTCATGCTCTGGGCGGGCATCGCCTACCGTCGCCGCAAGGGTCAGACGGGCTTCCCCGTGCAGCTGCGCTACAACATGCCGATCGAGGTCTTCTTCACGGTCGTGCCCGTGATCCTCGTCGTCGGCTTCTTCGCCTTCACCGCGCGCGACCAGGCCGCGATCGAGGAGCCGATCGACGACCCCGACGTGTCGATCACGGTCTTCGCCAAGCGCTGGGCCTGGGACTTCATGTACGAGACCCAGCAGGGCGCGGACGGCACGCCTGAGCAGGCGGTGTACTTCCAGGGCATCCAGGGCCAGGAGCTCGAGGGCGGCGGCGTCGACACCGAGCAGCTCCCCACGCTCTACCTCCCGGTGAACTCGTCGGTCGAGATCACGCTCGAGTCGCGCGACGTCGCGCACTCCTTCTGGATCGTCGACTTCCTCTACAAGAAGGACACGCTGCCGGGCGTGACGAACCACTTCTACTTCGAGACGGGCGACGTCGAGGGCGTCTTCCAGGGCAAGTGCGCCGAGCTCTGCGGCGAGTACCACTCGCTCATGCTCTTCCAGGTCGAGGTCGTCTCGCAGGCCGAGTACGACGCGTACCTCGAGAGCCTCGACGCCGAGGGCAACGTGCTCGCGGACGAAGCCGCGATCGAGCAGTTCGGCCAGGGTCTCAACCCGGTCACGAACCCGGCGAACCAGGTGGGCGGCGAGGATTCCACGCCCGAGGCCCCCGCTGATCAGGAAGGCGAGTGATGGCCACCGCAACCGTGCAAGAGGAGCGCATGGGCTCCGAGGGGTTCGAGCGCAAGGGCAACGTGCTCGTCAAGTGGATCACCTCCACCGACGCCAAGACCATCGGGTACATGTACCTGATCACGTCGTTCATCTACTTCTGCATCGGCGGCGTGATGGCGCTGCTCATCCGTGCGCAGCTCTTCGAGCCCGGCCTCGAGATCGTGCCCACGAAGGAGCAGTACAACCAGCTCTTCACGATGCACGGCACGATCATGCTGCTCATGTTCGCGACGCCGCTGTTCGCCGGCTTCGCCAACGTGCTCATGCCGATCCAGATCGGCTCGCCCGACGTCGCCTTCCCGCGCCTCAACGCGTTCGCCTACTGGCTGTACTCGTTCGGCTCGCTCATGGCCGTCGCCGGCTTCCTCACGCCCCAGGGTGCCGCCTCGTTCGGCTGGACGGCGTACGCGCCACTGAGCGACGAGACCTTCTCGCCAGGCGCGGGAGCGAACCTCTGGTTCCTCGGATTGGCGTTGTCGGGCTTCGGCACGATCCTCGGCGGCGTGAACTTCATCACGACGATCATGACGATGCGCGCGCCGGGCATGACGATGTTCCGCATGCCGATCTTCACCTGGAACGTGCTCATCACGTCGATCCTCGTGATCATCGCCTTCCCGGTGCTCGCGGCCGCGATGTTCGGCATGGCCGCCGACCGCCTCTTCGGCGCGCACATCTACGACCCGTCGAACGGCGGCGTGCTGCTGTGGCAGCACCTGTTCTGGTTCTTCGGCCACCCCGAGGTGTACATCATCGCGCTGCCCTTCTTCGGCATCATCTCCGAGGTCCTGCCGGTCTTCTCGCGGAAGCCGATCTTCGGCTACAAGACGCTCGTCTACGCGACGATCGCGATCGCAGCCCTCTCCGTCGCGGTCTGGGCGCACCACATGTACGTGACGGGATCCGTGCTCCTGCCGTGGTTCGCGCTCATGACGATGCTCATCGCGGTGCCGACGGGCGTGAAGATCTTCAACTGGATCGGCACGATGTGGCGCGGCTCCATCACGTGGGACGCACCGATGGTGTGGTCGATCGGCTTCCTCGTGACCTTCGTCTTCGGTGGCCTCACGGGCGTCATCCTCGCGTCGCCGCCGCTCGACTTCCACCTGTCCGACGGCTACTTCGTCGTCGCGCACTTCCACTACGTCGTCTTCGGCACGGTCGTGTTCGCCATGTTCGCCGGCTTCTACTTCTGGTGGCCGAAGTGGACCGGCAAGATGCTCAACGACCGCCTCGGCCACGTGCACTTCTGGTTCCTGTTCATCGGCTTCCACATGACCTTCCTCATCCAGCACTGGCTGGGCGTCGTCGGCATGCCGCGCCGCTACTACAGCTACCTGCCGGAGGACGGCTTCACCTGGATGAACCAGGTGTCGACGGTCGGCGCGTTCATCCTCGCCTTCTCGATGGTGCCGTTCCTCTGGAACGTGTACATCACCGCCCGACACGGCGAGAAGGTCACGGTCGACGACCCGTGGGGCTCGGGCCGCTCGCTCGAGTGGGCAACGAGCTGCCCGCCGCCGCGGCACAACTTCACGTCGATCCCGCGCATCCGCAGCGAGTCGCCGGCGTTCGACCTGCACCACCCCGAGGTGGGTCCGCAGGTGGGCGTGGGCCCGTTCAAGGACGCCCCGGAGCGACCCGTGATCGACATCTCCGAAGGCAAGGTGAAGTAGCCGATGCGCGCCAACATCGCGATCCTCTGGACGCTCTCGGTCTTCTTCCTGCTCTGCTCCGTCGCCTACACGATCTGGCACACGCTGGCCTACGCCGGCGAGGTCGAGTGGGTGGGCACGCTGGGAATGGGCCTGTGCGCCATCCTCGCCGCCTTCATCGCCGCCTACATGGGACTCGTGCACCGCACCTCCGGCGGCACGCTGCCCGAGGACGACCAGACGGCGCTCATCGACGACGGCGACCCCGAGATCGGGCACTTCTCGCCGTGGTCGTGGTGGCCGATCATGCTCGCCGCCGCGCTCATGCTGACCTTCATGGGCCTGGCGATCTCGGTCTTCATGCTGCCGATCGGCGCTGCGCTCGTCGTCATCATGCTCGTCGGCTGGGTGTACGAGTACTACCGCGGCAACTTCGGCCGCTGAGCCTCACGACGACGAACGCCCCGACCGCATCGGTCGGGGCGTTCGTCGTCCCGGGCCCGGTCAGCGGGTCGCAGCTGCCGACAGGGCGCGCATCCAGCGGTCGACCTCCGCCTGGCTGTGCAGCCGCACGAGCACGAGGTGCGGATGGCGCTCGGCGGCGAGCGCCGGCAGGTCGCGGTACGTGCGGCGCGTGCGCCAGGCCCACCGCACCACGTGATCGGGGTCGGTGAGGAACGTGCGCAGCGGCGGCTCGACGTTGCCGTTCCACAGCCGCTCGCGACGCAGGCGACGTCGCAGCGTCCGTCGCAGGACGCGTGCCATCGAGACGCGGACGGGCGGATCGAGCCACACCATGAGCTGCGCGCGCTCGGCGAGGCGCTCGCGCACCTCGCGGTACTGCCACTCGGTCACCCATCGGTCGCGCACCACGAGCGCCTCGACGTCGGCGACGAACGACGGGCGCGGCGTCCAGCCCGCGCCCCAGTGGAGGCCGTCGATCTCGACGTGCTCGAGGTCCAGCGCGTCGGCGATGCGACGGGCGAGGGTGGTCTTCCCGGTGCCGGAGACGCCGGCGACGAGGATGCGGTCGGGGAGTGCGGGGAGGGGGTCGTCGGGTCCGAGCACCCGCTCGACGCTACCAGCGCAGTGCGCGGGCTACGCGGCGTCGACGGGGCAGACGAGCTTCGCGCGGCCGAGCACGTGGAGGGTCTCGTGCGCGTCCCAGGCGGCGCCGCACTCGGGGCAGCCGCGCGCCGTCGCTCGACCCTCGCGGTCCTCGCCCCATGCGCCGAGCTGCGCGGGCCCGGCGAGGCGGACGAGTCGGGCGTTCCACCAGCGGTAGAAGCCGCCCGCGGCGCGGATGCGCGTCCGCAGCGATTCCCTTCGTGCCATGATGATCAGTGTACTCACGAATGAGGGGAGCGTGCGCATGGACGTCCGGGACGACCTCCTGCGGCTCGACGAGCAGGTGTGCTTCGCGATCGTGACCGCGGCCCGCAACGTCGTCGCGATCTACCGGCCCATCCTCGAGCCGCTCGGCCTCACGCATCCGCAGTACCTCGTCATGCTCGCGCTCTGGGAGCGGTCGCCCCGCTCGCTCCGCGATCTCGCGGCAGCCGTCGCGCTCGAGCCTGCGACCCTCTCGCCGCTCGTGCGGCGCCTGGAGGCGCAGGGGCTCCTGTCGCGCGTGCGGAGCGCCTCGGACGAGCGCGTGCTCGACATCGGCCTCACGGACGCGGGGACGGCGCTGCGGGCACGTGCGCTGACCGTGCCGGAGCAGGTGATGGCCGCGACGGGCATGTCGGTCGAGGCGCTCGCCGCGCTGCGCGACGCCCTCGCGCCGTTCTCGGGTCCGCGCGACTGACCCCGCGGCGCCAGGCGCCCGCGGCGTGACGTAGCCTGGTGGACGGTCGACCGCCAAGGAGGAGCCGCCCATGCCCGACCTCGCCAACGGCAGGTACGTGTCGCAGTCCGACGCCGTGCGGGCCTGGTGGCCCGCCGCGCGCGAGGTGCTCGTCGAGGTCGCCGGCGAGTACGGTGCGTGGATCACCGAGGAGCAGCTCGCCGGGCGCATCCAGTCGGCGACCGGCATCTCGACCCGGCAGGACGCCGACGAGTGGATGGGGACCGTGCTCGGCAAGGTCGCCGCCGACGCCGAGTCCAGAGGCGAGCCGCGGCTCGCATCCCTGTGCGTCCGCGCCGACCTCTCGGTCGGCGACCACCCCGGTGCTGCGCCGGGCGCCACCGTCCAGGCGCGCGAGCGTCAGGCCGCCGAGGATCGCCTCGCCTGCTACCGCGCGTTCGGCGCCACGCTGCCCGCCGACGGCGGCCGCCCGCAGCTGACGCCCAGGACGTCGGCGGCACGGCCCCCCGCGCGCCAGCGAACCACGACGCGTCGCGAGCCCGCGCGCGCCGCGCGGCCGGCCCCCACCGGCGGCATGCGCGAGGTCACCTGCACGGCCTGCTTCATGGTCGTGCCGGCGGCTGCGACGTGCCGCGAGTGCGGCGAGCCGCTGCCCGTCTAGGGGGCCGGAGCCGACTGGCCGAGGGCGTCGCGCACGCGCGGGATGACCTCGGTGCCGAAGAGCTCGATCGTGCGCAGGTTGGCCGCATGCGGCGTGCCGGACGCGTACTTGAGGTCGAAGCGATCCAGCCCGAGGTCGCGGACGGCGCGCACGATCTTCGCGGCGACGGTCTCGGGTGAGCCGACGAACAGGGCTCCCTCGTCGCTCGCGGCATCGTCGAACTCCCGCGCGGAGGCGGGGCCCCAGCCGCGCTCGGCGCCGATGCGGTTGCGCTGCACGATCCAGTGCGGCCGTAGCAGCTCGCGCGCCTCGGCGTCCGTGTCCGCGATGAGCCCGGGGGAGTGCAGCCCGACGCGTCCGCCGTCGTGGCCGAACCGCGTCATCGCCTCCCGGTACAGGCTCGCGAACCGTGCGAACGCCCGCGGGCTGCCGCCGATGACGGCGAGCATGAGGTCGAAGCCGTGGCGTGCAGCGCGCACGACCGACTGCGGCGTGCCACCGACCCCGACCCACACGGGGATCCGACCGCCGTTCGCGTGCGCCTGCGATCGCGGCCACACCTGCTGGTCGGCGAGCGCGGAGCGCAGCGTGCCGCTCCACGTCACGGGCTCCTCGGCGACGAGCGCGGCGAGCAGCTCGAGCCGCTCCTCGAACAGGGTCTCGTAGTCCTCGAGGCGGAAGCCGAACAGTGGGAACGACTCGACGAAGGAGCCGCGCCCGACGATGAGCTCGGCACGCCCGTTCGAGAGGCCGTCGATCGTCGCGAACTGCTCGAAGACCCGGACGGGATCGGCGGAGGACAGCACCGTGACCGCGGTGCCGAGCCGGATGCGCTGCGTCGCGGTCGCGAGGGCGCCGAGTACGACCTCGGGTGCAGTGAGCGCGAAGTCCGCGCGATGGTGCTCGCCGAGGCCGAGGAAGTCGACGCCGCTGGCGTCCGCGAGCACGCCCTCGGCGACGACCTCGCGGATCGTGCGCGGATGCGCCTCGGGCTCCGCACCCAGGACGTCGCCGAAGGTGTGGAGCCCGAAGCCCAGCATGGATGCCGCGCTCAGTGGTGCGACACGCGCTCGAGCTCGGCCCTCGTGACCGGCTCGATGCGGTCCTCGAAGAACCAGCGCGACAGCGCCGCGCGCACGTGCGTGCCCGGCGTGATGCGTCCGCGCTCGTCGGGGCGCACCTTGGCGGGCTCCGGCGATTCGAACGCCTTGAGGCGCCACGACTCGTACTCGTCGAGACCCTGGTGCACCTCGACGTACTCTCCGCCGGGGCGGCGCACGATGCGGCCGGACTCGAAGCCGTGCAGCAGGATCTCGCGATCCTTCTTCTGCAGCGCGAGCGCGATCCGCTTCGTCGTCCAGAACGCGATGATCGGGCCGAGGAGCAGGAGCGCCTGCAGCACCCACGTCACCTGGAACACGTTGAGGTGGAAGTGCGTCGCGATGAGGTCGGACGAGGCGCCCGCCCACATGACGGCGTAGAAGGTGACGCCGGCAGCACCGATCGCGGTGCGCGTCGGCGCGTTGCGCGGACGGTCGGCGAGGTGGTGCTCCCGCTTGTCCTGCGTCACCCACGCCTCGATGAAGGGGTAGAACATCACGAGCACGATGAAGAGCCCGAGGACCGCCATCGGCAGCAGGATGTTCCACGAGAACGTCAGCCCGAAGAGCTCGGACTCCCATCCCGGCGCGAGGCGCAGGGCGCCGTCGGCGAAGCCGATGTACCAGTCCGGCTGCGTGCCGGCGGAGACGGGCGAGGGGTCGTAGGGACCGTAGTTCCAGATCGGGTTGATCGTGAACGTCGCCGCGATCGCCGTGATGACGCCGAAGACGAGGAAGAAGAAGCCACCGGCCTTGGCCGCGAACACCGGCATGATCGGCACGCCGACGACGTTCTCGTTCGTCTTGCCCGGGCCCGCGAACTGCGTGTGCTTGTTGAGCACGAGCAGGACCATGTGCAATCCGAGCAGCACGATGAGGATCGCGGGCAGCAGCATGATGTGCAGCACGAAGAGTCTCGGGATGACGTCGACGCCGGGGAACATGCCGCCGAAGAGCAGGTACGAGATCCAGCCGCCCACGAGCGGGATGGCCTTCACCATGCCGTTGATGATCGCGAGGCCGTTGCCCGAGAGCAGGTCGTCGGGGAGCGAGTAGCCCGTGAAGCCCTCGGCCATCGCGAGGATGAAGAGCAGGAAGCCGATGACCCAGTTGAGCTCGCGCGGCTTGCGGAACGCGCCCGTGAAGAACACGCGCAGCATGTGCAGGCCGATCGAGGCGACGAACAGCAGCGCCGCCCAGTGGTGCACCTGACGCATGAGCAGGCCGCCTCGGATGTCGAACGAGATGTCGAGCGCCGACGCGTAGGCGATCGACATCTCGATGCCCTTGAGCGGCACGTACGAGCCCTCGTACGTCGTGTGCCCCATCGACGGGTCGAAGAAGAACGTCAGGAACGTGCCCGAGAGCAGGATCACGACGAACGAGTAGAGGGCGACCTCGCCGAGCATGAACGACCAGTGGTCGGGGAAGATCTTGCGGCCGAGGTAGGCCGTGACGCCCGAGATGCTCGTGCGCTCGTCGAGGTAGTTCGCCGCCCAGGACGTGACGGTCCTGCGCTGCTTGGGCGCCTGCGGCGCGGGTGCGATCGCGGTCATGCTCGCTGCTCCGTGGTGGTGCCGGCGACCTGCACGTGGCCGTCCTCGTCGACGTCGTGGAGACGCTCGAAGTACGAGGGCCCGATGGGCTCCGTGAAGTCGCGCTGTGCGATGAGGTAGCCCTCGTCGTCGACCGTGATCGGCAGCTGGGGCAGGGGGCGCTTGGCCGGGCCGAAGATCACCTGGCAGTGGTTCTTCACGTCGAAGGTCGACTGGTGGCACGGGCACAGCAGGTGGTGCGTCTGCTGCTCGTACAGGGCGACGGGGCAGCCGACGTGGGTGCAGATCTTGGAGTACGCGACGATGCCGTCGTACGACCACCCTGCACGCTCGGGGGACTCGTTGAGCTGGTCGGCGGGGAGGCGCATGAGCAGCACGGCCGCCAGCGCCTTCTCGTCGAGGGGGTGCTCCGACTCCTCGAGACCCTCGGGGATCACGTGGAAGGCGGAGCCGTAGGACACGTCCTCGGCGCGGATGGGCGTGCCGGTGGGGTCGAGGCACAGACGCGTGCCCGTCTCCCACATCGTGTGGGCGAAGACGTCGGTCGGCACCTGGTCGGCCGGGCCGAGGTCGCGGAAGAGCACGACCGCGGGCAGCGGGGCGAGCGCGATCGCGCCGATGAGCGAGTTGCGGATGAGCGAGCGACGCGTGAAGCCGGACTCCTGGTCGCCGAGCGTGAAGACCTCGACGGCCTTCGCGCGCGTCGTCTCCGTGCCGCGGGTGGGGTGGCGGAGCTCGACGTGCTCCTCGTCGCTCATGAGCTGCTTCGACCAGTGCACGGCGCCGATGCCGATCGCGAGGAGCGCGAGCGCGATGCCGAGGCCGAGGAACAGGTTGTTGAACCTCGTACTCGTCAGGTCGCCCGGCGTGATCGGCACGGCGACGTAGGCGGCGACGGCGAGGATCGAGCCGAGCGCCGACACGAGGAACCACGTGAAGACGACGCGCTCCGCGCGCTTCTCCTTCTCGGGGTGGAGGTCCGTCTGGCGCTTGCGGTGCGGCGGCAGCCCCGGGTTCTCGAACTCGCTCGATCGCTCCAGCTCGGCGTCGCGGTGGAGCTCGACGTCCTGCATCTTCGTCTCCTCGGCCATCAGTTGGGCTTCGCCGTCAGCCAGACCGTGATCGCCACGATGCCGCCGAGACCGAAGATCCAGATGAACAGACCCTCGGAGACGGGGCCCAGCGAGCCCAGGTCGAAGCCGCCGACGCTCGGGTTCTCGTCGAGGAAGTGGAGGTAGGCGATGATGTCCGCCTTCTCCTCGGGCGAGATGTTGTCGTCGTTGAACACCGGCATGTTCTGCGGGCCGGTGAGCATGGCCTCGTAGATGTGCGCGGCGTCGATGTCGTGCAGGTCGGGGGCGAACTTGCCCTCCGTGAGCGCACCGCCGGCGCCGGCCACGTTGTGGCACATGGCGCAGTTGATGCGGAAGATCTCGCCGCCGTTCGCGACGTTGGCGTTCGTCGTGTCGAGCATCTCCTCGCTCGGCACCTCGGGACCGGGCGCGAGCTCGGCGATGTACGCGCCCATCGCGTCCGACTGCTCCTGCGAGAACTGCGGCGCGCGCGCCATGCCCTGCGGACCCGAGTAGGCCAGCGGCATGCGGCCCGTCATGACCTGGAAGTCGACGGAGGCCGCGCCGACGCCGATGAGGCTCGGGCCGTCGTTCGTGCCCTCGGCGTTGACGCCGTGGCAGGTGGCGCAGTTCGCCTGGAAGAGCTGCTCGCCGTCGTCGACCGTGAGCTGCGTCGGCGCCTGCGTCGACGCGTCTGCGGATGCGACCTGCCCGACGACCGTCGAGACGCCGCCGGCCGCGACGAGGCCGAGCACGAGGAGACCGAGGCTCGCGAGCGGGTGTCGCCTGCCGGTCTTCTTGCTGCGGTGTGCCAAGAGAAGCGCCCTTCCTAGCGGAGCCAGTAGATGATGAGGTAGAGCGCGATCCAGACCACGTCCACGAAGTGCCAGTAGTACGACACGACGATGGCGCTGGTCGCCTCCTTGTGACCGAAGTGCTTCACCGCGTATGCGCGGCCGATCACGAACAGGAAGGCGATGAGGCCGCCCGTCACGTGGAGGCCGTGGAAGCCGGTCGTGATGTAGAACGCCGAGCCGTACGCGCTCGTCGCGAGGGTCACGCCCTCGTGCACGAGCACCGCGTACTCGAAGACCTGGCCGATGATGAACATCGCGCCCATGACGTAGGTGAGGAAGAACCACTCGACCATGCCCCACTGCTTGACGTTCCACAGCGAGCCCGTGCGCGTCTTCTGCAGGCGCTCGGCCGCGAAGACGCCGAACTGGCAGGTCACCGACGACAGCACCAGGATCGACGTGTTCACGGTGGCGAACGGCACGTTCAGCAGCGACGACTCCGTCTGGAACAGGTCGCCGGTCGTCGAGCGGAGCGTGAAGTACATCGCGAACAGGCCGGCGAAGAACATGACCTCGCTGCCCAGCCAGACGATGGTCCCGACCGCGACGCTGTTGGGTCGACGCACGAGCTGCGTCGCCCCGGGGTGGGAGAGGGAGGTGCTGGTCACAGGTCCATCCTAGGCGGTTTCGAGGTCGCTCTCGGCCTCGGGGTGCAGGCGTGGCGTCGATAGGCTGTCGGCCATGGAGCCCAAGTCCTGGCCAGGCGTCCTCGAGACGCTGCTCGTCCCCGAGGATCTCACGATCGGGCAGGCGGAATGGGCCATGGACCAGGTGGTCTCCGGGCTCGCGGACCCGGCCCAGCTCGGCGCCTTCCTCGTCGCGCTGCGGGCCAAGCGCGAGTCGGTGGACGAGCTCGTCGGCTTCCGCGACGCGATCCTCGCGCACGCCGTGCCGCTGGCCGGGGACTCGCTCGTGCTCGACATCGTCGGCACGGGCGGCGACCGCCACGGCACCGTCAACGTCTCGACGATGGCGAGCATCGTGTGCGCCGCCGCGGGCGTGCCCGTGCTGAAGCACGGCAATCGCGCCGTCTCGTCCCGCACCGGCGCGTCCGACGTGCTCGGCGAGCTCGGCGTCATCCCCGCCGACGAGGACCCGCAGGTCGTGCGCGCGATCCTCGACGAGGCGGGCATCTCGTTCGCATGGGCGATGCGGTTCCACCCGGGATTCCGACACGCCGGCCCCGTCCGCGCGGCGCTCGGCGTGTCGACGGTGTTCAACCAGCTCGGCCCGCTCGTGCACCCCGCGCGGCCGGAGGTCACGGCGTGCGGCGTCGCCGATCGCTCGCGCATCCAGAACTTCGTCGGCGTCTACGCGACCCGCGGCGGCACGGCGTTCGTCTTCCGCGGCGAGGACGGCCTCGACGAGCTCACGACGACGGGGCACTCGGAGCTGTGGGAGGTCGTGCGCGGCGACGTCGTCGAGCACGACGTCGACCCGCGCGAGATCGGCATCCCGCTCGCCTCGATGGCCGACCTCGTCGGCGGCGACGCCGTCGCGAACGCCGACGTCGTGCGGCGGACGGTCGCGGGGGAGACGGGGCCCGTGCGCGACATCGTGCTGCTCAACGCCGCCGCGGCGCTCGCCGCCTGGCGCGTGCACGCCGACCCGCGGCAGAGCGATCGCCCGATGCGCGAGCGACTCGCGGAGACGCTCGAGGTGGCGGCGCAGGCGATCGACTCCGGCGCGGCGTCGGCCACGCTCGAGCGCTGGCAGCAGGCGGCCGCACGCTCGCGGGACGGCGACTGACCGTGGAGCGGCGCGTCGCGGAGCAGGCGCTGGGCGCCGGCCCCATGGCGACGCTGCTCGAGGATCGCACCGTCGATGCGCGGCTGGGGTCGCGCGACACCGTCGAGCCCTGGCGTCGCGTCGCCGTGCGCTGGGGCGACCACGGCACGCGGTCGCTGCTCGTCTCGGCGCTCACCGCCGGAGCCGTGCTCGTCGCATACGGCATCACGCTGCTGCTCGAGCAGCCGCCCGCCTTCGAGGCGCTGCTCGCGCTGCGGCTGCTCGGCATCGTGCTCATGGTGCTCGCCATCGCGCTCGCGCCGGCCTCGCGCGACGCGCGCCTGCTCGCCGCGTGGGCGCTGTGCCTCCACGCGATCGTCGCGTTGGCCGGCACCGTCATGGTCTCGACCGACCTCTTCGGCCGGCTCCGCATCGGGGCGGTCTCCGCCGTCGAGTTCGCCGGCTTCATCACGTGGGTCGCCGTCATGCTGCTGCTGCGCATGCGGCATCCGCTCACGGTGCTCACGACCCTCATGGGCGGCTGCCTCGCGGGCCTGGCCTTCTTCGGCCGCGTGCTGCCGCTCGTGCGCGAGCGCCTCGCGCAGCAGGACGGCGGGCAGGCGGCGATGCTCACGATCGACGACGAGGCCATCGCGAGCCTCGTCATCGTCGGCGTCGGGGTCGCGCTCGTCGTGTTCGCGTGGTGGATCGACGGCTGGGCGCGCGTGCTGCTGCCGCTCGAGGCGCCCGATCCGAGCGTGCCGGTACGGAGCGAGCGCGAGCGCATCCGGCTCGCCGGCATCCTCACCGCGTGCATGCTCGACCCCGTCGCGATCGTGCTGCTGCACCTCGCGAAGCAGCCGACGGCGCGATCGCGCCTCGACCCGGACGAGGACTGGTTCGCGACGGCGCTGCTCGTCGTCGCCTACGCGAAGCTCACGATCTGCTGGGTCGCGATCACGACGATCGCGATCTGGCTGCTCGACCCCGCCTGGTCGTAGCCCCCGAGCATGCGAGAGGGGGCCGGCGATGCCGACCCCCTCTCACCGCGTGCGACGCGCGGCTAGCGCACGTCGTCGTCGACCCAGTCGAGGGTCTTCTGCACGGCCTTCTTCCAGTTGCGGTACGTCCGGTCGCGCTCCTCCTGGTCGAGGTTCGGAGTCCAGCGGCTGTCCTCCTGCCAGTTCTTGCGCAGCTCGTCGAGGCTGCCCCAGAACCCGACGGCGAGGCCCGCGGCGTATGCGGCGCCGAGCGCGGTGGTCTCGGCGACCACCGGGCGGACGACCGGCACCTGCAGGATGTCGGCCTGGAACTGCATGAGCGTGTCGTTCGCGATCATGCCGCCGTCGACCTTCAGCTCCGTGAGGTCGACGCCGGAGTCGGCGTTCACCGCGTCGACGACCTCGGCCGTCTGGAACGCCGTCGCCTCGAGCGCTGCGCGGGCGATGTGCCCCTTGTTCACGTAGCGCGTCAGGCCCACGAGCGCGCCGCGCGCGTCCGGCCGCCAGTACGGCGCGAAGAGGCCCGAGAACGCCGGTACGAAGTACGCGCCGCCGTTGTCCTCGACCGTCTTCGCGAGCGTCTCGACGCTCGGCGCGTCCTGGATGAGGCCCAGGTTGTCGCGCAGCCACTGGATGAGGGAGCCCGTGACCGCGATCGAACCCTCGAGCGCGTAGTGCGTGGGCTCGTCGCCGATCTTGTAGCCGACGGTCGTCAGCAGGCCGTTCTTCGAGTGGACGATCTCCTCGCCCGTGTTGAAGATGAGGAAGTTGCCCGTGCCGTAGGTGTTCTTCGCCTCGCCCTTGTCGAACGCCGCCTGGCCGAACGTCGCGGCCTGCTGGTCGCCGAGGATGCCCGTGATGGGCGTCTCGCGCAGCAGACTCGCGTCGCTCGCGATGCCGAACTCGCCCGACGACGACCGGATCTCGGGCAGCATCGAGGCGGGCACGCCGAAGTCGGCGAGGATCGACTCGTCCCACGTGAGCGACTCGAGGTCCATGAACAGCGTGCGGGAGGCGTTCGTGACGTCGGTCGCGTGCACGCCGCCGTCGACTCCGCCCGTGAGGTTCCACAGCACCCACGTGTCGGTCGTGCCGAACAGCAGGTCGCCGGCCTCGGCCTTCTCGCGCGCGCCCTCGACGTTCTCGAGGATCCACACGATCTTCGTGCCCGAGAAGTAGGTCGCGAGCGGCAGGCCGACCTTGGCCTTGTAGCGCTCGACGTCGCCGTTCGCGAGGCGGTCGACGATCTTCTGGGTGCGCGTGTCCTGCCAGACGATCGCGTTGTAGACCGGCTCGCCCGTGGTCCTGTCCCAGACGACCGCCGTCTCGCGCTGGTTCGTGATGCCGATGGCCTTCACGTTGTGGCGGGTGACGTTGGCCTTCGAGAGCGCCTGGCCGATGACCTCGCGCGTGTTGTTCCAGATCTCCTTGGGGTCGTGCTCGACCCATCCGGCCTGGGGGAAGATCTGCTCGTGCTCCAGCTGGCCCGTGGAGACGATGCTCCCGGCGTGGTCGAACAGGATGGCGCGCGTCGAGGTGGTGCCCTGATCGATCGCGATGACGTAGTCGTCGGCCATTGTCACTCCTTCGTGGTGGGTGTGCCCGGAGGCTAGGGGTGGTCGCTGTGCGCGGCCCATGGGGTGGCGATGGAGGGGGCGGCGCCCCCTCCATCGCCGAGTAGGTCAGGCCGCCATGCCGCTCGCGAGCAGCACGGGGGCGAGGAGGCCGGCGAGGGCGCCGCCGATGAGGGGGCCGACGACCGGCACCCACGCGTAGCCCCAGTCGCTGTCGCCCTTGCCCTTGATGGGCAGGACGGCGTGCGCGAGGCGGGGCATGAGGTCGCGGGCCGGGTTGATGGCGTAGCCCGTCGGACCGCCGAGCGAGGCGCCGATCGCGACGACGAGGAACGCGACCGCGAGGGCGCCGAGCGGGCCGACGACGTTCGCGTCGCCACCGCCGCCGTTGAGGCCGAACGAGAGGATGACGAACACGAGCACGAAGGTCGCGATGATCTCCGTGACGAGGTTCCAGCCGTACGAGCGGATGCCGGGCCCGGTCGAGAACGTGCCGAGCTTGGCGCCGGGGTCCTCCTCGGCGTCGAAGTGCTGCTTGTACGCGGCCCACGCGAGCACGGCGCCGATGAACGCGCCGACGAGCTGGCCGAGCACCGAGATCAGGTAGAAGCCCCAGCGCACCTCGGTGCCGGTGGCGAGGTCGTTCGTGATGAGGCCGATGGTGACGGCGGGGTTCAGCTGCGCGCCCGAGTAGCCCGAGACGAGCACGCCCGAGAAGACCGCGAGGCCCCAGCCGAAGTTGATCATGAGGAAGCCGCCGCCGAAGCCCTTCGTCTTCGCGAGGACGACGTTGGCGACGACGCCGGCGCCGAGGAGCAGCAGCATCGCCGTGCCCACGGTCTCCGACAGGAAGACCAAACCGAGATTGTCCAACAGGTACCTGCTTTCCACATCGACGCGGGCGTGGGCCCGGGACCCTCCCCAGCGAGGGTGGCGCCAGCCTATGCCTGAGCCTTGCTCGGCGACAGTGGCGACACGACGGGGATGGAACCGGTTCCCTGGATGCGTGCGAGCATCCGGGCGTAGGTTGGCCCTGACGTCCGCCCCCGATGGAAGTGGGAGACCATGAAGAAGCTCATCAACGACCCCTCGAAGGTGGTGGACGAGGCGGTCGCAGGCATCGCCGCCGCCCACCCCGAGCTCCGCGTCATCCAGGATCCGCCCTACGTCATCGCGCGCGGCGACGCGCCCGTCGCGGGCAAGGTCGGCCTCGTCTCGGGCGGCGGCTCCGGCCACGAGCCGCTGCACGGCGGCTTCGTCGGCCACGGGATGCTCGACGCCGCCGTGCCGGGCGCCGTCTTCACGTCGCCGACGCCCGACCCGATCGTCGCGGCGACGAAGGCGGTCGACGGCGGCGCAGGCGTGCTGCACATCGTGAAGAACTACACGGGCGACGTGCTCAACTTCGAGACCGCCGCCGACCTGGCGCTCGCCGAGGGCATCGAGGTCGAGTCGGTCGTGATCGACGACGACGTCGCCGTGAAGGACTCGCTGTACACGGCGGGGCGCCGCGGCGTCGCGGGCACGCTGCTCGTCGAGAAGATCGCGGGCGCCGCCGCCGAGCGCGGCGACTCGCTCGCCGAGGTCGCCGCGATCGCGCGCGCCGTCAATGCGAACGTCCGCTCGATGGGCATGTCGCTGTCGCCGTGCACCGTGCCGCATGCGGGGGAGCCCTCGTTCGAGCTGGGCGACGGCGAGATCGAGATCGGCATCGGCATCCATGGCGAGCCGGGCCGCGAGCGCATCGCGATGGAGCCCGCCGACGCCATCGTCGACCGGCTGCTCGAGCCGATCCTCGAGGACCTGCCCTTCGCGTCGGGCGACCGCGTGCTGCTCTTCGTCAACGGCATGGGAGGCACGCCGCTCGTCGAGCTGTACGTCGTGTTCCGGCGCGCCGCCGAGGTGCTCGCGGGCCACGGCATCGAGGTCGCCCGCACGCTCGTCGGCAGCTACGTCACGAGTCTCGAGATGCAGGGCTGCTCGATCTCGGTGCTGCGCCTCGACGACGCCATGCTCGAGCTGTGGGACGCGCCGGTGCAGACGCCCGCGCTGCGCTGGGGTCGCTGATGGCGCTCGACGCAGCCTGGACGCGCCGCTGGATCGAGCTCGTCGCCGATCGCGTCGCCGAGCGGAAGGCGGAGCTGACGCACCTCGACCGCGACATCGGCGACGGCGACCACGGCGAGAACCTCGACCGCGGCTTCACGGCCGTGCGGGCGAGGCTCGCCGACCTCGACGCCGACGCGACGCCCGGCGCGATCCTCAAGCTCGTCGCGACGACGCTCATCTCGACGGTCGGCGGTGCGAGCGGGCCGCTCTACGGCACCGCCTTCCTCAAGGCGTCGATGGCGGCGGGCGACGCGGCGACGCTCGACGACTCACTCGTCGACGTCCTCGCGGCCGCTCGCGACGGCATCGTCGCGCGCGGCAAGGCCGAGCCGGGCGACAAGACGATGATCGACGCGTGGACCCCGGCGGTGGAGGCGGCGGGGGCGGCCCCCGACCCGGTCGCGGCGCTCGCCGCCGCCGCCGACGCCGCCGAGGCGGGCGCCGCGGCGACCGAGCCGCTCGTCGCCCGCAAGGGTCGCGCGTCGTACCTGGGCGAGCGGGCGATCGGGCATCGGGATCCGGGCAGCGAGTCGACGGCGCTCATCCTCCGCGCGGCGGCCGACGCGTGAGCGTCGGGCTCGTCGTCGTCTCCCACTCGGCGAGCATCGCGGCCGGGATCGTGGAGCTCGCCGGCCAGATGGCCGCCGACGTCGCCATCGAGCCCGCCGGCGGCACCGACGACGGCGGCGTCGGCACGAGCTTCGACCTCGTGACCGCGGCGCTCGCGCGCGCCGAGTCGGGCGACGGCGTCGTCGTGCTGTGCGATCTCGGCTCGGCGGTGCTCACGGCCGAGACGGCCCTCGACCTGCTCGACGACGACGCGCGCGAGCGCGTGCGGATCGCCGACGCCCCGATCGTCGAGGGCTCGGTCGCGGCGGCCGTCGCCGCGCAGTCCGGCGAGGACCTGGACGCGGTGGTGCGCGCGGCGGAGTCGGCAGGCGGGGCGTCCTCCGAGCCCGCAGGCGCCCCTTCGAGCGCGCCATCGACGCCCGAGGGGCCCTCGCGCACCCTGACGCTGCGCAACGCATCCGGCCTGCATGCGCGCCCGGCCGCCGAGCTCGTGCAGCTCGCCGCGACCTTCGACGCGACCGTGCTCGTGAACGGCGTCGACGCTCGCAGCATGCTGCGCATCCTCGGGCTCGGGCTCGACCGCGGCGCCACGCTCACGGTGTCGGCGACGGGGACGCAGGCGCAGGAGGCGGTCGATGCGATCGCCGCGCTCGTCGAGGACGGGTTCGGCGAGGCCTGAACGCGGTCGCGTCAGGCGGGCGGTGCCTCGCGCGCCGCGGGCGCGTCCGAGTCCTCGCCGTCAGCGGGCCGGGACCGCAGGCGCAGGGTCGAGAGCAGGCCGAGGGCGACGAAGCCGGCCGCGGTGAGCGCCGCGAGGCGCGTGGCGTCGCTGAACGCGATGCGCGCGTCCTCGCCCGCCTGCGCGTCCTGCGCCGCGAGCGCCGGGATGGCCGTGCCGCTCGAGTCGACGACCGTCGCGACGATCTGCTGCCGCGCCTCGTCGGGCACGGAGCGTTCGGCGAGCCGGGCGTCGAGGATGCCGGAGGCGCTCGTGAAGAGGATGGTGCCGAGCAGCGCGATGCCGAGGGCCGAGCCGATCTGGCGCGACGTGCTCTGCGTGCCCGAGCCCTGGCCGCTCAGCGCGACGGGCACGTCGCGCAGCACGACGTTCGTCAGCTGCGCCGTCGCGAGGCCCACGCCGAAGCCGTAGACGAAGAGGCCGGGCACGATGGCGATCCACGAGGCGTCCGGCCCGATGGCGAGGGCGACGGCCGCGAGGCCGACGACCTCCGCCACGAGACCGGCGCGGACGATCGCGACGGCCGAGAGCCTGCCGCCCATGGCACCCGCGAAGCCACTCGCGACGAACGAGCCAATCGCGAGCGCGAGCAGCACGAGCCCCGTCTGCAGCGCGTCGTACCCGAGCACCCCCTGCAGCCACAGCGGCAGCGACAGGATGATGCCGAACTCGCCGAGCGCCACGATCATCGCCGCGACGTTGCCATCGCGGAACGAGGGGATGCGCAGCAGCGCGACGTCGAGCATCGCCGGGAGGCCCAGGCGATCGCGACGCACGCCCCACCACACGAAGGCGCCGCCAGCGACGAGGGTGACCGCGAAGGCGATCGGCACGGGCGAGAGGCTCGGGGCCCACCACGAGGGCACGGCGTCCGTCGCCGTCCACCATCCGTAGCTGCGGCCCTCGATGAGCCCGAAGACGAGCGTGCCCGTAGTGACGACCGCGAGCAGGGCGCCGACGACGTCGATGCCGCGGGCGTCCGCATCCCGTGACTCCGCCACGAACAGCAGGAGCCCGACGACGATGAGCGCGCCGATCGGCACGTTCACGCCGAAGGCCCAGCGCCACGAGAACGACGTCGTGAGCCAGCCGCCGAGCAGCGGGCCGACAGCCGCCATGCCGCCGATCGTCGAGCCCCACACCGCGAAGGCGATGCCGCGATCGCGACCGCGGAAGCCCGCGTTGATGAGCGAGAGCGTCGTCGGCAGGATCATGGCGCCGCCGACGCCCTGCACGACGCGGGCGGCGATGAGCAGATCGCCCGTGGGGGCGGAGGCGGCGAGGATGGACGCGGCGACGAAGATCAAGACGCCGACGAGCACCATGCGGCGTCGGCCGACGCGGTCGGCGAGCGCGCCGAACACGAGCAGCAGCGCGGCGAACACGAGGGTGTAGCTCTCCTGCACCCACTGGACCTGGGTCGAGCCGATGCCGAGATCGTCGACGATCGAGGGGATCGCGACGTTGACGATCGTGGAGTCGACGATGATGATCGCGACCGCGAGGCTGATGGCGACGAGGCCCAGCCAGCGCGCGCGGGAGCCGGTGGAGTGCTGCACGGAAGCGACTCTGCGCCTCCACGCGCTCCGCTGCAACCGCCGTGCGGCGGGTGTAGCCTTCGCCGCTGCCGCAGTCCGATGGGTCAGGTGCGTCCGGCGGTCCAGGGCTGTCCGGTGGGTCAGGCGAGCAGCGCGCCGTACGCATCCGGGTGCTGCTCGACGACCGCTCGCACGAACGGGCACGAGGGCACGATCTGACGACCCTCGGCGACCGCCTCGTCGAGCGCCGCGCGCACGACGCGCGTGCCGTAGCCGCGTCCGCCGAACTCCGAGAAGGTCTGCGTGTGCGGGAAGACGCGGCGACCGTCGATGTCGGCGTAGTCGACGAAGCTCACGAGCTCGCCGTCGACGCGCAGCTCGAACCGGCCCTGCTGGGGTGCGTCGAGGATCTCGACCGACTCGCTCATGCAGCCAGGGTAGGGCGCGCGGGTGCTCGGCACGAGGGCGTGTCGCGGTCGCCTCGAGCCGTGCTCAGGCGACGACGACCTGCAGGGCGCGCGTCGCGATGGCGTCCGCGTGCGCGGCCATAGAGTCGATGACGGGCACGGCGACGTCGCCCGGGCCGAGCAGCAGCTGGATCTCGGTGCAGGCGAGCACGACGCCCTCGGCGCCCTGCGCCACGAGCCGCTCGACGACGCCGCGATACGCGTCGCGCGACGCATCGCGCACGATGCCGCGCGTCAGCTCGTCCCACACGATGCGGTCGACGATGGCGCGATCCTCCGGCCCGGGCACGACGGCGTCGACGCCGTGGGCAGCGAGCCGGTCGGCGTAGAAGCGCTCGCGCATGACCCAGTCGGTGCCGAGGATGCCGAGCCGCGCGATGCCGCGCTCGCGCGCTGCGAGCGCGACGGCATCGCCGATGTGGTCGAGCGGCACGTCGATCGCGGCCTCGACCGCGGGAGCGACCTTGTGCATGAGGTTCGTGCAGAGGGCGATGCGATCGGCGCCCGCCGTCTCGAGCCGGCGCGCCTCCTCGGCGAGCATCGCGCCCGCGGCATCCCAGTCCTCGCGCACCTGGCAGTCGCGGACGGCGTCGAAGTCGAGGCTCGTGAGGAGGATGCGCGCGGAGTGGTGGCCGCCGAGCGCTTCCGCGACGCGCGCGTTGATGGCACGGTAGTAGTCGAGCGTCGAGTGCCAGCTCATGCCGCCGATGAGGCCGATCGTGTCCATGCCTCCATCGCAGCAGGCATGAGCGCCATTGGCTAGGCTTGTATTGCTACGACGATCCATAACGTATGCTTCTAGCATGGACCTCGATCCTCGTCGCGTGCTCATCTTCCGCGCCGTCGCACGCGCCGGCTCCGTCTCCGGCGGCGCCCGCTCGCTGGGATGGACGCAGCCGGCCGTCAGCCAGCACCTCCGCACGCTCGAGGGCGAGCTCGGCACGGCGCTGCTGCTGCGCGGACCGACGGGCGTGACGCTCACGGAGGCAGGGGAGCGGCTGCTCGCGCGCGCCGACGCGATCGACGCCTCGCTGCGGCAGGCCGAGGCGGAGCTCGCCGAGCTTGTCGCCGGCGGAGGCACCGTGACGCTCGCCGCGTTCCCGTCGGCGATGGCCGACCTCGTGCCGCGTGCGATCGCCAGGCTCCTGCGGGACGCGCCGCAGGTGCAGGTGCGCGTCGTCGAGGCCGAGCCGCCCGAGGCGCTCGCGGCGGTCGCCGGCAACGACGTCGACCTCGCCGTGGTCTTCGAGTACGCCGAGTCGCACGACGACGTCGGCCTCGAGCGCGTGCCGCTCGGCGACGACCCCAGCATGGTGGTGGTGCCGAGCGATCACGCGCTCGCCGCCGGCGACGCGATCGCGCTCGCCGACCTCGCGCAGGAGCGCTGGGTCGCGGGATGCCCTCGCTGCCGACAGCACCTCGAGCTCCTCGCCGATCGGGCGGGCTTCGCGCCCGACGTCCAGCACTCCACCGACGACCTCGTCGCCGCGCAGTCGTTCGTCGCGCGCACGGGCGCGGTGGCGCTGCTGCCCTCCATGGCGATGGCGGCGCATCGTCGCGAGGGCGTCGCCGCGCTGCCGCTCGCCGACGGATCGGGACGCGTCCTCAGCATCCGCCACCGTGCGGGAGCGGACCGCGTCCCGGCCATCCGCGCCGTGGTCGACGCGATCGCCGCCGTCGTGTGAGCGCAGGCGGCGACGCCGTCAGCGTCGCTCGCCGAGCTCGAGGATGCGGTGCAGCAGGACGAGCACGTCGTCGGGCAGCGCAGGCTCGACGAGCGTCACGTCGATCCGGGTCTCGATCGTGACGCGCCAGACGTACCCGTCGCGCACGCGCGCATCCTCCTGCGCCGAGAGCTCGGCGAGCGTGCCGGTCTCGATGAGGGACTCGAGCGCGCGCTGATCGCGGCTCGGCAGCGCCGACTCCGGGAGGACGCCGACGCGCTCGCGCCCCAGCATCCCGCCGGAGCGCTCGACGCGCACGACCTCCGCGCGCTCCTGGGGTGCGGACGGCACGGCAGCATCCTCGCCGGTGACGCCCACGGCATCCCACGCGTCGGCGATCGCGCGACGCTCGACGGAGTCGGCACCGAAGCGAGCCTCCGCAGCAGCGACCGTCGCCGTCGCGAACGCGAGGAAGTCGGCGCGCTCGTCGATGGAGCCGTTCGTGAGCACGTCGAGCCACACGAGGCCCGCGTGCTCCCACGCGAACCCGCCGATCGCCGTCGCCGCCAGGTAGAACGCGTGGTTCGGGATGCCGGAGTTGATGTGCACGCCGCCGTTGTCGCTCGTCGTCACGACGTAGTCGGCCATCGTCGCCGGCTGGGGGTCGGTGCCGAGCACGTCGTCGTCGTAGGCGGTGCCCGGCGCTGCGAGCGATCGCAGCGCGACGCCCTGCACGCCCTCGGCGAAGAGCCCAGCGCCCACGAGCCAGTCGGCCTCGTCGGCCCGCTGGCCGAGCGCGTGCTGCTTCGCGAGCGAGCCGATGACGTCGGCGACCGACTCGTTGAGCGCACCCGACTGGCCTTGGTACACGAGGTCGGTCGTCGCCTGCACGAGCCCGTGGGCGAGCTCGTGGCCGATGACGTCGACCGCTGACGTGAAGCCGAGGAAGACCTCGCCGTCGCCATCGCCGAAGACCATGCGCTCGCCGTTCCAGAACGCGTTGTCGTACGCCTCGCCGTAGTGGACCGTCGCGAGCAGCGGCATGCCCGCGCCGTCGAGGGAGTCGCGCCCGAAGGCGTCGTGCAGCAGCGTCCAGGTGATGCCGAGCCCGTCGTACGCCTCGTCGACCGCGACGTCGCCCGTCGGCGCGTCGCCCTCGTTGCGCACCGTCGTGCCCGGCAGGCGCATGGTGCGCTGCGCGTCCGCGATCGTGCGGCGCGGGGCGGGTGCGCCGTCCGCCACGAGCCCGCGGGCGCCGGAGGCCGCGCGCGGGCTCGTCGTGCGACGCGCGTCGCGGAGCGCCTCGTCGAGCGTGAGGGTGCGCTGTGCGCAGCGAGCGACCGAGGCGGTGGGGTGGTCGCCGAGCCTCTCGAGCAGGAACGGGGGGACGATGCCGTGCATGGCACGACCCTACGAGGGGGCGCCGACACGGTGCGAGCGGCTCATGGGCGTTGCATGGCCGCGCTGCCTAGGCTGGCAGCATCCCTGCCCCACGACGACCGAGAGGCCGCCGCACCATGACCGCCAAGACCTGGAACATCCTCGGCATCGTCGCCGCTGCCGTCGTCATCGTCGGCATCACGATCGCGCTCGTCGTGCGTCCGTGGGAGCAGCCCGGTGCCGCGGGCCCCGACGGGGACGTCACGGCCGCCGACACGCTCGACGCGACGACCCACGTCCTCGACGACGCGGGCGAGGGCGCGCCCGTCGTGGTCGAGTTCCTCGACTTCGAGTGCCCGTCGTGCGCGCTCGTCTACCCCGAGATGGAGTCGCTGCGGGCCGAGCATGCGGGCGAGGTCACGTTCGCCGTGCGGTACTTCCCGCTCGCGTCGCACCAGAACGCCTTCCCGGCCGCGCTCGCCGCCGAGGCCGCCGCGCAGCAGGGCGAGTTCGAGGCCATGTACCAGCGCCTGTTCGAGACGCACAGCGACTGGGCGGGCACCGACGACGCCGCCGCGACGTTCCGCGGCTTCGCCGAGGAGCTCGGCCTCGACATGGCCGCGTACGACGCCGCGATCGCGGATCCTGCGACGGGCGACCGCATCGAGGCGGACTACGAGGCGGGCGTCGCGCTCGGCGTGCAGAGCACGCCGACGATCTTCATCGACGGGCAGCGCCTCGAGCTGAGCCACGTCGACGACATCGGTGCCGGCATCGACGCGGCACTCGCCGACTGAGCGTCGCAGGCTCGTGCGAGGATGCCGCGCACAGGAGGCGGCATGGACGTGACCATCGAGGGCGACGTGATCGAGTGGCGCGGCCCCGCGCCGTACCACTTCGTGCGCGTGCCCGACGCGGAGGCCGAGGCCATCCGCGAGCTGCGCGCCATCGTGTCGTACGGGTGGGGCGTCATCCCCGTGCGCGGGTGGCTCGGCGAGACGGCCTTCACGACCTCGCTGTTCCCTCGCGAGGGCGACTACCTCGTGCCGCTGAAGGACGCGGTGCGGCGCGCCGAGGGCGTCGAGCTCGGCGACCGCGTCGTGCTGCGCCTGCGCATCGGCTGAGCGGCTAGAGCGCCGCGAGCAGCTCGCGCATCTCGTCGACCTCCGCCTGCTGCGTCTCGACGATCAACGCGGCGAGGGCCAGGGCGTCCGGATCGGATCCGTCCGCGAGCTGCTGCTCGGCCATGGCGATCGCGCCCTCGTGGTGCGCGATCATGCCCTCGAGGAAGAGCCGGGACGCCGTGGCGCCGTCGGCTGCCTCGAGCGCCGCGATCTCGTCGTCGCCCAGCATGCCGTCGTCGCCGTGGTCCATGCCCTCGTGCGCGTCGGCATCCGCGCCCCACGCCTCGAGCCATGCCTGCATCGTGGCGATCTCGGGCGCCTGCGCGTCGCGGATGCGACTCGCGAGCTCCGCGACCCGCGGGTCGAGGTCGGGCTTCGCGAGCACGATGTCGGCCATCTCCACGGCCTGCTCGTGGTGCGGGATCATCATGCTCGCGAACATGACGTCCGCCGACGAGGCGTGGGTGGTCGCCGTGGGGGAGGCGTGGCCGTCGTGGCCGGATCCGGCGTCCGAGGACGCGCAGCCGGCGAGGGCGAGGCCCGCGACCGCGAGGCCGGCGGCGATGGAGACGAGTCGGCGGGTCATGATGCTCCCTGCGAGGTGGTGGTCGGTCGGCGGTCGGCGAGCACGGCGTCGACGCTGCGGTCGGGGCGCAGGTCGAGCCTGCGCAGCAGCTGCGCGTTGGCGGCGACGACGATCGTGGAGACGGACATGAGGAGGGCGCCGACCGACATCGGCAGCACGACTCCGATCGGAGCGAGCACGCCCGCGGCCAGCGGCACCGAGAGCAGGTTGTAGCCAGCGGCCCACCAGAGGTTCTGCCGCATCTTCGCGGCGCCGGCCCGCGAGAGCTCGATCACCGACACGACCGAGCGCGGATCGGAGCCGGCGAGCACGACGCCGGCCGACGCGATCGCCACGTCGGTGCCCGCGCCGATGGCGATGCCGACGTCGGCGCGTGCGAGCGCGGGTGCGTCGTTGACGCCGTCGCCCACCATCGCGACGGTGCGACCGTCGGCCTGGAGCGCTGCGACGTGCTGCGCCTTGTCCTCGGGTCGCACGCCGGCGACGAACCGATCGATGCCGAGCGATGCCGCCACGCTGCGCGCGACGGGCTCGGCATCGCCCGTGAGCATCACGACCTCGACGCCGAGCGCATGCAGGGCGCGGATGGCGTCGGCCGACTCCGGACGGATCTCGTCGGCGAGGCGCAGCGCGCCGATCACCTGGTCGTCGCGCACGACGTGGAGCACGGTCGAGCCCTCGCGCGACCACGCGGACGCAGCATCCGTCGCAGCCAGGCCGTGCTCCTCGAGCATGCGCGGCCCGCCCACCCGCACGCGCGCGCCGGCGACGGTCGCGGCGACGCCGACCGCGGGGGAGGACGAGGCGTCGACCGCCTGCTCGCGACGCAGCCCGCGCTCGTCGGCGGCGCGCACGATCGCGCGCGCGAGCGGATGCTCGGAGTCGGCCTCCGCCGCGGCGGCGAGCGCGAGCACCGCGTCCGCCTCCGCATCGCCCACCCCCGTCGCGTCGAGCACCGCGGGCTCGCCGCGCGTGAGGGTGCCGGTCTTGTCGAGCACGACGACGTCGACGAGCCGCATGCGCTCGAGCGCGAGCCGATCGCGCACGAGCACGCCGCCGCGCGCGGCCCGCTCCGTCGAGATCGCGACGACGAGCGGGATGGCGAGGCCGAGCGCATGCGGGCACGCGATGACGAGCACCGTGACGGTGCGCACGACCGCATCCTCGGGCGTGCCGACGAGCAGCCATGCGGTCGCGGTGACGACCGCGGCGGCCAGCGCGAACCAGAAGAGCCAGCCCGCCGCGCGGTCGGCGAGGCGCTGCGCGCGGGAGGTCGACGACTGCGCCTCGGCGACGAGCCTCGCGATGCCGGCGAGCGCCGTGTCGTCACCGATCGCGGTCACCGCGATCCTGAGGCTCGAGTCCGTCGCGACCGTGCCCGCGGTCACCGCGTCGCCGACGCCGCGCTGCACGGAGCGGGACTCGCCCGTGACCATCGACTCGTCGATCGCGGCCGCACCGTCGACGACGCGGCCGTCGGCCGGCAGCGCCGCGCCCGGCCGCACGACGACGACGTCGCCGACGCGGAGCTCGGAGGGCGCGACGCGCTCCACGCCGTGCTCGGTGACGCGCTCGGCAGCGTCCGGCAGCAGGGCCGCGAGCGCGTCGAGCGCGGAGCTCGTCGCGGCGAGCGAGCGCATCTCGAGCCAGTGGCCGAGCAGCATGATCGTGACGAGCAGCGCGAGCTCCCACCAGAAGTCGAGGTGATGGGGAGCGAGGCCGAGCGTCGCCGCCCAGGAGGCGACGAACGCGACGGTGATCGCGAGCGCGACGAGCAGCATCATGCCCGGGCGGCGTGCGCGGACCTCGTCGACGGCGCCGCGCAGGAACGGCCACCCGTCCCAAGCGTACAGGATCGTGCCGAGCACCGGCGAGACCCACGATGCACCGGGCACGTCGGGCACCCGGTAGCCGACGATCGAGGCGACCATGCCCGACAGCGCGACGGTGGGCACCGTGAGCGCGAGGGCGATCCAGAACCGCGAGCGGAACTGCGCGGCGTGATCGCCGTGGCCGCCGTGGCCGCCGTGGCCGCCGTGGCCGCCGTGGCCGCCGTGGCCGCCGTGCTGGTGGCCGGCGTCGTGCTCGCTCGTGGCCGCACGGTCGTGCGACGCGACGTGGTGGGTCGTGTGCGCGTCGTGGTCCATGGTCCCTCCGGATCGCTCGACGATGGCGTGCGTCGAAGAATACCCCTAGGGGGTATCGAGGTCAACGGCGCGACGAGCGCGCAGGACGCATCCGACACGCGCGCCTGGCGAAGACGAACGCCGCGCATGCGGCTCGGGCTGCTCGTCGAAGCGGGATCCTCGTCGTCACGCTCAAGAACTCGCGATCTTTCCGCGCGCATCGGTGCATGGGACGCCGCCCGAGGCGCATGCTGGGGGAGCGGGCCGATGATCGTCGGCTCGCCTCATCCCGCCCCGATCCGCGACCCGGACGGCGAGCGGCCGCACGAGGGGAGCGTCCCATGGCCGAGCGCGACAGCGACATGCAGGCAGGGCAGGCGGGATGGCCGGACGAGCCCATCGAGGCGCCGTTCGGGCAGTGGCTCGGGCTCATCAACCACGGCGACTGACGACCGCACGCGCACGTTGCGCGATCAGTGGTCGACGAGCTCGATCTCCACGTCGCGGACGAGGCGGTCGACGACGAGGCCCTCGGCGTCGCGTACCGCGCGCTTGACGGGCAGCACGAACGCGCCGTCCGCGCCGCCGAAGATCGACGTGCGGAATCGCGTCGCGCCGATCCTCGCGTCGACCCGCACCGATGCGAAGCCGCCCATGCGGCCGACGACCTCGCGGATCTCGGCGCTCGCCTCGTCGGGCACGCGCACGAAGGTCCACAGCTCGCGCCGCGCAGCCCAGCGGAAGAGCGCCGCGTCGAAGACGTAGCGCATCGTCAGGGCTCCAGGTCGTCGAGGATCGTCGCGATGGGCGCCTCGCGCGCCGAACGCCAGCCCGTGCCCGCCCACAGGTGCAGGAGCGAGGCGTCGCCCGCGGTCGCGGCGGCGGCGCGCATGGGACGCGTGAGGTGGTGCAGCGCCGGGTAGCCGGAGGGGGCGTCGGCGTGCGCGGTCACGAACGGCGTGACGAGGGCGCGTGCGTAGCGACCCGTGAAGGCCCGCGTGAGCGCGGTGCGATCGACGCCGTCGCCCGCGAGCGCCGCGCGATACGTGGCGGACGTGCCGACCTCGTCGGCACGCAGCGCGGCGGTGCCGACGGCGACGGCGTCCGCGCCGGCCTCGAGCGCAGCGCGCGCATCCCCTCGCGAGGCGATGCCGCCCGCCGCGACGATCGGCAGCGTCGTGGCGGCGCGGACCTCGCCGACCAGCTGCGGCAGCGGAACGTCGGCGGGCACGACGTCCGGCGCCCACACGCCCGAGTGCCCGCCGGCGGCCGCAGCCTGCACGACGAGCGCGTCGACCCCGGCTCGCGCCGCGGCCGCGGCCTCGGCTGCCGTGGTGACCGTCTGCACGGTCACGACCCCGGCATCCCGGAGTCGGGCGAGGGATGCCGGATCGGGAAGCCCGAACGTGATGCTCACCACCGGCACGCGCTCGGCGAGAACGACGTCGACCTTGGCGTGCCAGTCGTCGTCGTCCTCCATGAGCGGCGGCATCGTCGCGTCCGGCAGGACGCGCCGCGCGTCGCCCGCGATCTCGCTCCAGTACGCGGCGTAGCGGTCGGGGGCGATGGCATGCGGATGCGGCGCGAACAGGTTGACGCCGAAGCGGGAGGCGCCCAGCGCGCGCGTCCGCCGGATGCGGTCGCGCAGCGTCGCCGCGTCGAGGTAGCCGGCGGCGAGCTGCGCGAACGCGCCGTGCCGCTCGGCGGCGGCGACGAGTCCGGGCGTCGTCGCGCCGCCCGCCATCGGCGCCACCGTGACGCGCCTGCCCCATCCCATCGCCTCGGGCAGGGGCGCGCGTGCCGTCGTCACGGCACCATCATGGCAAGCCATCCGGTGGTGGCGTCGCGGCGACGGCGCGGCGCGTCAGGCGCGCTCCACGGGCAGCCAGAGCTCGCACGTCGCCGTCCGGAAGTCCTCCGAGCGCTCGAGCACCGCCACGATCGACGGCCCCGGTCGCAGGCGCCACGGGTTCGACGGCAGCCACTCGGTGGCGGTCGCGGCCCAGGTCGTCTGGAGCGCCTCGGGATGCGGACCCGAGGTGCGGAACACGGCCCACTCGCCGCCCGGCACGTCGATGACGTCGAGGTCGGCCGGCGCGGCGGCGTCCGCGGGGATGGCGACGCCGTGCAGATAGGTGAGCTCCGTGCCCTCGCGTCCGTCGGGATCCACGTCGGCGCTCACCTGCAGGATGCCGGCCGGCTCGGCGGCACTCAGCGCGCGCAGGCGCGCATGCTCCTCGGCCGGCAGGGACTGCACGTGGGCGACGATGTGCGGGTTCGCGCCCTCGTGGATGAGCGGGACGCGTGCGGCGTGCCCGACGAGGCGGATGGGCGGGTGGTCGGCGATGCGGACGTCCATGGACGTGCTCCCTTCGACGGTCAGGCGGAACCTGACGAGCGGTTGCGGACGAAGGGGGCCGCCGTCGCGCCGCGCGTCGGCGGGTGCGACGCCGTGCACGGCGCGGAACGCGCGGGCGAAGGCCTCGGTGGAGCCGTAGCCGTGCCGCACGGCGACGTCGAGCAGGCTCGCGTCGCCGAGCACCTCGGCGGCTGCGAGCGTCATGCGCCGACGACGCACGTACTCGGACAGCGGCATGCCCGCGAGCGACGAGAACATGCGCCGCAGGTGGTAGCCGGTGGTGCCGGCCTCGCGCGCGAGCGCGTCGAGGTCGACGTCGTCGCCGATGCGATCCTCGACGAGGTCGACGATGCGGTTGAGCGTGGCGATCACGAGCGGCCTCCCTTCGTCGTCGATCGTCGCGCGGCCGATGGCCGACGCACCCGATCATGGCGGTTCGATGCGATCGGCGCGGGGTCGCGGGGTGGTCGCCCGTAGGGTCGCAGCGTGCCCGCGCTCGACCTGCCCACCGTGCTGCCGACGCCGGACGCGCGGCTCGAGTGGGTGCCGCGGCATCCGACCTCGGTGCGTCTGACCCTCGGTCGCGCGCAGCAGGGCGGCGCGGACCCGACGCAGCAGCGGGCCAGCGACGGCGCGATCTGGCGCACGATCCGCACGCCCGTCGGCGATGCCGTCGCGCGGTTCGACCACGTCGCGGATGCGGTGCGGTGCCTCGCCTGGGGCGACGGGGCGGCGCACGCGGTCGCGCAGGCGCCCGCGCTGCTCGGCGACCACGACGATCCCAGCGGCTTCGT
Organism: Agrococcus sp. SGAir0287; assembly: GCF_005484985.1. Lineage (NCBI taxonomy): Bacteria > Bacillati > Actinomycetota > Actinomycetes > Micrococcales > Microbacteriaceae > Agrococcus > Agrococcus sp. SGAir0287. The sequence goes on from NZ_CP027942.1 coordinate 1,393,100, forward strand.
GCCCGCGCATCCCTACCTCGCGGTCGCCCACCGCATGCATCCCGGCCTGCGCATCGCGGGCAGCGGCGACATGCTGCACGGCATGGTCGGAGCGATCCTCGAGCAGCGCGTCGAGGCGCTCGTCGCGTTCACGTCGTGGACGCGGCTCGTGCGCCGGCTCGGCGAGCCGGCCCCCGAGCCGGCGCCCGCGGGCATGCGCATGTTCCCCTCGGGCGCGGCGTGGCTGGGCGTCGAGCAGGGGGAGTGGCGCGCGTTCGACGTCGACCTCGGACGCGCGGCGGCGATCCGCTGGGCTGCGGCGCGCGAGCGCAGCCTGCAGCGGCTCGTCGAGGAGGGTCGCGCTCTCGCCGACGTCGATCGCGCGCTGCGATCGCTGCCGGGCATCGGGCCCTGGACGTCGGCCGAGGTGCGGCAGCGGGTGCTCGGCGATGCGGATGCCGTGTCGATCGGCGACTTCCATCTTGCGACGGTCGTCGGCCGCACGCTGGCGGGTCGCGCCTTCGACGACGCCGAGCTCGTCGCATTCCTCGAGCCATGGCGGGGTCATCGCTACCGTGTCGCGCGGCTCGTGTACGCCGGGGGCTTCGAGCGCGCGCCGCGTCGGGCGCCGCGCCGATCGCCCGGGCCGCAGCCGCGCGCCGCGCGTCCGGGGGCGGGAGGCTAGCGCAGCGCGGGTGCGGGCAGCGGCCGCGCGTCGCGCCACATCGCGACGGGATAGCCGCCGGGCGCGAGGCCGATGCTCGCTCGGGCGACGAAGCCGTGCCGCTCGTAGAGGCGCCTGCTCGCGGCCGTCGTCGCCTCGAGGTAGGCGTCGCCGTCGACGAGCGCCAGTCCGTGCTCGACGAGCGCACCGCCGATGCCGAGGCCGCGCGCGTGCTCGGCGACGGCGACGTCGGCGAGCATCCAGTGCGCTGCGTCGGGCCGTGCGGCGCGTCGGATGCGCTGCGCGCGCAGGGCGCCGGCGGCGTGCAGCGGCCCGACGGCGAACGCGTAGCGGGGCGCCTGGCGGAGCGCGGCGACGAGGTCGGGCGACGCCATCGGGGCGACCCAGGCGGCGACGCCGACGATCGCGCCGTCCACCTCCGCGACGTCGACGCGGCCGTGGGCGAAGGCGCCGAGCCGGAGCTCCGCCTCGTAGAGCGCCCGCATCCGGCGCAGGCGTCCGTGGCGGGCGCGCACGGCGCGCACGCCGACCGGGTCGTCGAGCAGCGCCTCCGCGACGAGCGCGGCGCAGCGACGGACCTCGCCGATCGATGCGGTGCGGATGCGCACGAGAAGCCTCCAAAGATGAGCCGGATTCAGGATAGCGCGTGCGGGCGGGGTCGCATGCCGCCACCGCTCCGCCGCGCGACGTCGAGCGCTACCGTGGGCGCGTGACCAGGCTCCGCGTCCACAACCTCGCCGTCTCGCTCGATGGGTTCGCGACCGGCGAGCGGCGCACCGTCGAGGCGCCCTTCGGGCATGCCGGTGGCCGCCTCATGCAGTGGTTCTTCCCGACCAGGACGTTCGTGACGGCGTCAGGGCACGAGTCGGAGGCTGAGGGATCCGGCACGGTGGGCGTCGACGACGCGCTCGCGGCGACGACGAACCTCGACATCGGCGCGGAGATCATGGGCCGAGGCAAGTTCGGTCCGCACGTCGGGCCGTGGCCGGACGAGGAGTGGCGCGGCTGGTGGGGTGACGAGCCGCCGTTCCGCACGCCCGTCGTCGTGCTGACGCATCACGAGCGGCCGGACCTCGTGCTGGGCGAGACGACGTTCCACTTCCGCGATCTGGCTCCGGCGGATGCGCTCGACCTCGCGCGCGAGCTCGCGGGCGGGTTGGACGTCCGTCTCGGCGGCGGACCGACGACCGTGCGGAGCTTCCTCGAGGCTGGTCTCGTCGACGAGATGCATCTCGTGCTGGTGCCGATCGTGCTGGGGCGCGGCGTGCGGCTCTGGGAGGGCCTGGAGGGCGTCGAGGAGCAGTTCGCGATCGAGTCGGTCGCCTCGCCCACCGGCGTCGTGCATCAGCGGTTCACGCGTCGTCGCTGATCGTCTGCGGCCTCCAGCGCGTGGCGAAGGCCAGGCGCACGAATGACAGGTGCTCGCGCAGCACGGCGACCGTGAGCTGCGCCTCGCCGAGGTCGACGCCGATGCCGATGGCGTGCTCGCCGTCCAGGCGGCGACCGGGCAGCAGGCGTCCGTCGACCTCGACCTCGACGGCGCTCAGGCCGGCGGCGGCGACGTCGGGCCGGTCCTGCCGGGGCTCGTGCGCGCCCGGCACACGATCGCGCACGACGTGCTGCAGGTGCTCGACGAGCGTGTCCCGGATCGGTCGGCGGTGCTCCGCAGGCATCCAGGTGGTGCGCACCGCCTCCCACAGCAGCGGCAGCCGGATGCGCTGACGCGCCTCGCGCAGCCACGGCGGGAGGGATCGGTCGTCGGACGACTCGAGCGCCGCCGCCGTCGCATCGTCGAGGATCGCGAGGTTGCGCGGGTCGCCGCGGTCGTCCGGATGCCGCCAGAGGGTCGAGGAGATCGACACCGCCATCCGCACGCGCTCGCCGGCGACGTCCGCCGACTCGATGCTCCAGAGGGAGACGTCCTCGAGCGTCGGCTGCTCGACGAACCCGAGCACGGGCAGGGGCATGCGTGCGAGCCGCGCCCGCTGCTCGCGCTCGGGCTCCCATGGCGGAGGAGGGACGAACCCGTTCGGCACGTGCATGCGTCGATCCTGCCGCGTCCCGCTGGACGGTGACCGGCGGGCCGCGCGTCCTGTCCGGCCCGGCGCAGGCGGTCCTGCCGTGCTCATGCTCGCCGTGTACCCAGGAGCGCGTCGTACGGGGGCGACCACCGACGAAGGAGCGATCATGGCCCGCACGCCCACCGAGATCGGCATCCAGCGCACGACGCTCGACGCCTCGGCGCTGGTCGTCGAGCGGACGACCGACGGATCGGGCCGACGCGGCGAGACCATGCCGGGCACGGGTCGACGCATCGCCGTCGGACTCGCCATGCTCGTCGGCGGCCTCGTCGCCGCCATGGCGGCGCTCGGCGTGCTCGGCGCGCGCGTCGGCGCCACGGCGGAGGCGGTGCGGGGGACCTCGCAGGACGCGACGGCCGCGTACTTCCTCGGCACGGCCGGCTCGGGCGCCGAGCTCGCGCTCGTGATCGGGCTCATGGCGCTCGCGCCCGTCGGGATCGTGCTCGCCGCGATCGGCTGCCGCCGCGTCACGGACGACGGCCCGTCGCTGCCCGCGGTGCACATCGCCAGCTCGCCGAACGGCATCATCGGCAGGCACGCCGAGCAGGTCCGCTGACCCGCGGCCGCCTCAGCCGTCGCGCCGGCGGCGGTGCGGCGTCTCCCACACGGTGTCGACGCCGCGCGGGATCGTCCGCCACCCCGTCCACGGAGCACGGTCGACGTCGCGCGCGGGCAGCGGCTTCTGCGGCGTCATCGCTCGCCTCTCGTGCGACGTCGACGTGCCGGTCGCCATCCATGCGCCGGGCAGCTGCTGCTCGACGAACGCGAGGGCGTTGTGCGAGGCCTCCTCGAACGTGCCCCAGTAGCCGACGAGTCGTCGACGCGAGCGGTCGTCCTCGCCCGTCACGACGCGCCAGAAGTCGTCGTCGCCGCCGATCGTGACCCGGCGGATCACCGCGTACGTGATGCGATGCACGACGACGATCCACTCGCTCGCGTGCACCCTCAGCTCGGGCACCGGGGACCTCCGCTCGCCCGTCGTTCGAACATGCGTTCGAACGTAGAGATGCATCGCGCGACGCGCCAAGCGGCGTCGCCGCAACGCGCCCGTCAGCGCGACGCCGGGTGCCGCGCGAGCAGCTTCGAGGCGACCATCATCGCGCCGCCGAGCACGGCGGGGATGCCGCCGCCGGGGTGCACGGACGCGCCGACCCGCCAGAGCCACGGCCTGCGGAGGTCATGGTGCCCGGGGCGATGCAGCGGGCCGCTCATCCACAGCGGATGCGTCGCGCCGTAGAGCGCGCCGTGCGGCTCGCCGACGGTGCCGAAGTGCCGCGGATCGAGCACGATGGGGTCGGTCATGGCGTCCGTGAGCGGCGCGTCGAGGCCCATCTCGGCGGAGATGCGCTCGATCTCGCGACGCACGAAGGGATGCTCCGGCCCGTAGGAGCGACCGTCGGCGGGGCTCGTGAGCAGGATCGCGAGCGTGGATCGGTCGTTCGGGTAGACCTCGCCGGCACGGTAGTGGTTCACGAACGCCATGGTCTCGGCGGGCTCGTCGCCGGCGGCGAGGCTGCGATGCAGCGCGGCAGGATCCCGCGGCAGCACGACGCTGTGCGCGGCGTACGACGCCGGCAGCGGCTCCCGCAGCACGCCGTAGAGCGCGACGGCCGAGCACGACAGGCGGCTCGCGGGCCTGGGGGTCGGGCGGTCGCCGCCGAGCAGCGCCTCCGCCCGATCCGCGTCGAGCGCGCTCACGACCACGTCGGCGGCGTGCACCGTCTCGGTCGTGCGCACGCGGCCGCGCTCCATGCGCACGACCGTCTCGCTCGTGCGCACCTCGACGCCCGCCGCCTCCGCGAGCCGGCGCAGCGCGAGGGCGATCTCGAACACGCCGCCGCGCGGCACCCAGACGCCCGAAGAGGCCATGATCGCCGGCATGCTCGCATACAGCGCAGGCGTGCGGTGCGGGGCGACGCCGGCGTTCAGCGTGTGGATGGCGATGATCTCGCGGAGGCCGTCGGGCAGCCAGGGCAGGCTGTCGAGGTAGGCGCGCGTGCTCAGCCTGGGGCCGTAGACGGCGAGCAGTCGCCGCAGCGCCGGCAGCGACCTGCGATCGAGGGGATCCGCGACGAGCAGCGCCGTGACGTCGTCGGCGAGCGGCGCGTGCAGCTCGCTGAACCGCTGCCAGGCCGCATCCCACGGGTGGCCTGCCTCGACCGGCAGCGTCGTGCTCTCGCCGTCGAGGTAGTAGCGCCCGACCTCCGGCAGTCGCAGCAGGTCGAGGGCCCCGACGTCGGCGATCGCGCGCGGTCCGGCGTCGAGCCGTCGCAGGAGTCGCTCCCAGACGGCGGGGAACGTGACGAGCGACGGGCCGGTGTCGATCCGCTGCCCGTCGAGCTCGATGCGTCGGCTCTTGCCGCCGACGGCGTCGTGCGCCTCCAGCAGAGTCACCGTGTGGCCCGCGTGGGCGAGCAGCGCGGAGACCGCGAGGCCGCCGAGCCCGGCGCCGACGACGACGATGCGGCTCACGGCCACGTCCCGAGCACGATCGCCGCGAGCACGAGGATGCTGGCGATGCCGCCCGCGACGTACGGGAACGCCACCGAGAGGCGGTAGAGGCGGTGCGCCGTGGCCGGCGTGGGTCGTCGCAGCAGCAGCAGCACGAGCGCGCCGGCGATGAGCAGGTTCACGACGGCGACCGGGATGCTCACGATCGCGAACAGCGCCGTCGACGCCGCCCACCACGCGGCGCTCCAGATCGCCGTGCCGCGCGGTCCGAGCAGCACGGCCGTCGTCGTGATGCCGGCCGCGCGATCCTCCTCGATGTCCTGCACCGCGTCGTAGGCGTGCTTCGCCACGCTCCACACGAGGAGCCCGGCGACCGCCGGCCACACCGGCGGCGCGCCGAGCGCCAGCGGCATGACGAGCAGCGGCAGGCCGTACGCGGCGTTGCTCAGCGAGTCGAGGAAGGGGCGCCGCTTGAAGTGCAGCGGGGGAGCGGAGTAGAAGACGAAGACGGCGGCGTAGAGCGCGATGACGACGATGGCGGCCGGTGGGAGCACGATGACGAACCACACGAGGAACGGCACGTTCGTCGCCACCACGCCCCAGACGATCGCGCGCACCTCCCGCGGCTCGATGCGCGCGCCCTCGATCGACCCCTTCCGCGGGTTCAGCGCGTCCGTGTCCTGGTCGAAGATGTCGTTCACGCCGTAGATCAGCAGGTTGAACGGCAGCGTGAGCCACAGCAGGATCGGGATCGCGGTCGGGTCGAGGAGCTCGCCCGTCAGCCACATCCCGAGCAGGCCGGTGCCGATCGTGTTGATCCACAGCACGGGGCGTGAGATGTGCACGAGTCGCCGCAGCGTCGACCACGCTCCGGCGCGATCGGCGACGGGCGTCATCGTGCCCTGCGCGGCGAGGATGCGCGGCGATCGTGGATGGCGGAGCTCCTCGGATGGTGCGGGACGACGGGGCGAGCGCCCGTCACGATCGTACCGCCGGAGCCTGCGCGACGCCGATGCTGGACCGCGCTGCGAACGTGCGGTACGGCGTCGGCGAGGCTTCGAGCATCCGCCGGGCGCGCCGTGACGTCAGCCGACGTCGTCGACGCGTGGATCCGCGTCGCGCGGCGCGAAGATCAGCGCTCCTGGCCGATCGCCGTGCGGTGCCATGACGAGCGTCGCGTCGATCGCGAACCCGGCATCGCGCATCCACCTCTCGACCCGCTCGGGGGGTCGTCGATGGGTGTCGACCGCGATCGGCCGACCCGTGTACCCCTGCGTGCTGCGCTGGACGTCGTCGCCGACATGGAACCCCACGAGCAGCGCACCCTGCGGACGCAGCACGCGCCGCAGCTCGGCTTCTCCCGCAGCTACATCCTCTCGGCCACCGACTGCGGGGCCGACGGCGAATGCCTCGGCAGCCGCATGGTCGAGCTCTTCTGGATCACGGGCGGGGGATCGAACCCGCTGCCTGCGGTCGCAACGATCGTGCTGGGCATCCTGCTCGGCCTGTTCGGCGCGATCCAGTTCGCCCTCATGCTCGGCCGCGTCGCGATCCTCATCCTGCTCGTGGGCGTGCTGCCGCTCGCCTCGAGCTTCACGAACACCGAGCTCGGCATGCAGTGGATGCGTCGCATCGTCGCGTGGACGCTCGCGTTCCTGCTCTACAAGCCCGTCGCCGCGCTGATCTTCGGCACCGCGATGCGGATGGTCGGCACCGACGTGTTCGGCGGCGAGGGCCTGCCCGAGCAGGTCACGCTCGCGATCCGCGTCGTGCTCGGCCTCATCATCTTCGGCCTGGGCGTCGTGGCGCTGCCCGCACTCATGCGGCTCATGATGCCTGCCGTGTCGCCGATCGTCGGCGGCAGTGCAGGCATGGGCCTGGCGGTCGCGGGCATGGCCGCGATCCCCGCGGGAGCCTCGGCCATCACCGAGCTCACCGGCAAGGGCGGACGCAGCGCGACGGTAGCGCCGCCCGGAGCGACGCCGTCGCCCTCCTCCGGCCAGGGCCCCTCCGGGGGCCTGCAGAGCGCCACGCGCTCGTCGACGACGTCGACCGCGGCCGCCGGCTCGGGCTCGGCTGGCGCAGGCGCTGGTGCCGCGGCAGGTGCCGGCGTCGGAGCCGCCGTGAAGGGCGGTGCCGCGATCGCCGGTGGCGCCGCGACGGCAGGCACGGCAACCGCCGTGCTCGCGGCCGCAGAGGTCGCGTCGAAGGTCGGCAAGGCCGGCGCCGACGGCGTACAGAAGATGGCGCGCGGCGCCACCGGCGACGAGGAGTGAGTGATGAACGAGACGGTTCGCGGCTACGGCAACTGGCGAAAGCCCTCGACGGCTGGCGTGTTCGGCCTCGGCCAGTCGGGCACGGTGCTGCTGTTCCTCGGAGCGTTCACGGTGATCGTCGTGATGATGTTCGCCCCGCTGTACGTCGCAGCATCGGTCGCGGCTGGCGTCGCGATCGTGCTGCTCCTGCTGCTGGTGCGCGACGCATCCGGCCAGAACCTCGCCACGCGTGGCCTGAACGGCCTGCTGTGGATGCGCACCGTCATGGAGGGAGCGAACGTGTACCGAGCATCGCCCATCGGCCGCGGCTCGAAGGACGGCAGCAACCGCCTGCCCGGCCTCGGCTCGACGACGGAGGTCACCGAGCACTACGACTCGTTCCGTCGACCGTTCGCCATGCTGCGCCTGCGCGCACGCGGGCAGTGGTCGTACACCGTCGTGATCGGCACCGAGCCTGACGGCGCCGCACTCGTCGACCAGGATCAGATCGACTCCTGGGTGGCGAAGTGGGGCCACTACCTCGCACGCCTCGGCCGCGAGCCCGGCCTCGAGGCCGCCTCGGTGACCGTCGAGACGGCGCCCGATCCGGGCACCCGTCTCACGACGCAGCTCGCCGCGGCTACCGACACGGACGCGCCCGCGTTCGCACTCGACGTGCTCGAGGAGGTCGCCGTGACGTACCCGGCGTCGTCGTCGACGGTGCGCGCGTACGTGGCGCTGACGTTCAAGGGCCGCACGCGCGGCCGCGAGCGTGACCACGACGCGGTCGCGCGGGATCTCGCCTCGCGCATCTACGGCCTCACGTCCGCGCTCGAGGCGACCGGCGCAGGCGCGTCGGCGCCGCTGTCGGCGTCGCAGCTCGCAGAGGTCGTGCGCGTGGCGTACAGCCCCACGGACGCGCTGCTGTTCGAGCAGGCGCGAGCGCAGGGCGATCGCAACGTGGCGACGTGGAGCGACGCCGGTCCGATGGCCGCCGATGCGCACTACTCCTGGTACCGCCACGACGAGGCGAAGAGCATCACCTGGTCGATGATCGGAGCCCCGGAGGGCATCGTGCAGGCCGACGTGCTCGCGCCGCTGCTTGCACCGCACCCCCGACATCCTCCGCAAGCGCGTGACGATGCTCTACCGGCCGAAGTCGCCGGCAGAGGCGGCGAAGATCGTCGATCGCGACGTCGCTGCAGCGTCGTTCCGCAACACGGCCAAGCGCGCCGAGTCGGCGCGCGCGTCGCGCGCGGTGCGCGCGGCGCAGGCGACTGCGCAAGAGGAGGCGCAGGGCGCCGGCCTGGTCAACTTCGGCACCCTCATCACGGCGACCGTGCTCGAGGAGACCGACCTGTCGGACGCCGCGGCGATGGTCGACGACCTCGCCGCGGAGGCGCGTCTGCGCATCCGCCGCATGTACGGCAGACAGGACTCCGGCTTCCTCGGCGCACTGCCCATCGGGCTCGTGCTGGCGAAGTTCATGGCCGCCCCGTCGCTCGAGGACGCGTGATGTTCGGACGCTCGAAGTCGAAGGCGAAGCCGCGCCCCACGCGTGAGCCGCAGCCCCTCGTCGACCCGGCCTTCGGCCTGGCCGGCAGGGGAGGCGGCCGCATGCGGCTCGTGCAGGCACCCACCGAGTACCGCGCGTCGACGATGCAGGCGTGCGGCCTGTGGCCGTTCGCCGTCGGCGCCGGCGCACCCATCGAGGGTGCCCCGTTGGGACACCACCTCTCGACCGGCGCCGCGGTGTGCGCGGACCCGATCTCGTGGTTCCGCGCGGGCATCATCCGCAACCCCTCGGCCGTCGTGCTGTCGAACCCCGGCGTCGGCAAGTCGACGACGGTCGCGCACCAGCTGATCGGGCTGTCGGCATTCGGCACGATCCCGCTCGTGCTGGGCGACACCCGCCCCGACTACGTCGAGACGGTTCGGGCGCTGGGCGGCCAGGTGATCTCCATCGGTCCCGGCCGCGGCAGCCTCAACGTGCTCGACCCCGGCGAAGCGCTCGAAGCGGCAAAGCGGCTGCAGGACGCGGGCAAGCACGCCGAGTACGAAGCCGTCATGGGCGATGCGCTCTCGCGCATCACGACGATGGTCAACGCGCTCATCACGATCCACCGCGCCGGCCCGGTCAACGAGGAGGAGACGATCGTCCTCGACCGGGCGATCCGGCTCCTGCTCGAGCGCGCGTCGTACGTGCCCCCGGTGCTCGGCGACCTGCTCGCGCTCGTGAAGGAGGCGCCCGAGCCGCTGCGCGCCGCGGTGCTCGCCCTCGATGAGGCCGACTACCGGATGCGCACGCGCGGGCTCGTGCTGAGCCTGTCGGGCCTCACGGGCGGCGGCACGCTCGGCAGCATGTTCTCGCGCCGCACGAGCGAGCCGATGCGCCGCGATCGTCCGGCCGTGTACGACCTCTCGGCCATTGCCGAGACCGACACGGACGTGCGCGCTGCAGCGCTCATGGCGTGCTGGTCGGCAGGCTTCGGCACCGTCTCGGTGGCGCAGGCGCTCGCCGACGCCGGCCTCGAGCGGCGTCGGCACTACGTCGTGGTCCTCGACGAGCTCTGGCAGGCGCTCCGCGTCGGCCACGGCATGGCGCAGCGCATCGACGTTCTCACGCGACTCAACCGGCGCGAGGGCATCGGCCAGATCATGATCTTCCACACCATGAAGGACCTCGACTCGCTTAGCAACGAGGAGGACCGCGCGATCGCGCGCGGCTTCGTCGAGCGCGCCGGCATGGTCATGTGCGGCGCTCTGCCGCGCTCGGAGATGGCGCGGCTGACGTCGGTCGTCGACTTCTCGCAGACCGAGCAGGATCTGCTCGTGTCGTGGAACGACGCTCCGCCGTGGACCCTCGACCAGTTCGGGGGAGAGGCCCCGCCGCCGCCTGGTCGCGGGCGCTTCCTCATCAAGGTCGGTGGCCGACCGGGCATCCCGATCGAGGTGAAGCTGACGTCGCACGAGCTACGCCTGGCCAACTCGAACCGTCGCTGGACCGAAGCATCCAGGATCGGTGCCCGATGAGCAGCACTCGGAAGTCGTCGCCCGGAGGCGACGCCGGGGGAGCGGTGCTCCTCATCCTCGTGCTCGGCGGGCTCGCCCTCTACGCCGCGGTGTGGGGTGTCATGGCGCTGTCGCACCAGGTCGACGGCACGGGCGCAGAGGTCCCCATCAACCCGATCGAGTTCGTCGCGGCCATCGCGACGGGCTCGCTGGCATGGGCGCCGTCGGCGCTCATGCTCGGCATCGCCGCCACGATCGTCGTCGCCGTCGTCGTGATCGGTGGCGCGTTCCTCATCGGCCGCGCACGCGGCAAGCGCTCGCGCGTCGACGCCGCAGCACGGCACATGGGCCACGGCCGCGACGTCGAGGGCCTGACGCGGCAGAACGCCGTGGCGATCGCTAAGCGGCTCGGCGTCGCAGGCTCGCCCGGCGTGGTCGTCGGCGAGTCCGTGGCCACGAAGGCCACGCTCTACGGCTCGTGGGAGGACCTGCACGTGACAATCGCCGGCCCTCGCACCGGCAAGACGACGTCGCTCGTCGTCCCGGCGGTCGTCGACGCACCGGGCACAGTCGTAACGACGTCGAACAAGCGCGACGTCGTCGACGCGACGCGCGACGTGCGCGCCATGCACGGCCAGGTGTGGGTGTTCGACCCGCAGGGTGTCGCCGAGGAGCCCGCGACGTGGTGGTGGGATCCGCTGTCGTACGTCACCGACGACGAGAAGGCGCGCACGCTCGCGACGCACTTCGCCACCGGCAGCCGCGACGCCGGCGCCAAGACGGATGCGTACTTCGACGGCGCCGGCCTCGACCTGCTCGCCGGTCTCCTGCTCGCCGCGGCCGTCGACCGCCGCCCGATCACCGACGTGTACCGATGGCTCACGCGCCCCACCGACGAGACAGCCGCGGATGTGCTGCGCGAGCCCTACCCCGTGATCGCCGACCAGCTGCTCGGGGCGATGCAATCGCCCGAGAAGCAGCGCGGCGGCATCTACGGCACCGCGCAGCAGATGGCCGCGTGCCTGACCAACTCGCGCATCCTCCCGTGGGTGACGCCGCCCGAGGGCGCCGACAAGTGGACTCGGGCCGCGTTCGACCCGCACACGTTCGTGCAGCACTCTGACACGCTCTATGCGCTCTCGAAGGAGGGCGCCGGCAACGCCGGCCCCCTCGTCACCGCGCTCACCGTCGCGGTGATCGAGGCGGCCGAAGAGCTCGCGAAGCGCTCGCCGAACGGCCGGCTCGTCGCGCCGATGCTCGGCGTGCTCGACGAGGCCGCGAACGTGTGCCGTTGGCGCGACCTGCCCTCGCTCTACTCGCACTACGGCTCGCGGGGCATCATCCTCATGACGGTGCTGCAGTCGTGGTCGCAGGGCGTCGACGTCTGGACCGAGTCGGGCATGCGCAAGCTGTGGTCGGCTGCGAACGTCGCCACCTACCTCGGCGGCGTGAAGGAGACGGGCTTCCTCGAGGACCTCTCCAAACTCGTCGGCTCCTACGACCGCGTCACCTCGTCGGTGACGTCGGGCCAGCGCACGTCGGTGTCCAGGTCGCTGCAGCGCGACCGCATCCTCGACGTCGACGAGCTCGCAGCCCTCCCCAAGGGCCGTGCGATCGTGCTCGCGTCCGGCTCGCGCGCGACGCTCGTGCGCACCCTGCCGTGGATGGCAGGGCGGCACGCCGACGCGATCCGCGCGTCGATCCAGGCACACGACCCGCACAGCGCATCGACGCTCGAGGACGCGTACGTGAGCCTCGCGAGCGTGCAGACGGCTGAGAAGGTGGAGGAGGCAGCATGAGCGACGACGTCGACGCGAACCTCGCGACGGGCGAGGTCGGCGAGGATGCGGCGCCGGAGGTGCCGAGTCTCGTCTACGGCAACTGCGTCGAGTTCTCCGACGCATTCCTGCGCCGCATCTACGTGCGCACCATTAACGGCCGCGACACCCACTGGTCGGCCCGCTGGTGGGAGAGCGCCGAAGCCATCTACCGGATCGACGCGCTCTGGCGCGCATGGGAAGCACTGCGACTCGACGCCGCGTTCGGCGCCTCGACCTGGCTACGCGACCACATGGACTACCACATGGGGATACTGACGTCGTCCGGCTGACCATTCGCCCACGACGACACCCGGCATAGCGCGAAGGATGGCCCGATCCCGCACGAGGCGCCGCCGGAGGGCATGTTTCCTGACGAGCGATTGTAAGCGGAGCGCTGGCTCGACGACCGAGCGTTGGTTGCACCAGCAGCCGCTCGGTCTCTCCGGTGCGAGCGGGCCTGGTACCGGCCCGCTCGCACCGGCTCAGCAGTTGGCGAAGTTCAGCGTGTAATACGTGAGGCCGTTGCTGGAGGTGGCGGCGCCGACGCCGATGTGGGTCGCATTGCCAAGGATGTTTGCGCGGTGTGGCGGGGAGTCCATCCAGGGTCCGACGGGGGAAGCGTTGCCCATGGCGGATGCGACGTTCTCGGTCGCGCCGCCGCAGCCGACCGCTCCAACCTCGGATGCGAACGACGGATTGTGATACATCCTGGCGGACTGCGCTTGGCTGACGGACCATCGCTGTGCGACGCCTGTTACGCCGTCGTGCGCAGTGAACGGCGGCAGTCCGGCGGCTGCGCGTTGCGCGTTGAGGTCGGCGAGGATGGCTCCGGGCGAGACACCGCCGGCGACGGGTGCGAGCGCCCCGGTCGCAGCTTGTTGGGGCTGTGGCGGCGCCGGTGCAGTTCCACCGGTCGGCGCGGCGGTCGGTGCTGGAGCGGGTTCGGGAGCGGGTGCTGGTTCTGGTTCGGGTTCGATCCAGACCGTCAGCTCGTCTCGGTCGACGGTCTCGGGCGAGCTGCCGTCGACACCGACGCTCGCGTCGATGCTGGTGGTTTCGAGTGCGGCGGGTTCGTTCGCCCAGGCTGGGGCGATCTGCCAGGGCGCGCTCGTGCCAAGCACGAGGACGACGGTCGCGGCGGCTGCCGGGACGGCGAACAGGGGTGAGGTCTTGATTCTCATGATGAGCGACGCGGGAGCGTCGGTGCAGCGCTGAGTCGCCGATGGGTCGGCTCAGCGCTGCACCGCAGCTCGTGCCTCCCTAGGTACCGGGTGGTGGCGTCGCGTCCGCGGCGCACCACGTCGTGAGGTCCTAGAGAGCGGTCAGCAGCTCCTGCATCTCCTCGATCTCGGCCTGCTGGGTGTCGACGATCGTCTGCGCGAGCTCGACGGCGTCGGGGTTCTGGCCGTTGTCGACCTCGTCCTGAGCCATGTCGATCGCGCCCTCGTGGTGCTGGATCATCTGCTCGAGGAACAGGCGGGAGGCGTCGACGCCGGTGGCGTCTTCGAGCTCGGCCATGTCCTCCTCGCTCATCATCCCGTCCTCGCCGTGATCCATGCCCTCGTGGACGGACGCGTCGACGCCCCAGTCCTCGAGCCAGGCGTTCATGGTGTCGATTTCGGGACCCTGGGCGTCCATGATGCGCTGAGCGAGATCGGCGACGTCGGCAGGGACGTCGTCCTTGGCGAGCAGCATCTCCGACATCTCGACGGCCTGCTCGTGATGGGGGATCATCATCGATGCGAACATGGCGTCCGCATCGTTGAAGTCGGCGTTCGAAGACTCAGCCGGGGCGCTGGAGCCGTGGTCCATACCCTCCATGGAGGAGGAGCCCTGCGAGCAACCAGCGAGGGCGATGACGGCCGCTGCTGCGGCCGCTGCAAGTGCGAGCTTGCGCGTCATTGTGTGTTCCTTTGCGTCTACGAATGGGGTGCCCGAGTGGGCGTGATGTGGTGCGGAGGTCTGCTCCGCACGCATCACGTACGGATCACCGAGAGTTCGTAGAGCGAGGGGAGCGGGAAGGTGCCGCGGACTGTCGGCGCGCGCGTCGCCGTCCAGGAGTGCACGAGTACGGCGTTCAGCCAGGAGGTGGTCGCGCGTGGCAGGAGGAGCAGCGTGGCGAGGAGCGCGAGGACGCAGGCTGCAGCAGCGTCGTGCCCGGCGCCTCCCGCTTCGTTGCAGTCGTCGCAAGGTACGGCGGGCGAGGCGGCGTGATCGTGCGTGCTGCTCGAAGCGATCGGGGGCTCAGCCTCGTGCTGCGCGTCGATGGCGTGGCCGCTGACTGCGTGCTGCGGACCGCCACCGTGGAGATTGAGCGCGTGCATCCCGAGCAGGCCGCCGATGATGGCGACAGCGACCGCCAACCACAGCAACAGGCGTGGGTGGAGGGTCGCTCGCAGCGGGCGCATGGGTTCAGCGCACCAGCCGTGCGATGGCTTGTGAGACTTCGGCGATGCGTGCCTCGGCGACGTCTCCGCCCTCTGCTGCCGCGTCGGCGACGCAGTGGCGCAGGTGATCGTCAACGAGCCCGATGGCGACGGACTGCAGCGCGCTGGTGAGTGCGCTGATCTGCGTGAGGATGTCGATGCAGTACTGCTCTTCGTCGATCATCCGGGAGATGCCGCGAGCCTGACCCTCGAGGCGCTTCATGCGCCGCAGGTACCGGTCCTTGTCGGAGATGTACCCGTGCTCGTGGTGCTCGGTGGTGGTCGTCATGCGTGCTGCTCCGTCTTCGAGTGTGCCAGAGCGGCCGTGGCGCTGCGATCTGGGCGCAAGTCGAGGCGGCGCAGCAGCTGCGCGTTCAGTGCGACGACGATGGTCGAGACCGACATGAGGATCGCGCCGATCGACATCGGCAGGATGAAGCCGACGGGGGCGAGGATGCCGGCGGCGAGCGGGACGGACAGCAGGTTGTAGCCGGCTGCCCACCAGAGGTTCTGCTGCATCTTGCGGTAGCTCGCTCGCGACAGTTCGATGACGGACAGCACCGAGCGGGGGTCGTCGCTGGCGAGGATGACGCCGGCGCTGGCGATCGCGACGTCGGTGCCGGCGCCGATTGCGATGCCGACGTCGGCCTGCGCGAGCGCGGGGGCGTCGTTGACGCCATCGCCGACCATCGCCACCGACAGCCCCTCGCGCTGCAGCTCTGCGACCTTGGCGGCCTTGTCCTCGGGTCGCACTCCGGCGAAGAAACGGTCGATGCCGAGTTCGGTGGCGACGGAGCGGGCGACCGCCTCGGCGTCGCCGGTGATCATCACGACCTGCACGCCTGCAGCATGCAGCGCGTCTACGGCGTCGCGCGACTCCTGTCGGATCTCGTCGGCCAGGCGCAGCCCGCCGATCACGGCGCCGTCCACGATGACGTGCAGGATGATCGCCCCTTCGCTGCGCCACAGCTCGGCGGCGTCGACCTCGTCGACGCCTTCCTCGTCGAGCAGACGCGGGCCGCCGACACGGACGGTGGCGCCGTCGACGGTGGCGGTGACGCCGACGGCGGGGGAGGAGCTCGTGCTCGTGGCACGAGCCGGGGAGAGACTGCGGCGGCGGGCGGCGTCGACGATCGCGCGGGCGAGCGGATGCTCGCTGTCGGCCTCGGCGGCGGCGGCGAGCGCAAGCACGTCATCCTCCGAGCGTCCGGCGACCGGGTAAACGGCGGTGACGGTCGGCTCGCCCTTGGTGAGAGTGCCGGTCTTGTCGAACAGCACGGCGTCGACCGTGCGCATCCGCTCGAGCGCGAGACGATCCTTCACGAGCACGCCGCCGCGGGCGGCGCGTTCGGTGGCGATCGACACAACGAGCGGGATCGCGAGGCCGAGCGCGTGGGGGCAGGCGATGACAAGGACGGTGATGGTGCGGATGACGGCCTGGTCCGGCGATCCCACAAGCGTCCACACGCTCGCGGTGATGACGCCGGCGCCGAGCGCGAACCAGAACAGGAGCGCGGCTGCCTTGTCTGCGATGCGCTGCGCGCGGGATGACGACGACTGCGCCTCGGTTACGAGGCGTTGGATGCCGGCGAGCGCGGTGTCGTCGCCGACGGCGGTGATCTCCACGCGCAGGTTGGAGTCGGTCGCGACGGTGCCGGCGGTGACGGCGTCGCCGGTCGAGCGGGTCACGGTTCGCGACTCGCCGGTGACCATCGACTCGTCGACGGCGGCCGTGCCGTCGACGATCGTGCCGTCGGCGGGGATGCTGGCGCCGGGGCGGACGATGACGAGATCGCCGACGCGCAGGTCACCCGGGGCGACGGTGACGATGTCGTCGCCCTCGATGCGCTCGGCTTCGTCGGGCAGCAGCGCGGCGAGGGAGTCGAGTGCAGAGGTCGTCTGCGCGAGGGAACGCATCTCGATCCAGTGGCCGAGCAGCATGATGACCACTAGCAGCGCGAGCTCCCACCAGAAGTCGAGGTGGTGGTCGACGACGCCGAGGCTGGCCAGCCAGGAGGCGACGAAGGCGACGGTGATCGCCAGCGCCACCAGCAGCATCATCCCCGGCTGCTTCGCGCGCAGCTCGGAGAGCGCGCCCGTGAGGAACGGCCAGCCGCCCCACAGGTACATGACGGTGCCGAGGACTGGCGAGACCCACTGGACGAGCGGGATGTCGGGCAGGGCATAGCCCAGCAGCATTGAGAACATGCTCGACAGCGCCACCGTCGGCACAGCCAGCGCGAGCATGATCCAGAACAGGCGACGGAACTGCGCCACATGCCCGCCATGACCGCTGTGGCCGCCGTGCCCGGCGTGCTGGTCGGGCGTGTGGTGATGCGCCTCAACGCTCGAGGCGGCGTCCGCAGATGATGCGTCGTGCGCGCGCGCGCGGTGCGCGTGCTCGTCGTGGCCGTGGTGGCCGGCGTGCTCGTGCTGGGCGTTGCTCATGGCGGCTCCTCGGGTGGAGGGTTCAGTGGGCGGCGGCGTACCGTGCTGGGTCGGCGTCGAACTTCGGCCCGCAGCCTGCGCAGCAGAGGTAGTAGCGGGTGCCGTCGTGGTCGCGCACCAGTCCTGCGGCCTCGGCGTCGGCCTTGGCGATGAAGCTGCCGGGCATGATGGGGCACTCGGCCATGTCGGTGTCGGTGTTCTCGGGCGTGTGGCTGTGTCCGTGGCAGGCGGATCCGTTGGTCATCGGGTGGTCCTTTCGGTGAGTGTGGCGGTGATGCTTCGGAAGGAGCGCAGCCGCAGGCTGTTGCCGACGACGAAGACGCTGGAGAACGCCATCGCTGCGCCGGCGAGCATGGGGTTGAGCAGGCCGAGGGCTGCCAGCGGGATCGCGGCGGCGTTGTACGAGAACGCCCAGAAGAGGTTGGTCTTGATGGTCGTGAGCGTGCGGCGTGACAGTCGGATGGCGTCGACGGCTCCGAGCAGGTCCGATCGGACGAGCGTGATGTCGGCGGCCTCGATGGCCGCGTCGGTGCCCGACCCCATCGCGAGTCCCAGGTCGGCCCGCGCGAGCGCGGCGGCGTCGTTCACTCCGTCGCCTACCATCGCCACCTTGCGGCCCTGCTGCTGGAGTCGGGCGATGACGTCGACCTTCTCTGCCGGCAGCACCTCGGCGATGACCTCGTCGATCCCGACCGAATCGGCAACGCGCCTCGCCACCGTTTCGTTGTCGCCGGTCAGCAGCACGGGCCGCAGACCCAAGGCGCGCAGGCGACGGATGGCGTCAGCGCTGGTGGCCTTCACCTCGTCGGCGACGACGAGCGCGCCGCGCGCTTGCCCGTCCCAGGCGACCAGCACGACCGTGCTGCCGGCGGCTTGTGCCCGCTCTTGCGCCTGGCGGAGCTCGTTCGGAATCACGACGGCCCAGTCGGCGAGCAGCGTGGCGCGGCCGACGACCGCGGCATGCCCGTCGACGACGCCTGTGACGCCACGACCTTCATCGTTCTGGAAGCCCTCGACCGCGGGCAACGCTCCGAGACGGTCGCGGGCCGCGGTCGCGATCGCCGTCGCGATCGGATGCTCCGACGCATCTTCGAGCGCTCCCGCGATGCGCAGGACGTCCACCTCCGACGTGTCGGCGACGGTCTCGACCGCGGTCAGCGCCATCGATCCGGTCGTGACGGTGCCGGTCTTGTCCAGGACGATCGTGTCGATGCCGCGGCTGGTCTCGAGCACCTCGGGGCCCTTGATGAGCACGCCCATCTGCGCGCCGCGGCCGGTGCCGACGAGCAGTGCGATCGGCGTCGCGAGGCCGAGCGCGCATGGGCAGGCGATGATCAGCACGGCGACCGCCGCGGTGAAGGCGGCGCTGAGCGGGAACCCGGCACCGATCCACGCGCCCAGTGCGGCGACGGCGATCGCGATCGCGATCGGCACGAAGACGCCCGAGATGCGGTCGGCGAGCCGCTGCATCTCCGCCTTACCGGACTGCGCGTCCTCGACCAGGCGGGCCATCTGCGCGAGCTGCGTGTCAGCACCGATGCGGGTGGCGCGCACGACGAGCCGTCCACCAGCGTTCACGGTGGCGCCGGTGACGGCATCGCCCGCTGCGACCTCGACGGGCACGGACTCGCCGGTGAGCATCGACGCGTCGACGGCGGAGGTGCCGTCGACGACCACGCCGTCGGTCGCGATCTTCTCGCCGGGCCGGACGAGGAACTCATCGTTGACGGCGAGCTCGGCGATGGGGATGCGTCGCTCGACGCCGTCGCGGAGCACGGCGACGTCCTTCGCGCCCATGTCGAGCAGGGCGCGCAGGGCGGCGCCGGCTTGCCGCTTCGACCGCTTCTCGAAGTAGCGGCCCGCGAGGACGAACGTCGTTACGCCCGCTGCGACCTCGAGGTATATGTTCGCGGCGCCGTCGGAGGGTGCGATGGTGAGCTCGAACGGGTGCGTCATCCCCGGGATGCCGGCGGTGCCGAAGAACAGGGCGTACAGGGACCACAGGAATGCCGCTGTGGTGCCGACCGAGATGAGGGTGTCCATCGTCGCGGCGCCGTGGCGCAGGTTCAGCCACGCGGCGCGGTGGAACGGCCACGCCGCCCACACGATGACGGGTGCTGCGAGCGTCAGTGACGCCCATTGCCAGTAGGTGAACTGCAGTGCGGGCACCATCGCCATGGCAACGACCGGCACGGACAGCGCGAGGGAGATGAGGACACGGCGACGCAGCGACCGAAGCTCGTCGCCCTCGGCGTCCGGCTCGGCGCGCTCGTCGTCGACGACTGCAGGCAGCGTCGCGGTGTAACCGGTCTTCTCCACCTCGGCGATGAGTGCAGCGGCGTCGATTGGATCGACCGATCGGATCTGCGCTTTCTCGGTCGCGTAGTTCACCGACGCCTCGACGCCGTCGAGCTTGTTCAGCTTCCTTTCGATGCGCATCGCGCAGGAGGCGCAGGTCATCCCGCCGATCTCGAGCTCGATCGTCGAGCCGGTGCTTGCGGTGGTGTTCGACACGGTCATGATGTCCGCTCCTCAGTGAGAGTCGGTCGTGGGGGAGTCGGTGGTGAGCGCGAGCGTTGCGGTGTGCACCTCGTCGTCGACCTGGAAGTCGAAGTAGAGGAGGTATAGCCCCGGAGTCGGCACCGATGCGGTGAACGCCACATCGGGTCCAGCGGTCCCGCCGCTCGCCGAATCGTTCGGATGCACGTGCTGGTAGGCGAGGTCGCCCTGGCGCAGTGCCACCAGGTGGCCGAATGCGCCCAGGTAGGGCTGCAGCGCGGTGACGGGCTCTCCATCTCGCTGGACGGAGAGGGTCACCGTGCTCTGCTCGCCTGCGGTCAGCGTGCCGTCGACGGAGACGTCGAACGGGCCCGCCGTCGTCGAGGCGATGTCCGAGGTAGGACCCTCGGGGGTGACGTCGCCTGCGACCGACACCGTCTGGCTGAGGGTCACGGATGCCGCTGCGTCGCCATCGCCAGCGATGAAGTCGGCGAAGATGCGGTAGCTGCCCGGAGCACTCCACTGCCACGGCAGCGACCATGTGCCGCTCTCGCCACGTTCCGGGTGCACATGACGAAACTGCGTGCCATCGTCACGAACGACGATCGCGTGCAGGTCCTGCTGGTGCTCCTCGACGTAGTCAGTCAGCACGCTCCCATGAGCATCCAGCACCCGGAACTGCAGGGTGCCGACGACGGCAACGGTTGCTGGCGCGCTGACAGCGTCGAGGCGATACCCATTGGACTCGATCGCCAGACCATCCGAGTGCTCGGCCACCGACGAGCCATGCGCGTCTGCATGCTCGGCGTCGGCGCCTGCTGCTGCTTCCCACTCGCCGACGACCGAGTCAGGCACGACGGCCTTGCCTGCGAAGGTCGCGACGGCGAAGACGAGCGCGAGGACGCCCCCGTAGAGGCCCAGCCGCGCGAGCGGCTTCACTGGCTTCGCGTGGCGGAGTAGCCGGCCTCATCCACGGCGGCCAGCACTGCCGCGTCATCGACCGGGCCTTCGGCGTCGATGACGAGGCGGCCGGACTGCGCGTCGACGTCGACGACGCTGACGCCATCGATCTGCGAGACCTCCTCGCGCACGGACCCCTCGCAGTGGCTGCAGGTCATCCCGGTGACGGTGTACTCGATGGTGCTCATGTCGTGCTCCTCGCTGACGTCTTGGATACCCCCAGGGGGTACGGCGCACGCCACGATACCCATAGGGGGTATGCGGCGCAACCCCCGAAAGGTGGTGCGCGATGCTGCACCCCTGGCGGGGCGAATAGTGTCACCTGGTACTGTCGGCGCCCATGACCGTCCGCGATGGCTGGCGCTTCCGCGCCGCGCATCGCATCCACCGACCCCTGGAGCAGGTGCTGCGCTCGGCGCTGGGTCGGCCTGCATCATTCCTTGCCCTGGCGCTCGTGGTCGCGGCGACCGCGGTCGGGTTGGTCGCCATGCACTCCTTG
The DNA here is from genome assembly GCF_005484985.1 of Agrococcus sp. SGAir0287. Taxonomy (NCBI): domain Bacteria; kingdom Bacillati; phylum Actinomycetota; class Actinomycetes; order Micrococcales; family Microbacteriaceae; genus Agrococcus; species Agrococcus sp. SGAir0287. The sequence goes on from NZ_CP027942.1 coordinate 1,414,215, forward strand.
ACCGGGGCCGCAGGGCAGCACGAGCATGCGTCCGCGCACGCTCCGTCCGCGGAGATCGCTGACTTCGCCGCGGCCCCTGACCCCGGCGGCAATGCCGCAGGGTGTGAGGACTGCGGCCATCACGCGGCGATGGCGGGCGCCCTGTGCTCGCTTGCGCTGATCGCGCTGGCCGTCGTGCTCTTGGTGCGGCCGACAGGGTCGGTCGCCATGTCACGGGCGCCCTGGATGCACGCGAGGTCGGTGCTGCCGGTGCTGCCGCGCGCCGCGCGCTCTTTGCAGGAGCTCGGTCTCAGTCGAACGTGAGGGGCGGGTCGGCCTGCCGACTTTCGCCCCTTGCATGCGCTCGCGCGCTGCACCGATCGACCCTGAAGGAACCCCACCGTGCTCTCTCGCGCTCTCGCGCCCTCATCGAATCGACAACTCACCCGACTCGCTCCTGCAGCCATTGCGGCGCTAACCCTTGTCGCGCTCACGGCTTGCTCCACGGAGCCCGAGCCTCTCGCAGTCCCGCAGGCGCCAACCCACATCCATGACGTCGCCTTCTCCGCCGACGGCACCCTGCTGGTCGGCACTCACACCGGCGTCTTGGTGACCGCACCGGGTGAACCCGCTTCGCTGCTCGGCGACACGTCCTTCGACGCCATGGGCCTCGTCGCGACGAGCGACGCCATCCACGCATCGGGGCATCCTTCCGCGTCCACACCCGAGTTCGCCTACCCCAACGTGGGCTTGCTCACCTTCGATGGCGACGCGTGGACGACGACGTCGCCTGCCGACGGCGCAGACTTCCACGCGCTCGCCGCTGGCGACGCCGACCCGAGCCGCCTCGTGGGATTGCGCTCGGATTCACCCACCTTGCAGATCACGGCCGACGGAGGCGCGTCGTGGTCATCTGGTGCGGCGCTCGCCGCCCGTGATCTCGTCGTCGACGACGGAGACCCCGACGTGGTCCTCGCCACCACAGCAGACGGGCCCGTGCTCAGCGTCGACGGCGGCGCAACGTTCGGCGCCTTGCCCGAGGCCCCGTTGCTCGTCGTCGCCGCGACCGCCGGCCCCGGCGCCATGATCGGCGTCGACCCCGACGGCACCATCTGGCGCGCAGAGCCCCGAAGCGCGACGTGGCAGGAGGTCGGCACCGTCGAACCCGGCGTCGTCGCCATCGCCGCAGACGACGGCGCAGACACCCTCGCCATCGCCTACGAGAGCTCCGCATTGCTGTCGACCGATGCCGGCGCGACCTGGTCGCCGGTGGAGCTCACCGCGTGACCGCCGCAACGCAGACCCCTGTCCCCACGGAATCCCGCATCAGTGACCTTCCCTCCCCGCTGACGCGGCGAGAGCGTCGCCAGCGCGAAGCGGCCCTGATAGCAAGGCAGGGGATCAAAGCGGCAAGCGACCACGACGGACCGGCGGTCGCGGGAGCGATCGCGCACGCTCGACCTCGACCCGTAGGGCCGCGTCCCGAGCGGGTCATGACGGTGCAGCCCCCGGTAGCTACGGGTCGGGGAACCGATGCGCGACGCCGGACGCTCGCCGCCGTTGCCGCCAGCTTCGCCTTCGCACTCACCCTGACCGTCAGCCTCCCCGCCGTCGCTGCGGTGAACGACAACAACGCGGCACAACCGCTGCAGATGTGGGCCACCACCCAGGAGCTCCAGGTCCAAGGACAGGCCGCCGCAGACCTCGCCGGGCCAGAGTCGTTCGGCGTCGTCCAGGACCCCTACGCCGCAGCGTTGCTCGATCCTCAGCAGACCGCATCCCTAGAGGCAGCGACGTCCGCCGCCGCCGGCAACTACTTCGACGCGAACCCGGCGTATGACGAGGTCTGGTCGCAGCTGTCGACGACCTACGTGCAGACACCCTTCCCGTCCCGAGCGGAACTGCCGATCTCGAGCCCGTTCGCTCCACGGTGGGGGAAGTTCCACTATGGCCTCGACGTCCCGCTGGCCCAAGGGGAGCCGATCTTTCCTGTAGCCAACGGCGTCGTGACCGCCGTGTTCCAGGGGGACGAGCCCGGCGGAGGCGGCTACATGGTCGTCGTCGAGCACAACATCGACGGCAGGTTCTTCCAGTCCTGGTACGCCCACATGCAGGCCGGCTCGATCGACGTCGCCCTCGGCGACGTCGTCACGCTCGACACCCAGCTCGGCGCCGTCGGTTCGACCGGCAACTCGACTGGACCGCACCTGCACCTGGAGATCAAGAATCCCGATTACGAATCGATCGACCCCATCGCCTGGATGGAGTCTCGAGCCGAGGTGACCGCACCCGGCGGCTACTAGGCCGCCACCAGTACCAGCGCACCGGACGGCGTACAAGCGCCTCGGGGAGCACCCCGACCTTCCGTAGCCTCGGCACCACCAACGCAAGGAGAGATCAGCATGACTGCCATCACGGAGATGATCACGACTCACCCAAAGGCATCGCAGAGCGCCGACGCAAGCGAGCTGGCCGAGTGCATCGAGGCATGTGTCGAATGCGCTCAGGTATGCACCACGTGCGCAGACGCGTGCCTGTCGGAAGCCATGGTCGCGGAGCTCACAGCGTGCATCCGCACCAACCTGGACTGCGCGGACGCGTGCTCGACCGCGGCACGAACCCTCGCTCGCAACGTGGCCGATCCGGCCCGAGCGCGAGCCGCAGTGGAGGCAGCGCTCGCCGCCGCCCGAGCTTGCGCGCAGGAATGCGACTCTCATGCCGACATGCACGAGCACTGTCGAATCTGCGCTGACGCCTGCCGACGGTGCGAGGCTGCGTGCGAGCGGCTACTTCAGACGCTCTGAGCACCAGGGAATCCCACCTCGCATACGCCGAAGCAACTCATGGCCCGGTAGTGGCGCTGGAGCCGTCACATCCGCCTTCAGCGTCTGGAACGACTGGATACCGGGGATATCAACCTAGGTCGTGAGCTCCTTCGCGAAGTCCTCTGGTTCTGAGGTCGACGCGCTCCACGCGCATGAACCCTCGACGCGCTATCGACGAGCGGGGGCGATCTCCTCGATCAGGCTGGCGATGCGTCCGCGGATCTCGTCGCGGATGGGGCGCACGTCCTCGATGCCCTGACCCGCGGGGTCGTCGAGCTCCCAGTCCTCGTAGCGCTTCCCCGGGAAGATCGGGCAGGCGTCGCCGCAGCCCATCGTGATGACGACGTCGGACTCGCGCACGGCGTCGACGGTCAGCACCTTCGGCTGCTCCGCGGTGATGTCGATGCCTTCCTCCGCCATCGCGGCGACGGCAACCGGGTTGATCTGCTCAGCAGGCATCGAGCCTGCCGACCGGACGTCGATGCGGCCTTCGCCGAGGCTGCGAAGGTAGCCGGCGGCCATCTGCGAGCGGCCGGCGTTGTGAACGCAGACGAACAGGACGGTGGGCTTGGAATCGGTCATGGGTCTTTCCGTTCAGCGGGTGGGGGAGAGGTCGGTGAGGAGCTGCTGGACGCGGGCTGCGATGTCGTCGCGGATCGCTGCAACGCCCTCGGGGGAGGCAAGGGCGGGGTCGCCCACGGCCCAATCCTCGTAGCGGACGCCGGGAATGACGGGGCACACGTCGCCGCAGCCCATCGTGATGACGACGTCCGCGGCACGGACTGCGTCGTCGGTCAGCGGCTTCGGGAAGGCGGTCGCCGCGGTGGGGGCGTCGATCTCCTCGAGGAGGGGTCGCACGTTCGGGTGGACGTCGGCGGCGGGCGTCGAGCCGGCGGAGCGTGCGACGACGCGACCGCCGGCGTACTGATTGACGAGCGCGGCCGCGAGCTGGGAGCGGCCAGCGTTCGCTACGCACACGAACAGCACCTGCGGCACCGAGCCACCGCGATCGCGCTCGAGGTCGCTCAGGCGCTGCCTGGCGAAGCGCTCCGTCAGCGGCACCAGGTGCGCGGTGACGCGAGCCGTGCGAGCGAGTCCCGTGTAGGACTCTCGGACGATGGATGCGACGACGTCTGCGCTGAGGGCTGGATGAGTGGCGGCGAGGGTGTGGGCGAGGTGGTCGAGCGCCTCGTCGACGTCTGCCAGGCCGCGGTAGCCGTCGCGGACGGCGGGATTCACGGCGGCGGGCGCGAACGAGTCGAGCAGTGTGGTGACGGCGGGCTGGAGTGCGGGGGTGATGCGGTACCAGACCCAGGTGCCGCGACGTTCGGAGGTGACGACGCCGGCGTCCTTGAGGACCTTGAGGTGATGCGAGACGGTCGGTTGCGACACCTCAGCGAGCTCGGCGAGGTCGCACACGCACGACTCGCCGCGTCCGTCGGTGGCGATCGCGGACAGCATCCGCAGCCGCAGCGGGTCGGAGAGCGCCTTCAGCGTCGTCGCGAGCGATCCGGCAGCGGCCTCGCTGATGGCGTGCGTGTCGGCGGCGACGCAGGCGTCCGTGGTGGTGGGAGTGCTCATCGTCGAGTCCTCTCGATGGGCCGCGCGGCCGCGGTGGAATCCGGGTCGGTGGCGGTGGGGTCGGTGCGGAACCAGGATCGGGCGATCCAGAGCGAGACGTAGACGAGGCCCACGAGCACGGGGACCTCGATGAGGGGGCCGACGACGCCTGCCAGCGCTTCGCCGGAGGTCGCGCCGAAGGTGCCGATCGCGACGGCGATCGCGAGCTCGAAGTTGTTGCCGGCGGCGGTGAACGCCAGCGTGGTGGCGCGGGCGTAGCCGAGGCCGAGCAGCTTGCCGGTGACGATGCCGATGGTCCACATGAGCGCGAAGTAGGCCAGCAGCGGCAGCGCGATGCGCACCACGTCGAGCGGCTGCGAGGTGATCGCGTCGCCCTGGAGGGCGAACAGCAGCACGATCGTGAACAGCAGACCGTAGAGCGCCCACGGTCCGACCTTCGGCAGGAATCGGTCCTCGTACCAGGCGCGTCCCCGGCGGCGCTCGCCGATCCACCGCGACGCGAATCCGGCCAGCAGCGGCAGGCCGAGGAAGATCAGCACGTTCAGGGCGATCTCGCCGATCGAGACGTTCAGACCCTGCGAGTCGAGGCCGAGCCAGCCCGGCAGGACGGTCAGGTAGAACCAGCCGAGCAGGGCGAACGCGACGACCTGGAAGGCGGAGTTGATGGCGACGAGCACCGCGGCGGCCTCTCGGTCGCCGCATGCGAGGTCATTCCAGATGACGACCATGGCGATGCAGCGGGCGAGGCCGACGATGATGAGGCCGGTGCGGTACTCGGGCAGGTCCGGCAGGAACGTCCAGGCGAGCGCGAACATGAGCGCAGGCCCGACGATCCCGTTGAGCAGCAGCGATGCCAGCAGCAGCTTCCGGTCGCCGGTGACCGCGGCGACGCGGTCGTAACGGACCTTCGCCAGCACCGGGTACATCATCACCAGCAGGCCGAGCGCGATCGGGATCGAGATCCCGCCGACCTCGAGCGCGGCGAGCACGTCGGACACGCCCGGCAACGCGGAGCCGATGACGAGCCCGGCGACCATGGCCAGGCCGATCCACGCGGGCAGCCAGCGGTCGAGCGTAGATAGGCGACGCATCGCGCCCGTCCCGGTCGCGTCGGTCATGCCACGACCGCCTCAGGGGCTGCAGCCGGAGCGTCGGCGTCGAGGGCGGAGAGGTAGTGCTGCGCGTCCTGCGCGGCGGCGCAGCCGGTGCCGGCTGCGGTGATCGCCTGCCGGTAGGTGTGGTCGACGAGGTCGCCGGCGGCGAACACGCCCGGCAGGTTCGTGCGGGTGGAGGGGTGGTCGACGAGCACGTAGCCGTCGGCGTCGACGTCGACCTGGTCGGCGACGAGCTCGGAGCGCGGGTCGTGACCGATCGCGACGAACACGCCGGTCGCGTCGAGTACGCGCTCGGCGCCGGTGACGGTGTCGCGCAGCGTCACGCCCTCGATCTTCGCATCGCCGACGAACCCCGCGATCTCGCTGTTCCAGGCAACCTCGATCTTCGGGTCGGCGAGGGCACGAGCAGCCATGATCGCCGACGCGCGGAAGGTGTCGCGGCGGTGCACGATCGTCACCTTCGACGCGAACCGGGTCAGGAACAGCGCCTCCTCCATCGCCGAATCGCCGCCACCGACGACGACGATCTCTTGCTGGCGGAAGAAGAATCCGTCGCAGGTCGCGCACCACGACAGGCCGTGACCGGTCAGGCGCTCCTCGTCGGCCAGCCCCAGCTTGCGGTAGGCAGACCCCATCGTGAGGATCGCAGTGCGAGCGAGGACCGCCTCGCCAAGCCCCGTCTCGACGCGCTTCACATCGCCCGCCAGATCGACCCGCACCGCGTCGTCGAACACGATGCGCGCACCGAACCGCTCGGCCTGCGCACGCATCGACTCCATCAGGTCAGGGCCCTGGATGCCGTCGACGAAGCCGGGGAAGTTCTCCACCTCGGTCGTCGTCATGAGCGCGCCGCCGGCGGTCACCGACCCGGCCAGCACCACCGGCTCCAGGCCCGCGCGCGCGGCGTACACCGCTGCGGTATAGCCGGCCGGCCCCGATCCGATGATCACGACATCCATGATCTGATTCGACATGCCTCTATATTGAGGTTTGTCGAATCAGCGCGCAAGTCGCGCCGGATGAACATCAGGTGACGGGGCGCGCGCCGATCTGGACCAGGGCGGGCGCGGGCGCGCAGCATCCGGAGGCGGCAGGCGCGTCGAACGCGCTCGCGCCGCCGCAGACGCCGGTGTCGGGCAGGACGAGCTCGTCGCGGGCTGCAGCCTCATGGTCGCCAGCGATGTGCGCTGCGACGCTGCGGACCTGCTCGTATCCGGTGAGCGCGAGGAACGTCGGGGCGCGACCGTAGGACTTCGCGCCCACGACGAAGAGGTTCGCGTCGGGCTGGGCGAGCTCGGCCGCGCCGGTGGCACCGACCGAGCCGCAGGAGTGGAGGTTCGGGTCGATCGACGCGGCGATCCCGTCGACGGCGTCCAGCGACGAGTCGATCGCCAGTCGCAGCTCAGACAGGATCGACAGGTCGGGGCGGAAGCCCGTCAGCGCGAACGCATGGCCGACGTCCTGGATGACGCGTCCGTCCTCGCCGACGATCGCGAGCCCGTCGCCGCTCTGCCGCACCTCAGCGACCCGGAACCCGCTGACGAGGTCGACGCGGCCGGCGTCGACGGCGCGACGCGCCCGCGCGCCCAGCGCCGCCCGCTCGGGCAACTCGTCGCCGATGCCGCCGCCGAACACGTTCGCCGTCGAGCCGCGGCGCAGCAGCCAGGTGATGCGCGTATCGGGTGCGCGTCGCGCGAGGCGATCGAGCTGCAGCAGCGCATGCGTGGCCGAATGGCCGGCGCCGACGACCACGACGTGCTGACTGGCGAACGCCTGAACATCGTCCGGGATCCGGTACGAGATCCGGTCGGCTGCAGCACGCTCGCCGATGGCGGGCACGCCATCCGCGCCCATCGGACCCGGCTGCCCCCACGTGCCGCTCGCGTCGACGACGGCGCGTGCGCTGATGCGCTCCTCGCTGCCGTCTGCGCCGGTGACATGCACGATGAACGGAACCTCCACGCGACCCTGCGAGACGACCTTGTCTCGGCCCTGCTTCGTCACCGCCGTCACCCTCTGGCCGGTGCGCACCCGCTCGCCCAGGGCGGTAGCCAAGGGTGCGAGGTAGCGCTCCACCCACTGCGCACCTGTCGGGTAGGCGCGCTCGGGAGCGACCCACCCAGACCGCTCGAGCAGTCGAACCGCTGCGGCGTCCACGAGCTCATCCCATGCCGAGAACAGCCGAACATGGCCCCACTCGGCCACCGCTGCGCCAGCAGATCCGCCGCGCTCGAGCACCACCGCCTCGACACCCCGCTCCGTCAGATGCGCCGCCATCGCAAGTCCCTGCGGACCCGCACCGATCACGACCACCGGCTGCTCAGCCATCACCACTCCTAGGATCGAAGAACGTCGATGCGATGAGCATGCAGCATCCATCGACGAACGTCAATCAATGTGTCAGGATGGTGCGCGTGACGACCACGACCGCCGCCGACGCGTGCTGCACTCCTGTGGGAGAGGCGGCGATCGATGCCGCCGCCGCTGAGCAGCTCGCAGTGCGCTTCAAGGCGCTCGGTGACCCGACGCGTGTGCGTCTGCTGTCGCTGATCGCTGCGAGCGACGGGGGAGAGGCGTGCATCTGCGACCTCACCGAGCCGGTGGGACTCTCCCAGGGCACGGTGTCGCACCACATGAAGATCCTCGCCGAGGCGGGCTTCGTCACTCGGGATCAGCGCGGGCGCTGGGCGTACTACGCGATCGCACCCGGTGCCCTTGACGCCACTGCGGCGTCCCTCCGCGCACTCTGACGTGACCGCCTCCGTCGACGAGCGCCTCGACTGGCGTCTCGCCGCCCTCGCCGTCGGCCAGGTCATCAGCTGGGGCTAAGCGCCGGTCAGCGGTTGATTCCTTCGTGCCTACCCGGTCGCACGGGGAGGCGTATCGCCACGACGTGAGTACTTCATCCCTGTTTACGACTGGATATCGGGGATATCAACTTACGTCGTGAGCTCCCGCCAGGCACTGAGGACTAGGGCCGCATGGGTCTACCCATGAAGGCCAAGACGATGCACAGCGCCAGACCACCGAAGACGAACACGTCGGCGACGTTTCCGATGAACCAGTCGGCGTAGGCGATGAAGTCCACGACGTGACCACGGGCGGGACCAGGGGGTCGTGCCAGGCGGTCGATGACGTTCCCGAGGCCGCCGCCGAGGATGAGGCCAAGGCTCAGTGCCCATGGCAACGACGTGGTTCTCCAGGTGAGCCAAGCCGCGAACATCGTGCCTCCGGCGGCGAGGACGGTAATGAGCGGCGTTGCGCTGGCGCCGAGAGAGAATGCCGCCCCAGGGTTGTAGGTGAGTTGCATCGCGAGCATGTCGCCCAGTAGTGGATGACGCTCGCCGACAGCGAGGCTCGCCTCTGCCCAGACCTTGCTGAGTTGATCGATCGCCACGGCTGCGAGCGCGGCGACGTAGCCGAGCAGTGTCACCCTCCACAGTCGAGGTCTCGTGTGTGGTGAGGGGGCGATCCCCTCGACGACTGTCTGTGCCGCCGAGGGACCTGGTGCGCTGCTGCCAGTCGTCGACATCAGGCCAGTACCTCGAATAGGCGCGGAATGACGCCGGACTCGATCAGGATGAACAGGCCGAGACCGATGAACACGGCGGGGACCAGCCAGTGCTCGATCCGCTCGAGAGTCTCGGTGACGGCTTTGTGTGTGCCGATGAGCTTGCCGAAGAGGCACCAGACGCTCACCAGAGCGAGGAACACGACGATGGTGATCGCGGTGTCCGCGGGCGAGATGGTTCGGAACACCGGCGTGTAGAGGCTGATGTTGTCCGCCCCATTTGCGATGGTGATTCCGGCGACGCCGAGCAAGCCGAGGTCTTTCATCGCCGACTCGTCAGGATCTGCATCGTCACGATCGCGCAGTCCCCGGATGAGTCCGATTACACCGATCAGCAGCGGGATGAGCCCGAGGAAGCCGACCCACTCGTCCGGGATGATCGTGAGCCCGAGTGCCGCGACCACGCTGATCGCAACGAGCGTCGCGAATCCGAGGTATTGGCCGAGGACGCTCTGCCAGGGCCGCGGCCCGCCGCGGGATGATGCGAGGAAGAGCACGGTGAGTATGACGATGTCGTCGATGTTGGTTGCCGCGAACATGCCGATCGCGGAGGCGATGGTCGCGAGCATCTAGGGCGTGTTGATCAAGAAGGTGCGGGGTGGCCAGCCGCCGCGAGTTGCGCGGGAGAATGGGCGTGTGAAGATCCAGGTGCTGCATATCGAGGATTGCCCGAATTGGCAGGAGGCGGGCGATCGAGTACGGCTGGTGCTCGACTCGATCGGACGGGGCGATGTTCCGGTGGAGTTCGTGTTGATCCGCACCGAGGCTGAGGCGGTGAGCTCTGGTTTCGCGGGCTCGCCCACGATTCTTCTGGACGGTCAGGACTTGTTCCCGTCCCAGGGGAACACTGCCGACTTGGCGTGCAGGGTCTATCTGACCGAGCGCGGCATTGCGGGTGCGCCGACGGTGGGACAGCTTGAGCGCACGCTGCAGGAGCGCGAAGCGCTCAGCGGAGATCGGTCTTGATCCAGATCAGCGCCGCGGCGAGGCTGACGGCGGCTCGGTAGTTGCGGGCGAGTTTGGTCGAGCGCATCGCGATGCCGCGCCACTGCTTGAGACGGTTGAAGCAGCGTTCTACGACGTTGCGTCCCTTGTAGCGTTCCTTCTGCTTGTCGCCGAAAGCGATCGGCCGGCCCGGCTTCTTGCGGCGGTGCGCGATCTGGTCGTCCCGCTCGGGGATGGTCGCCGCGATCCTCCGGTCGCGGAGCCAGGCGCGGTTCGCCCTTGAGGGGTACCCCTTGTCGGCGAGCACCCGGTCGGGGCGGGTGCGGGGGCGGCCCTTCCCGTCGCGGGGAACGCGGATGTTCTCCAGCACCGCGCTCATCATCGTGGTGTCGTTGATGTTCCCGGCGGTGATCATCATGCTCAGCGGCCGGCCGCGGCCGTCGCAGACCAGGTGCAGTTTGGTCGTCAGCCCGCCGCGGGAGCGTCCGATCCCGTGATCAGGCGGCTCGGACCACGGATTCTTGTGATTCGGCACAGCCCCCTGTGTCCCGGGCGAGGGTCGCGCCGTGCTGATGCACGCGCGCGATCGTGGAGTCGATCGCGACGACCCAGTCGATTTCCCCAGCGGCGTCGGCCTGCTTCTGCACCTCGGTGAGCAGCTTCTGCCAGGTGCCGTCCCCGGCCCACCGGTTGAACCGCTTGTAGATCGAGTTCCACTTCCCGAACCGTTCCGGAACGTCACGCCACGGCGCACCGGTCCGGTACTTCCACGCCATCCCCTCGATAGCGAGCCGGTGATCCGCCCACGGCCGCGACCGACCGGTCACCGTCGGCATCAACGGCTCCATCACGGCCCACACCTCGTCAGAGATCTCCTGTCGCGTCACCGTTCAAGACTCACCCACCGAGGAGCGGAACCTCTTGATCAACACGCCCTAGTCGTTCTTCGCTTCGAGCTCGCCCAGGACTTCGAAGGGCGATTCGACATCGCCGCGCCACGCCTCGATGCCTTCGCGGATCGCGAGCCCAGCGACGATGAGGGCAGCCACGGAATCTGCCCACATCCAGCCGAAGAGCAGGTTGAGCAGCAGGCCGATGAGCACCGTGCCCGACAGGTAAATGCAGAGGAGCAATTGCTTGGCGTCCGCTTGCACGCTGCGCGAGCCGAGCTCGCGGCCGGTGCGGAACTCGAACCAGGCGAGCGCCGGCATGACGAGCAGGCTGAGGGTGGCGATGCCGATGCCGAGCGGGCTGTGGTCAACCTCTTCCACGCCGGTCAGCGTGAGGACCGCGTCGATGATGACGTAGGCGGCGAGGGCGAAGAATGCGATGCCGATCGCGCGGACGGTGGCCTTCTCCCACCGTTCCGGATTCTTGCGTGTGAACTGCCACGCGACTGCGGCCGCGGAGAGCACCTCGACGATCGAATCAAGCCCGAACCCGATCAGCGCGGCCGAGGAGGCCATCGAGCCCGCCCATATCGCGACGATCGCCTCGATGACGTTGTAGGTGATCGTGAAGCCGACGATGAACCGCACGCGGCGATGCAGGGTGCTCCGTCGTGCCTCGGTCAGCGTCCCCGCGCTCATCGGACCGACTCGCAGCAGCCGGGGACCGAACACTCCGGGTCGAGGCATGGCGCTTGCTCGTCCACGGCCAATGTCACCTCGACCAGCGCAGTCAGCGCCCGTGCGAGGTGCGGGTCGGCGATCTCGTACCGCGTCTGGCGGCCCTCAGGCTCGGTCACGACGATGCCGCAATCACGTAGGCAGGCGAGATGATTCGATACGTTCGAGCGCGTCAGCTCGAGCGCGCGCGCAAGGACCGCGGGATAGTTCGGTCCTTGCAGCAAGGTCAGCAAGATGCGTGAGCGGGTCGGATCCGCCATCGCCCGGCCCAGCCGATGCATGACGTCCAGTCGGTTCGCAATAGTCGGCACACACTGACTATACAGCAAACGCTGTCGTGTCGACGATCATGGAGGCGCAGACGGACGGCACGCGGCGCATCCGGTTGGTGCAGCTGCTGCAGCAACTGAAGCGCTCGGGCGCCGACCAGACCCTCGCGATTCCGGCATAACACACCGGCCAGGCGGCTTGCTGGAGCGTTCCGCCGCGGCCTGGAGGAGCGATACCAGTGGTGCGAGTGGAGGTACTACCCGATTTGACTGGATACCGGGGATATCAACCTAGGTCGTGAAGGAGCGTCGCGAGCCATCTCCGACAGGAAAGCGGTCGAGGCTACGCTCGCGACGTGCCCACAGACCCGGACCAGCAGACGGCGCACGCGCTCCTTACTGCTTTGCGCGCGTTCGCGGGCGGGACGTTCATGTCGACCTCTCCCGCGCCCGGGGAACTACGTCTGACTCCGGTCTCTCAGCCCCGCCGGAACGTGCATGTCTCCTTCCTTCGAGGGGGCGCCTTCATCGGCTTTGGACCATTCACCGCGGAGAGCGACGTCGCGCTCGCAGACGTCAACGACGGTGATAGTCCGCAGGATCCGGCGCTTCACTTCGACTGGGCTCTCACCCAGCTCACTTGGCTCATCGAGTGGGGCGCGTTCCGGCGGCTACCTCTGCTCGAGCTCGTGATCCCCGACACTGCTGAGAAGGCGCGATCGTTGGCACGATCCCCGCTGGCGATCAGGTACTCCCGACCCTGGTGGGACGATCACAACCGCCGCGAGGCAATCCCGTGGTCGGGCCCAGACGCACCTGCGACCCGTGTAGAACTCGCGGCCCGTCTGACTCATGAACTCCGCAACCAATGGAACCACTGGGAGGGACGGAGCGAAGCTGGAGTCGACCCACTCAGCGCAGCGATGACGGCGTCCGCCTTGGTCCCCGTCTCAGAGGAAGACGTCAAAGTGATCATCGAGACGTTCTCGGCGCAGTTGACCACAGGTGATGATGGCGACCTCGATGTCGACGCGGCCGTCGACTGGCTCATTGATCGCTACCGCGATCGTCTGCCAGGTCAGAACGAGACGCTCTAGACGATCAAACGGCGTGGCCGAGGACCACCGGTTTCGAGATCTGCACCATTGGTGCAGTTTCTGCAAGTCATCAGACGAAATCTGCGGCCAGGACGTAGTTCCGGATGTTGCAAGATCTGCACCATCCGAGCTGGCGCGCTGGCATCGCGCGACGCGGTTCGCTCAGAGGAAGCCCCGGTCGAAAGCCGATCTCGGCAGATCCACTCCGGCGTGCGGGGAGGCGCATCAGGAGGGCGTGAGTGCGTCATCCCTCCTCAACTGGATATCGGGGATATCAACCTAGGTCGTGAGCCGGCACGCGTCGAGTGATTGAGAGCAGCAGCATGGCCCGAGCCGTCGTGCTCGAGATGCAGATCCGCGGTGCCACAATCTCACGCAAGGGCGCGTGCGAGGTTCGTGAAGGCTCGAGCTGCGGGCGATCGCTCTCCTGTCCAGATGGCGGTGAACGTGCGCAGGATCGGGTCCCCGGAGTGCGCGATGCGGGCCAGCTCTCCGGTAGCGAGGTCGGGCTCGGCGGATCTGAGGCTGAGTACCGCCGGGGCGACACCTGCGCGTGCGGTGGCCCGGATGATCGCGGTCGTCTCGAGCTCTGCTGCGGGCGCCGCGGGCGCGAGCCCCATGTGGGCGAACCAGGCTTCGATGGTGGCGCGTGTCCCGGAGCCAGGTTCGCGCATCAGCAGCGGCGTCGCTGCAATGTCTACTGGAGCGACGGGCTGCTCCTCGGTCCAAGGGTGGTCCAATGTCGCGACGAGGACCAGCTCGTCATCGAGGAGCGGCAGCGTGGCGAGGTCGGCGGGTGCGGTGGACCCCTCGATGAAGCCGACGTCGACGCGGCCATGCCGGACCAGCTCGATCACGGTGGTCGAGTTGGCGGCCGTGAGACGCACCGAGACGTCTGGGAAGGAACGGCGCAGCTCGGACAGCCACTTTGGCATCAGCAGCTCGGCGATCGTGTGAGACGCGGCGACGGCGAGCTCCCCGCGCGGCGCTCGGAGCGCCGCGACGCACTCGTCCAGGGCCCGCGCGGCGTGCAGGACAGGCTCCGCGAGCTCGACGAGTCGACGGCCCGCATCGGTGGTCGTCGATCCTGTCGACGAGCGCACGACGAGTGGCACTCCGACGAGGCGTTCCGCGACGCGGATGCGGGCGGACACCGCCTGCTGCGTGACGCCGAGCTCGCGTGCCGCTGCGGAGAGCGATCGCGTGCTGCCGACGGCGCGGAGCACCTCGAGGGTGTCGAGATCGAGAACATGGTCGGTGAGCCTGCGCGTTGCCACAGTCAATGATTGTGACGCATCCAGCAGGTCCGCCGTAGCGGGCGCCCCTCGGCGGGAGGAGGGTGGGCTGGTGATCTCGACTGAGCATTCGAAGCTGCCGCAGGAGCCCGCCGGGCAGACGCTGCGCGAGCCGGCGCGTGCGCAGCGGACGCTGCTGCGCGCACTCGAGCATCCCGGCGAGATCGTCTCGAACCTCACGCCGAACTGGTTCGCATCGATCATGGGCACGGGCATCGTGGCGGTCGCGGCGGCGTCCCTGCCGGTGCAGGTACCTGGCCTGCGGACCGCGGCGACCGTGGTGTGGGCGCTCAGCGCGCTGCTGCTCGTGGCCCTGACGATCGCGACCGTGCTGCACTGGGTGCGCTATCGGTCGACGGCGGCACGGCATCACCTGCACCCGGTGATCTCGCACTTCTACGGCGCGCCGGCGATGGCGTTCCTCACCGTCGGTGCCGGCACGCTGCTGCTCGGCTCGGACTGGATCGGCATGGAGGCTGCGATCGCGATCGACTTGGTGCTCTGGACCGTCGGGACGGTCGCGGGACTGGCCACGGCCGTGCTCGTGCCGTTCCTCGCCTTCACCCGCCACGACTACGCACCGGAGTCAGCGTTCGGGGGATGGTTGATGCCGATCGTGCCGCCGATGGTGTCAGCCTCGACGGGCGCGCTGCTGCTGCCGCACACGCCGGCGGGGCAGCTGCGCGAGACGCTGCTCTGGGCCTGCTACGGCTTCTTCGGGCTGAGCCTCATCGCTTCGCTCGTCGTCATCACGCTCATCTGGAACCGACTCGTGCAGCACAAGGTCGGACCCGCCGGCATGGTCCCGACGCTGTGGATCGTGCTCGGACCCGTCGGCCAGTCGATCACGGCCGTCAACCTGCTCGCCACGAACGCCTCCAGCGTCGTCGACGACCACACGGTGCACGCACTGACCATCGTGGCGCTCGTCTACGGATTCGCGATGCTCGGCTTCGCGCTCCTCTGGGCAACCATCGCCGCCGCCATCACGATCCGCACCGCCCGCGAGCATCTACCGTTCAGCCTCACCTGGTGGTCGTTCACGTTCCCCGTCGGCACCTGCGTCACCGGTCTCAACGGGCTCGCGCTGCACTCCGGACTCGTGCTCGTGCAGGTCCTCGCAGTCGCCGCCTACGTCGCGCTCGTCGCAGCCTGGCTGATCGTCGCCGTGCGCACGTTCCACGGATCCGTCATCCACGGCACCCTCCTGGCACCACCGAGGACCGCATGAACGACGAGACCGACTTCGGACCGATCGAAGCCCTCGACGCGCTCGCCGCGCGATGGCGCACCGACTCGACGGGCGCGCCCCGATTCGTGCCCGGCTTCGACCCGCGCTCCGGAGGTGCTCGCAGCCGCGTCCTCGTGCTCATGGAGTCGCCGGGACCGGCGACCATCGCCGCGGGCGCAGCGGCGATCTGCAGCGAGGACAACACCGGCCCGACCGCGGCTGCGCTGCGAGACGCCCGCCACGCCGTGGGCCTCCCGCGCTCATGGATGCTGCGGTGGAACCTCATCCCGTGGCAGGTGCACGGTCGCGCGACCGTTGCAGAGCGAGAAGCCGGGCGCGCAGCACTCGCCGAACTCCTCGACACGTTGCCATACCTGCGCGTTATCGTGACCTTCGGCACCATCGCGTTGGACGGCGTCATGCGCCACTTCACCCTCGCCGACGACCCCACCGTCGTCCCCGTGCTCGCGGCCCCGCATCCGTCGCCCGCCAACGGGCGCCACCGCCACGAGCAGCGCACCCGCGCAGAGCATGCGCTGGCGCTCGCATGCGAGATCGCGAGGCGAGGCGATGGTGACTGACACTCGAGTGGGCCACGAGCTGCCCGCCGCCGCGCCACAACTTCACGTCGATTCCCCGCATCCGCAGCGAGTCGCCGGCGTTCGACCTGCACCACCCCGAGGTCGGCGTCGGACCCTTCAAAGACGCTCCCGAGCGGCCCGTGCTCGACATCCCCGAAGGCAAGGTCAAGTAGCGGCTCCCTTATCTCCTCTCAACGCCTGTCGGCAACTGGGATGCTTGGTGAGCCATTGCGCAGTTCGGCCGCGAGTGCCAGGCTGGAGACGGCTTCGGTCACGGTGGTGGGGCCCACCGTCACCAACCTCGGGCGTCGCGTCCGACAACGGTCCCTATCTGATGCATTCGTGTGCGCGCAGATAGGGAGACCATGAGCACCGACCCCATCGTCCAGAGTCCGCTCGACTCGGACCAGGAGCCCGCTCCGCGGCATGGGCGACCGTCGTTGCGACATGCGTCGCTCGTCTTCGCAGGTGGCACGATCGGCGCCGGTGCTCGCGCGGGCGTGACGCTATGGACGCCCGAGGCGGCGGCGCTGACGACCGTCGTCGCGATCAACGTCGCAGGAGCCTTCGCCCTCGGCGTCCTGCTCGAGCGACTGAGCATGCGAGGTCCCGACGTCGGCCGACCCCGAGACGTGCGCATGCTCCTCGGCACAGGCGTGCTGGGAGGATTCACCACTTACAGCGCCATCGCGGTCGACGCCGCGCAGCTCGCGGCAGTCGGCCCCCTGTCGCTGATCCTGTTCGCGCTGGGCCAGACCGTGCTTGGCGTCGCAGCAGCATGGCTCGGCATCCGTCTCGCAGGACGCAGGGCAGCATGACCGCACTGCTGGTGGCACTCACCGCTTTCGCCGGCGGTGCAGGCGCGGCATCGCGCTACCTCGTCGATGCCGCCATCACCGCCCGCACTCGCCTACGCTTCCCGATCGCGACGGCCGTCATCAACCTCACCGGATCGGCCGCTCTCGGCGTAGTCACCGGCCTCGCAGGCGCGAACGCCGTCGGCGCAGAGGCCACCACGATCATCGGCGTCGGCTTCCTCGGCGGATACACGACCTTCAGCACGACGACCGTCGAGATCGTCCGTCTCCTGCTCGACCGCAAGCCGCTGTCCGCGCTCGCGAACAGCGTCGGCCTGCTCGTGGGAGGCATCGCCCTCGCCGCTGCCGGCCTCGCGCTCGGACTCGGACTCGCTCTCGGCAGCGGCTGACAGGATCCCGCCGCGACCTGCGAAGCGCGGCGGGCCAGAGCGGGCGGCCGCCTTGTCCACGGCCGCCCGCTCGCTCATGATTGGACCGGCCGCGTCGCCTGGGTGCGCGCTGCGCCGTCCATGACTGCTGAACCGAATGCGTGCGGCCAGCGTGTCCTCGACATGGAGGATCCCGTGACATCGAACCGAGACGACGCGATCGATGCTGCTGCTGGCGTCGATGCTGCGCTCGTCCGACTCCGGGACCTCCATGCTGGACCGCTCTGGCGCTACGTGGTCTCGCTGACGGGGTCCACGGCTGACGCCGACGACGTCGTCCAGGAGACGCTCATCCGCGCGTGGAGGCACGACAGCCTCCTGAAGGATCCGCCCGAGGCTGTGCGTGGATGGCTCTTCACCGTCGCGCGCAACCAGGTCGTCGATCGAGCTCGCCGGGCGGGCAGGCGGCCCGAGCGTCCGCTGTCGGATCGAGACGACGTGCTCCTCTCGGCCCAAGACGACGCAGTGCTCGACGCGATGCTCTTGCGCGATGCGATCGCGTCGTTGTCCGAACAGCACCGCGAGGTCATCGTGCGCGCGTATTACGGAGGACACTCGGTCGCGCAACTGAGCGAGGTGCTCGGTGTCGCAGAAGGCACGGTGAAGTCACGACTGCATTACGGCATGCGCGCGCTACGGCTCGCCTTCCAGGAAAGGGGGATCACCCGATGAACGACCATGACCGGTTCGCCGACTGGGATGCGGCCTATGTGCTCGGTGTGCTGTCATCGGGGGAGCGGCACGAGTTCGAAGCGCACCTCGCGACGTGCGAGATCTGCACGCGCGCCGTCTCAGAGCTCGCCGCGATGCCAGGGTTGCTCTCGCGTGCAGCGTACGCGGAGACGACCGCGGATCCGCCCGGCGACCTCCTGACGCACGCATCGCTGCGGACGGCGCGGCGCCGACGACGTCGTCGTCCACGGCGCGCGGTCGCCGCAGTCGCAGCTGCGTTGGTCGCGACGACCGTGATCGTCGTCGGCGTCTGGGTCGGTGCGCGCGATGCTCCGACAGACCTCGCCGTCGCGATGGCGCCCGTGACCGACACCAGCATGACCGCAGACGTGTCGTTGCAGCGAGTCCCGTGGGGAACACGCATCGCCCTCGAGTGCGACTACCCGACGGGGCAATCGTGGTCGGGGCCTGACGGGCTGTGGACCTACGAGCTCGTGGTCGTCGACCTCGACGGTCATGCCGCGAGCGTCTCTTCCTGGTCCGCCGTGCCGGGAGCCAGCATCACGCTGCCTGCCGGGACAGCGCTCGACCTCGCCGACATCGCCACGATCATCATCCGCAGCGCGTCGGGCTCCGACGTCTTGGTGGCGAATGTCGACAGCCCGTGAGATCACGGTGAACCGATCGTCGCCCGCCGTCGTGTCCTCCGCAGATCGCACATCGCGACCATGACCGAAGGGAACCACCATGCAGCACAGGACCGGAATCGCCGTCGCCGCCGCGGCCCTCGCCGCGCTGGCGCTCGCCGCATGCTCGAGCACCGCCAGCGACGACGCACCGGCGGACCCCGCATCGACCGGCACTGACGCACCGACGGACGCGTTCACGCTCGAGACGACCGAGACCGATCTCGGCACGATCGTCGTGGATGGCGACGGGGCCGTCGTGTACCAGTTCGACTCCGACGAGCAGGGCTCGGGGTCCTCGACCTGCGAGGGCAACTGCGCCGACATGTGGCCTGCCGTGCCGGGCAGCGACGACGTGCAGCTCGACGGCGTCACGGGGGAGGTCGGCACGATCACCGGCGTGGACGGAGAGCCGCAGCTCACGCTCGACGGCTGGCCGCTCTACTACTTCGCGCAGGACGCCGAGCCCGGCGACACCCTCGGCCAGGGCGTCATGGACGTGTGGTGGGTCGTGGACCCCACGGGCACGCCGATCCGCTGAAGCACGGCAGGGTCGTCGTCCTAGCCGACGACGACCCGGCCGCCTCTATGGACGCAGAAGGCGGTGGGACGTCGCCGATTGCCTTCGTCGAACGGAGTGGTCGACTCACACGCTCTCCTGTGCCGGTCGGCCCAGCCCGTAGGACAGATCGGGATCGTCGGCTGCGATCTCGGTGAGCCGGTTGTACTTGGCGACCCGCTCGCCGCGGGCGGGGGGCACCCGCCTTGATCTGGTCGACGCCCGTACCGACCGCGACGTCGGCGATGAACGTGTCGGTTGTCTCGCCGGACCGGTGGGACACCATGCATGCCATGCCGTGGGACCGCGCGGTGGCGATCGCGTCGAGGGTCTAGCTCACGATGCCGACCTGGTTCGGCTTGATCAGTGCAGCATCGCTCCAGCCGCGGTCCGCGCCCTCGGCGATCCTGGCAGAGTCCGTGACGTAGAGGTCATCTCCGACGAGCTGCACCCGGCCCCAGAATCGGTCAGCCATGAGCGACCACCCCACGTGGTCATCCTCGTCGAACCCATCCTCGATGCTCCGGATGGGGTAGACGTCGAGGAGTGCGCCGTAGCGATCGACCAATGCCGCGCGGTCGAGGTCGTCGCCAGCGATCCGGTAGTGGCCGTCGCCATCGCCAAATCCGTTCGCGGCGGGATCGAGCGCGATGGCCACGTCATCGGGTGCGGCGCGACGACCGGTTGCCGTGATCGCGGCGAGGATGAGGTCCAGAGCCTCCTCAGGGGTATCGATATGCTGATCGACCTCCCGGGCTCGGCTTCCGCCATCGGAATCGCTGCGCGATTCAACCTCAGCGTCGCACGTTCGACGGGCTCTGGGGAGAGGGCAGCGCCGCCGGACTGGATATCGGGGATACCAACTTCGGTCGTGAGCCTAGAACTGCAGCTCCACCTCGCGCAGGTGCTGACCGCGGCGCGGCTAGCTGCCTGAAATCGGTACCTCGATTGAGGAGCGCGCGACGACCACACCGGTCTTGATGATGTAGCACTCGACGACGTGCTCGCCTCTGAACACGGTGTACTCCGTACGATCACGCCCCTCGTTGGCTTCGACGAGCGTGCCGCGGATGCAGTCTCGTCGTTCCGCCTCGGTGCCGCGGTTGAGGACCTTCCATCGAACGTCATACGGCTCCACCACCGTGCATTCCACGATGGTGAACTGCAGCTTCTTCCGCGGGCGCAGAGGTAGGGCCTTCCGGAGCAGCGTCCGCAGGAACTGGGGCCGAAATCCGTCCTGCGTGACGGTGCAGTCGATCTCGAGCGACGCGCGGATGTCGACGGGGAACCGATCCTCGACGAACTCCTCGGTGTGGCGAAACTTCGAGAACGAAGCTTCCTCGCCAGCGTGCTGGATCTTCGGTACGGAGCGGCCAAAGACAGCTCGCCACTTGGCGTACTCGTTCCTCTGGTCACGAGCTCCGATAGCGATGCTGGCAAGATCGCGCGCGTCGGCTGCCGCCGGCTGGAAGCGCTTCTTGACCTTGACGCGCTGGCCGCTGCCGATTGCCGCGTAAAACTCGTGGTCGGGTTCCTGCGCGAGGAAGTCGAAGAACGCCTCGCACATGAGGCCGAATCCGTCGGAGCCCTCCGCGGCCCAGTCTGGCTCCGCCTTGAAGAATCGTGACGCGAGGGTGTCGATCAGCAGCCCGCCCATGACGACACCGTGCTTGTTCTTCCAGGAACGGGTCATTCGGCACAGCCTGCGAAGGTTGCCGCGCGCTGTCTCGTTCTCCTCCCGAATGGCTCTGATCTCGGCGCGGGGCTTCGTCACCTTCCAGGCGTCGGAGTAGGTGTCCGGGTACGAGTAGGAGTCGTCGTCATTCGCGAACACGGGCTGCACGTCGAAGGAGAACGAGGTGAACTCGACGACGACGACGAGTCGGTCGACGCGGACGGTCGTCGCGGGGTAGCGGTTCTGGATCGCTCGTTTTGTCCGTTGCAGGATGCGCGCCGCCCCGCCGTCCTTGTCGTAGTCGCTTCGGAGCGACGCGGGCGCGATGAAAAGCAGGTCAAGATCGGACACGCCCCGGATGGCGGTCCAACGGCCGTAGGAGCCGACCATCAATTTGTGATCGGTCGAACTCTCGATGCCGCGGAAGTCCTTGTTCAGCGCCTTGGTGATCTCGTCGCACCGCAATCGTGGCTCCGTTGTCGACGCCCAGGTTCGTCAAGAAGCCGTCAAAGATCTCAGACGTCTGCGTCATCACGGCCCTGTCGAAGCTGCTCTGGCAGAAGGCGGTCGAGTTCGCCTGGATCGAAGCTGATGTCTCCCTGATTCTGCAAGCCTCGCTGAGCCTTGCGATACGCGCGAGGGGAGGTGCGCGGCGCGTTGCCGTACGCCTCCTTGAGCTCGGCCTGAAGATCGTCTCTCCGCTCGCGAGCCGCAGGAAGATCGGCGCCGCTCGACTGCAGAGTCACGATAAGCGAGAGATAGGACTCCCGCACGCTCCACAGGCGCGCGGCACAATCCCGGTGCCTTTGCGTTGCCTCGCCGTACTCGAAGGTATCCCCGGCGAGGGTTGCAGCTGATAGGAGAAGCGCGACGAACGAGATCACCAGCGAGGAGATCTGAGCCTCGAGGAAAACGCCAGCCAAGGCCGCCAAGAAAGTCCCGGAGCTTGCGGCAGCGAGGCTCACCTTGCACCACTGAAAGCGTCGGTGCCGCGCGTCGTAGATGTCGGCTTGCTTCTCATGAGCCTTGTGCGAGTACACGACCCGGCCGTAGAGCTCGCGGGCCTGGGCCAGCAGGAAGTCCCGTTCGCCGGGAGTCGAAGTCCCCATCGTCGTGCGCGCTCCTCGAGTCAAGATTGGTCGCCGGAGCCATGTCTCCAATTTGAGACTGTAGGTGTCACGACCGACAGCGAGTGCAGTCGCGCCACTCCCGCAAGCCGATCCCTCAGTGGGACACCTCGCAGCGCCCGCCCGGGTCTAGATGACCCGCGTGGGGACTGGGGGAGCGAAGGCCCGAAAGACCCGCCCGGTGAAGCGCCCGGTGGAGGGACCACGAACGGGACGGCGGACTCAGCCTTCGCCCGGTGGGCCGAGGGTGATCAACTCTTCGACTCCGACGCCGAAGATGTCGCACAGCGCAGCGAGCACACGCAGCGAGACTCGATCTGGATCCCGTGTGAGGCGATAGACCTGAGAACGCGACAGCACGACGCCTCGGGCCGCGAGCGGCTTGACCAGGTCACTCGTGCGGCGGTAGCCGGCACGCGCCATGAGCTCGGGCAACCGCCACGACGCCACGAGCGACATGCTGATGGACCTCCCGGGCTTGTCTTCCGCCACCGGAATCGCTGCGCGATCCAGCCTCAGCGTCGCACGTTCAACGAGCCCTGGGGAGGGGTCGGCGCTGACAAACGCGACATAATGTGCATTATCGGCGTTCTATCATGGCGCGGCCGTGGCTCAGCGCTGCGGCGCCAACGCCTCCCACGCGCGCACCGATGCGGCGATCTCGCGCAGCGCGCGGGCTGTCGCGCGCAATGCGAGCGCATCGGCGCGCTCGGCGATCGATGTGGACGCGTCGACGACACGGACGCGTCGTCGCGCGCCGTCGTCGTGCCACGTGCGCGCATCCACGACGTCCGCCTGCAGCACCAGCACGTCGGCGACGAGGTCGACGAGCGCAGCATCGAGCTCGTCGCCGAACGGCGGCGACCACGGCAGCTCGATCGACGGCGTCAGCCCACGAGCGTCGCGCAGGATCCTGCGTCGCAGCGCGCCGCGCGCGAAGGCGCCCATCAGCGCCGCTCGTCGATCGCGTCCTCGACGTCCTCGTCGGACTCGCCCTCGTCGCGCAGGCGCACCGCGATCACGACGAACGCCGCCGCGAGGGGCATGGCGACGATCCAGAGCACCTGGCCGAGCGGCAGCAGCACGAAGGTGAGGATGCCGAACGCGGCTGCGAGGCAGAGGAATAGGGTGCGAAGCCTGCTGCGCCGTTTCACCGCTCCCCCGAACCTGTGAGAATCCTGCATGCCACTCACGCCCCCACGTACTCGGCGAGGTGCTGCCCCGTGAGCGTCGAGCGTGCGGCGACGAGGTCGGCGGGCGTGCCCTCGAAGACGATGCGACCGCCATCGTGGCCGGCGCCGGGGCCGAGGTCGACGATCCAGTCGGCGTGGGCCATGACGGCCTGGTGGTGCTCGATGACGATGACGGTCTTGCCCGAGTCGACGAGTCGGTCGAGCAGCCCCAGCAGGTGCTGCACGTCGGCGAGGTGCAGGCCCGTCGTCGGCTCGTCGAGCACGTACACGCCGCCCTCCTCGGCCATCTGCACCGCGAGCTTGAGGCGCTGACGCTCGCCGCCCGAGAGCGTGTTGAGCGGCTGCCCGAGCTTGATGTAGCCGAGACCCACGTCGGCGAGGCGCTCGACGATCGAGAGCGCGGCGGGCACCTTCGACGCGGATGCGGCGAAGTACTCGCGCGCCTCGGCGACCGACAGCCCCAGCACCTCGCTGATGTCGAGGTCGCCGAGCGTGTACTCCAGCACCGACGACATGAAGCGCTTGCCGCCGCAGTCCTCGCACGTCGTCGACACCGTCGACATCGGGCCGAGGTCGGTGAAGATGAGCCCGGCGCCCTTGCACGTCGGGCACGCGCCCTCCGAGTTCGCGCTGAACAGCGCGGGCTTCACGCCGTTGGCCTTCGCGAACGCCTTGCGCACCGGCTCGAGGAGGCCCGTGTAGGTCGCGGGATTCGAGCGACGCGAGCCGCGGATGGACGTCTGGTCGATCGTCACCACGCCGTCGCGCGTGCCGATCGAGCCGTGCACGAGCGACGACTTGCCCGAGCCGGCGACGCCGGTGACCACCGTGAGCACGCCCAGCGGCACGTCGACGTCGACGCCCTCGAGGTTGTTCGCCGTCGCCCCGCGCACCTCGATGGCCCCCGAGCCCGAGCGCACCGCATCCTTGAGCGCCGCGCGATCGTCGAGGTGCGTGCCCGTGAGGGTGCCCGAGGCGCGCAGCCCCTCGACGGTGCCCTCGAACTGGATCGTGCCGCCGTCCGAGCCCGCGCGCGGGCCGAGGTCGACGACGTGGTCGGCGATCGCGATCGTCTCGGGCTTGTGCTCGACGACGAGCACCGTGTTGCCCTTGTCGCGCAGCTGCAGCAGCAGGTCGTTCATGCGCTGGATGTCGTGGGGGTGCAGGCCGATCGTCGGCTCGTCGAAGACGTAGGTCACGTCGGTGAGCGCCGAGCCGAGGTGGCGGATGAGCTTCGTGCGCTGCGCCTCTCCCCCGCTGAGCGTGCCCGACGAGCGGTCGAGCGACAGGTAGCCGAGGCCGATGGCCACGAACGAGTCGAGGGTCTCGGCGAGCGCCTCCACGAGCGGCGCGACGGCCGGCGCGTCGATGCCTCGCAGCCACGGCAGGATGTCCGAGATCTGCATCCGGCACACGTCGGCGATGGAGCGGCCGGCGACGAGCGACGAGCGTGCTGGCGCCGACAGCCGCGTGCCGTCGCAGTCGGGGCACGGCTGGAAGGTCACGGCGCGGTCGACGAAGGCGCGGATGTGCGGCTGCATCGCGTCGGCATCCTTCGACAGCATCGACTTCTGGATCTTCGGCACGAGGCCCTCGTACGTCATGGTCATCGACTCGACCTTGACCTTCGTGGGCTCCTTGTACAGGAAGTCCTGCCGCTGCTGCTCGGTGAGGTCGCGGATGGGCACGTCGCCGGGCACGAACCCGGAGGCGACGAAGATCTTCACGAGCCAGCCGTCGGCGGTGTAGCCGGGCACGCGGATCGCGCCTTCGAGCAGCGTCTTCGAGTCGTCGACGAGCTCGCTCAGGTCGATGTCGTCGATGCGGCCGAGCCCCTGGCATCGCGGGCACATGCCGCCGAGCATCGTCTCGGACCGCTCGATCGACTCCGAGCCGTCGCCGCGCTCGATCGTCATCGTGCCCGACACCTGCACGCTCGGCACGTTGAACGAGAACGCGTTCGGCGAGCCGATCGCCGGCTCCCCCATCCGCGAGAAGAGGATGCGCAGCATCGCGTGCACGTCGGTCGCGGTGCCGACGGTGGAGCGGGGGTTCGCGCCGAGCCGCTCCTGGTCGACGATGATGGCGGTCGTGAGGCCCTCGAGCCGGTCGACCTCGGGCCGCGCGAGCGAGGGCATGAAGCCCTG
The DNA here is from genome assembly GCF_005484985.1 of Agrococcus sp. SGAir0287. Classification (NCBI taxonomy): domain Bacteria; kingdom Bacillati; phylum Actinomycetota; class Actinomycetes; order Micrococcales; family Microbacteriaceae; genus Agrococcus; species Agrococcus sp. SGAir0287. The sequence continues at coordinate 1,439,637 of NZ_CP027942.1, forward strand.
CACGAACGCGGGATACGTCTCGTCGATCATGCGCTTCGACTCGGCCGCGATCGTGCCGAAGACGAGCGACGACTTGCCGGATCCGGAGACGCCGGTGAACACCGTGAGGCGCCGCTTCGGGATGTCGAGCGAGACGTCCTTGAGGTTGTTCTCGCAGGCGCCGAGCACGCGGATGCGGTCGTGGCGGTCGGCGGGATGCGTCGCGTCGCTCATGGTGCTCCGGGGCTCTGGATGGCCGTGCGCCACCGGCGGCGTGGCACGCGATCCAGCCTAGGACGCTCCCCGGCGGCACGCACCCGTGCGCGGACGCTCAGGCGTCGAGCGCCTGCAGCAGGTCGGCGACGATGTCGTCGCCGTGCTCGATGCCGACCGAGAGCCGCACGAGCCCCTCGGGGATGCTCTTCGACTCCGACGCCCAGCGGCGGCGCCGCTCGAGCGTCGTCTCGACGCCGCCGAGGCTCGTCGCGTGCCGGGCGAGCCGCACGGAGGCGACCACTCGGTCCGCGGCCTCGGCCGAGGGGAGCTCGAAGGAGACGACGGTCGAGAACCCCGGGTAGCGCACGCGCACGACGGCCGGATGCGCCTCGAGCGCCGCCACCACGGCCCTCGCGTTCGCCTGCGCGCGCTCGAGTCGCACGTCGAGGGTGCGCAGCCCGCGCAGCACGAGGAAGGCCTCGAACGGGCCGGGGATGGCACCGTGCAGCGAGCGGTTGGCGTGCAGCCGCTCGTGCCAGGCGTCGTCGCGCGTCACGACGGCGCCGAGGATGACGTCGGAGTGCCCCGACATGAGCTTCGTCGCCGAGTGCACGACGACGTCGGCCCCGTCGTCGAGCGGACGCTGCAGCAGCGGCGTCGCGAACGTGTTGTCGACGGCGACCGGCACGCCCGCGGCCTTCGCGGCCTGGACGACGCGCGGCACGTCGGCGACCTCGAGCGCCGGGTTCGTCGGCGTCTCGAGCCAGACGAGCGCCGCGCCCTCGATCGCGGCGATCACGGCGTCGGCGTCCTCCACGTCGACGAGCACGGGCTCGACGCGTCCCGCGAGCCGGTGCTGCTCGAGCAGCCCGAGGGATCCCTGGTACGCGTGCCGGGGCACGACGACGCGGCCGCCGTGCGGCACCTGGTCGAGCACGGCGGCGACGGCGGCCATGCCGGAGGCGAACGCGAGGGCGCGACCGCCCTCGAGGCCGCCGATCGCATCCTCGAGCGCCGTCCACGTGGGGTTCTGGAAGCGCGCGTACTCGAGGTCGCCGCCCGCGACGAACGACGACGCGAGCATGATCTGCGCGTTGAGCGGCTGGTCGGGCTCGGCCGCGGGGCGGCCCGCGGTGACGGCGATGGTGGCGGGGTGCTGGCTCGCGTGGGTCACTCCCCTACGCTATGCGCTCCCGCCGGCGCGGGCGGCATCCACCCGGCTGCCCGCGGCTCGCTGGACGCCGCCTCCAGGTGGCGCGGCTAGCCTGACGCGCGTGCCGGTGGTCATCGCGAATCCGATCGCACGCGCGTCGATGCGCGGCGTGCGGGCGCTCGAGGCCCACGGCGCGCGCGACGTGCGATGGACGGGCGAGCGTCGCGCCACCGAGCACGCGCAGGATGCGCTCGCCGAGGGTGCGGACGCCGTCGTCGTCGTCGGCGGCGACGGCACGATCCGCGACGTCGCCGACGTGCTGGCCGGCACGAGCGTGCCCATGGGCGTCGTGCCAGCCGGCACCGCCAACCTCTTCGCCCGCAACCTCGACCTGCCGCTGCGCTCCGCGGACGCCGCGGCCCGCATCGCCCTCGGGCTCGACGCCGCAGCGCTGCCGACCGATCTCGGCCGCGTCGTCCTGCACGCCGAGGGACGCGACGCGGCCGCCCACGCGTTCCTCGTGGTCGTCGGCATCGGCCACGACGCGACCGCGGTCGAGGCGGCGTCGCTCGCCCGCAAGCGACGGCTGGGATGGGGTGCGTACGTGCTCTCGGGCGTGCGCCGCTTCGCCGCTCCCCTGCACGCCGTGCGTGCGCGGCTCGACGACGAGCCGCCGATGCGGACGCAGGCGTGGACGGTGCTCGTGCACAACACCGCCCGCATCACGCTCGGGCTGCGCGTCGTGCCGGGCACGCGACCCGACGACGGCCTGCTGCACCTCGCCGCGGTGTCGCCGCGGCGCATCCTGCACTGGGGGCGCATCGCCGCGTCCGGCATGGGGCTCGCGCGCGCCGAGGGCGTCCTGTCGCATCGCACGGGGCATCGCGTGCGGCTGGAGGCCGACCGCATCCCCGTGCAGGTCGACGGCGACGCGCTCGGGCGCATCGTGGCGCTCGAGGCATGGATCGATCCCGGCGCGCTGCTCGTGCGCCGACCAGGAGGAGAGCGATGACCGACCCCCGCACGCGCATCCTGCACACGCTGGCGACGAGCGGCGACCTCGACGCCGTCCTGTCGGGGTTCGACCTCGAGCGGCTGCTGCGAGCGTTCGACGGACCGTTCGCTCGCGACCGGAGGGCCGAGCTCGCCGCGCTGCTGTGCCTCGACCGCGCGCACGACCTCTCGCCGAGGGTGCTCGCCGAGGTCGTGCACGCGCTGCGCTCCGTGCGCAATCGCGCGACGTTCTCCGGCGCGATCCGCGGCGTCTTCGACGGGCTGACGGGCGAGGACTTCCGCGACTTCAAGTACCTGCTCAACGCCACGGGCGACCGGCACGACCTCGAGCACCTCGTCTTCGAGCGCCTCACGCACATCGACCGCCACCACGTGCTGCGCCGCATCCGCGAGGAGGCCGCGGCCCGCTCCCACCACGAGCTGCGCATCCTCAGCGACATCGACGACACGGTGAAGTCGATGCTGCACGACCGTCGCTTCGCGCGGGGCCGCGTGTACCCGGGCGTCGTGCAGTTCCTGCGCGAGCTCGACGACGGCGCGGCGGCGGAGCCCGGCCGACCCGGCGACCTCACGTTCGTCACCGCGCGGCCGGAGGGCCCACGAGGCCTCATCGAGCAGTACACGCGCGATGCGCTCGCGCCGCTCGGGCTGCCGCCGCACACGGTGCTCGGCGGCGCGTTCCTGAACATCGCGACGAAGGCGTCGATCGCCGCCCGCAAGCTGCAGAACTTCGAGCACGAGCGCATGCTCTTCCCCGAGTGCCGCTACGTCTTCGTCGGCGACTCCGGCCAGGCCGACCCGCAGGTCGGCGCCGCGATGGTCGCGCGCGCCCCGGACTTCGTCGCGCGCGTGCTCATCCATGACGTGACGGGCGTGGACGCGCAGCGCCGCGCGCGGTGGGCGCGCCGCGGCGTCTCGACGTTCGAGACGTACTCGGGCGCCGCACGCATCGCGCACGGCCTCGGCCTCGTCTCCGAGGAGGGCGTCGCGCGCGTGCACGCGGCCGTGCTCGAGGGGCTCGACACGGATGCGGTCCGCCCCGGGCATCGCGACGCGCTCGTCGCGACCGCCGAGCGCGAGGTGCAGGCCGGCTAGCGTCCCTCGGCGTCCGCGAGGTGGCGCGCCAGCCACGCGTGGCCCGCATCCATCGGCACGGCGGCGCCGGTCGCGGCGCGCGCGAGCAGCGCGTCGGCCGCGGCGCGCCCGTGCTCGACGAGCCACGACGGCCAGCCGTGGCTCACCGAGCGCGCGGCGAACTCGTCCTCGTCGTCGAGCCACGGGGCGAGGCCGCTCGCCGGCACGACGAGGTCGAGGTCGAGGTCGACGTACTCGACGATCCACCCCTCCCCCGACGCGTCGCGGCGCACCGTCGGCGGCGTCGTCACGTCGACGTACGCGTCGACGTCGGCGCCGTCCCACCAGCCCGGGAGCATCCACGATCCCTCGTCCCAGCCCACGGTCGTCGGCGGCACGAGCCGCACGAAGGCGTGGCCAGTCAGGTACTCCTTGCGCCACCCCTTCTGCACCGTCGTACCGGCGTCGACGCCGATCCACAGGCCGTGCTCGTCGGTGCCGAGCACGCGCGCGTCGTAGCGCCAGTGGGGCTTGCCGTTCCACTTCGCGCCCTCGACGCGCACGGCGTCGCCCGGATGCGGCGCGCCGCCTGCGAGCCTGTCGAGCGCCGCGAGCACGTCCTCGGCGCTGAACTCCTCGCCGGAGGCGCGGATCTCGGCGGCGCTCCACCAGCGGTGCTCGAGGATGTCGTCCAGCTCGTCGGGCATCCGATGCTCGTCGCCCGGCGCGAAGCGCGTCGTGCGCCACAGGAACGTGACGGCGTCCGTCGCGGCGTACGGGTGGCCGTCGGGATGCGGCACGCGCGCATGGCCGATGGGACCGACGAGCTCGCTCGGCGCGACGCGGCGGCCGGTCTCCTCGAAGAGCTCGCGCACCGCCGCCTCGCGCTCGGTCTCGCCCGCCTCGATGCCGCCGCCGGGCGTGAGCCAGCGCGGCGGCGCGACGTCGCCGTCCCAGCGGGTGCGCAGCAGCAGTGCGGCTCCCGTCTCGTCGAGGCACAGGACGCGCGCCGTGCGGCGCACGCCCCGGGTCTCGTCGGCGCGCGGCTCAGGCATCCGCGGGGCCGTCGGACCCCGTGGAGGGCGCGTCGGCGCCGTCGGCGGTCGCTGCCTGCTCGGCGCGCGCGGCCTTGCGACGGCGCGACACGAGCAGCACGATGCCGCCGATCACCACGATGGCGACGGCGATGAGCGCGATCGCCCAGGAGGCGATCTCGGTGGCGGTCACGGGCAGTCGATCCACGGCGAGGGCGTCCACGATCACGATCCTAGGACGATCGGCCGCCGCGACCGAGCGCGTCCGGCTCAGCCGTAGCGTTCGCGGTACCGACGTCGGGCGGCGTCGTGCAGCGGGACGGGATCGGTGTCGATGAGGCTCGGGGCGGAGAGGTACTGGACCCCCACCGAGTCGTCCGGCACGAGCGCCTGCGCGTCCTCGACGAGGGCGTCGACGAGGCCCGCGGCCGTCGCGTCGGGGAGATCGGGACTCGCGAGCAGGAGGTTCGAGACGCCGATCGCCGGGACCGGTGCCGGCGCGTCGTAGACGCCGCTCGGCACCGACGTCGACGCGTAGACGCCCGGGTGCTCGGCGCTCAGGGTCGGCAGCGTCGGCGTGAGGTCGAGGAGCCGCACGGCGAGCGTCCCGCGACGGCGCTCGACCTCCGGGATCGGCACGCCCCCGGACCAGAAGAACGCATCGATCGTGCCGTCGGCGAGCGCCGCGATCGCGTCGGGCAGCAGCAGGGCGACGGATCCGACGGCGGCCGGGCCCGTGCGCAGCCCCGCCGCGTCGAGCACGCGGGAGGCCGTGAGCGCGGCACCCGATCCGGGCGCGCCGGCCGCGACGACGCGACCGGCGAGGTCCTCGAGCGCTCGGACGTCGCCGTCGGCGCGCACGACGCACTGGAGGTAGTTCTGGTAGATCCGGCCGATCGCGACGACCTCGCCCTCGTGCCCCGTCACGGCGTCCGCGAGGGCGATGGCGAGGTCGGCCTCGCGCGATCCCAGCATCGCGAGGTTGTCGATGCTGCCGCCGGACTCCAGCACCGCGAGCGATGCCGCGCCCCTGCGCGCGAGCACGGCACGCAGCAGGTCGCCGAACTGCACGTACGTGCCGCCGCGCTCGCCGCAGGCCATGGCGAGCCTCGGCGGCGACTGCCCGAGCGTGCATCCGGCGAGCGTCGAGACGGCTGCTCCGACGGCCGCTGCGAGCACGGCGCGTCGCGTGAGGGGTGCGCCGGGGGTCACGGTGCCGTGCCCATGGTCAGCGCGACGCGCAGGCCGCCCTCGGTGGCGCGATCGACGGCGACGGCGACGTCGTTCGCGCGAGCGAGCTCACGGAGGATGGCGAGGCCGAGACCGGTGCCCGACACGCCGCCGTGCGCCGATGCGCGCCAGAACCTCGTCCCTGCGAGCGCGCGCTCCTCGGGAGCGAGCCCCGGCCCGTCGTCGGCGATCGACACCACGACGCGATCGTCGACGCGCGCGAGCGCGAGGCGGACGGTGGCGCCGGCACCTGCGTACTTGCGCGCGTTGTCGAGCGCGATCTCGACCATCTCCTCGAGGTCGCTGCGACGACAGGCGACCTCGACGCTCGCGTCGCCCTCGACGACGAGATGCTGGCCCGCGTCGGCGAGCCTGCCGATCCACGGCTCGGCGAGGGCGGCCGCCGAGGTGACGTTGGTGCGCGGCGACGCCTCCGCGAAGCCCGAGCGCCGCCCGCTCGCCTCCGCCGTGGCGCGATGCTCGGCATCGGCGAGCTCGAGCATGCGGTCGACCGTGCGCTCGAGACGATCGAGGTCGTGGTCGAGGGCCGCGAGCGTCTCCGGCTCGAGCGCGCCGCTCGGCGACGCGTCGAGCCGGAGCCGCACGGCGGCAAGAGGATTGCGGAGCTGATGCGACGCGTCGGCGACGAAGCCCCGCTGCTGCTCGAGCGCGTCCTCGACGCTCGTGGCCATGCGTCGGAAGGAGTCGGTGAGGTGGCGGAGCTCCGGCGGGCCGGACGCCGCGCGCAGGTCGGGATCGCGGTGCTCGGCGAGCGCCGTGGCTGCGGCGTCGAGCGCGCGGACCGGCCGCAGCACCCATCGCGTCCACTGCAGCGACGCGACGAGCAGCGTCGCGAGCAGCAGCATCCCGGCGAGGCCGACGAGCGTCCAGGCGCCCGCGACGTCGGAGCGCGCGGCGGAGAGGTCGACGGCGAGCACGACGGCGGCCACCGGCACGTCGCCGTCGGCGAGCACGGGCTCCGCGACGAGCGCGACGTCCCGGCTCCACGGCACGACGGTCGGCAGCGACCACTGCGGGACGGCGCGGGACGCCGTGAGCAGGAGCCGATCGAGCTCGCCGCCCCGCTCGATCACGCCCGTCGACGCCAGCACGTCGCCACCGGCGTCGACGACCAGCACGGCCTCGCCGTACGTGGCGTGCATGCGATCGACGTAGCGCGCGAGGCCGTCGACGTCGTCGCTCCGCACGGCGGTCGCGGCACGCTGCACGATCTGATCCATCGCGCTCGCGCGCTGGAGCACGAGCTGCTGGGTGCGAGACACGGCGATGCCTTCGGCGACCGGCACGACGACGGCGCACACGGCGAGCAGCCCGAGCACGAGCAGCGGCAGCAGCACCCGCAGCCTCATCCACCGCTCCCGTCCTCGAGTCGGCAGCCGAAGCCTCGGATCGTCGTGATCGTGAGCCCGGGCAGCTTCTGGCGCACCTGCGCCAGGTGCACGTCGTACGAGCGCGACCGCGCCGCGTACGCGTCGCCCCACACCTCGTCGAGGATCTGCTGCCTGCTCACCGCGACGCCCACGCGGCGCGCGAGGACCGCGACGAGCGCATGCTCCGTCGGCGTCAGCGCGACCTCGCCCGACGGCGTCGTCACCCGATGTGCGGCGAGGTCGATCCGCACGTCGCCGACGGTCACGACGTCGGCGGGCTCCGCGTCCGGGCCGCGACGCCTGCGTGCGACGGCCTCGATGCGCGCGAGCAGCTCGTGCATCCGCACGGGCTTCACGAGGTAGTCGTCGGCGCCGAGCCGCAGCGCCCGCACCGTCGAGCGCTCGTCGCCGCGAGCGGTGACGACGATCGCGGGCAGGTCGCTCACGGCGCGCAGGCGGCGCAGCGCCTCGAGCCCGTCCATGTCCTCGAGGCCCAGGTCGAGCAGCACGAGGTCGGCGTCGCGGTGCCGCAGCAGCACGTCGCCCCCGCGTGCGACGCCGACGGTCTCGTGGCCTGCGCGTGCGAGCACGGCGGCGAGCGCCCCGGCGACCGAGGCGTCGTCCTCCGCGATGAGCACACGCACCCTGCATGGTAGGCACGTCGCTCGCCGGCGCCCGTGCAGGCGGAACGTAAAGGTCGCGTAAGGATCCGCGCCAGGGTGGCGACGGATGCGCGCCGCACCCCCAGGATGGGGCGCATGTCGACGACGACCCACGCTCCCGTGAGCCTCCGCAGATCCGTCTCCAACACGTTGAAGGGCTCGGCGGGCAACCTCGTCGAGTGGTACGACGTCTACGTCTACTCCGTGTTCGCCTCGTACTTCGAGTCGCAGTTCTTCGCGGACGACGATCAGAACTCGACGCTGTACGTGTGGGCGATCTTCGCGGTCACGTTCCTCATGCGGCCCATCGGCTCCTGGTTCTTCGGTCGCTTCGCCGACCGGCACGGCAGGCGCCTCGCCCTCACGGTCTCCGTCTCCGTCATGGCGGCGTGCTCGTTCGTCATCGCCATCACGCCCACCGCCGCGACGATCGGCGTCGGCGCCGCCGTCATCCTCGTCCTCTGCCGCCTCGCGCAGGGCTTCGCGACGGGCGGCGAGTACGGCACGTCGGCGACCTACATGTCGGAGGCCGCGATCCCCGGTCGGCGCGGCTTCCTCTCGTCGTTCCACTACGTGACGCTCGTCGGCGGCCACGTGCTCGCGCAGGCCACGCTGCTCGTCATGGTGCTGACGCTCGACGCGTCGGCGATCTCCGAGTGGGGCTGGCGCGTCGCGTTCGGCATCGGCGGCGTCGCGGCGATCGTCGTGTTCTGGCTGCGCCGCACGATGGACGAGTCGCTCACGACCGAGACCATCGAGGCCGCGCGCAGCGGCGAGTCGCGCGAATCGGGCTCGATGCGCGAGCTGCTCACGCACCAGTGGCGCCCGCTGCTGCTGTGCTTCCTCGTCACGATGGGCGGCACGGTCGCGTTCTACACGTACTCCGTCAACGGTCCGAGCATCGTCAAGGGCGCCTTCGCAGGAGACGACGTCGTGACCGGCACCGTCATCAACCTCGTCGCCCTCACGATCCTCATGCTGCTGCAGCCGCTGGGCGGCTGGCTCTCCGACATCGTCGGCCGCAAGACGCTGCTCGTCTTCTTCGGCATCGGCGGCGTCCTCTACACGTGGTTCCTCATCACGTGGCTGCCGCAGCAGACGAGCGCCGTCGCGGCGTTCGCGATCCTCGTCGGCGGCTTCGTCATCCTCACCGGCTACACGTCGATCAACGCGGTGGTGAAGGCGGAGCTCTTCCCGACGCACATCCGCGCGCTCGGCGTCGGCTTCGGCTACGCGCTGGCGAACTCGATGTTCGGTGGCACCGCGCCGCTGCTCTTCCAGGCGGCGAACGGCGCCGACCAGGTGCCGCTGTTCATCGGCTACGTCACGGTCGTGATCGCCGCGTCCCTCGTCGTCTACGTCGTCTTCCTCCGCAACAAGGGGCAGAACTGGCTCGACGACGAGCACGGCATGCGCGAGCGCATCGCCGAGCGCGTCGGCGTCGAGCGCTGACCCGACGCGACGAGGCCCCGCACGCGATGCGCGTGCGGGGCCTCGTCGTGCGGACTGCGTCAGGCCGGGATGTGCCTGCCGAACCAGTCGAGCACCGCTGCGAAGCGCTCGATGCGGTGCCGTGGCTGGCCCGATCGCGTGAGCTCGTGGTCCTCGCCGGGGAAGACGAGCAGCTCGGCCTCGGTGCCCTGCCGGTGCAGGGCGGCGAAGTACCGCTGCGCCTGCTCGAGCGGGCAGCGCAGGTCGCGCTCGGCGTGCACGACGAGCGTCGGCGTGCGCACCTGCGAGACGACCGCCATGGGGCTCTGCGCGCGCACGCGCTCGGGGTCGGTGCCGACGTACTCGTCGCCGAAGAACGAGCCGATGTCGCTCGTGCCGACGAACGACTCCGGGTCGAGGAACCCGCGCTCGACGATGGCGGCGCGGAAGCGGTGCTCGTGAGCGATCGTCCACGCCGTGAGATAGCCGCCGTACGAGCCGCCCATGATGCCGACGCGGTCGCCGTCGAGGCTCGGATGCGCCGCGAGCGCGCCGTCGAGGAAGTCGAGCACGTCGTGCAGGTCGACCGTGCCCATCCGCTGCCGGATCGCCAGGCCGTGGGCGCGCCCGTAGCCCGCCGACCCGCGCGGGTTGCACTGCACGACGGCGTAGCCGGCATCGACGGCGACCTGCGCCTCGTCGAACACGTGCACGCCGTACTGCGCGAACGGTCCGCCGTGGATGTTGAGCAGGACGGGATGCGGACCCTCGCCCTCGGGCAGCCACACCCAGCCGTGCACGCGCGAGCCGTCGCGCGCGACGAGGTCGTGCTCCGTCGGCACCGTCACGCCCGCCGCCTGCAGCGCCGCGCCGAAGTCGGTGAGGATGCGCACGCCGCCCGGGCCGTCCTCGCCCGGCTCGACGAGGCCGAGCTCGCCGAAGGAGGTCGGCGTCTGCACCGTCACGACGATGCGATCGCCGTGGACGGCGACGCCCGTCGCCTCGGTCGCGTCGCCCGTCAGTCGCGTGACGCCGTCGACGCCGACGTGCAGCACGTGCACGCGTCCGCGGTGCGTGTCCTGCACGAGCACGCCGTCGTCGACGAGCGTGAGGTCGCCGGCCGCGAGGTCGATGGTCTCCTCGTCGGTGCGACGCTCGAGCGTCGACCCGACGAGGCGGTAGAGGCCGGCGTTCCGCGCGACGAAGTCGATGCCGGACTCCCCCACGTCCTGCGCGATGGCCCACACGCCGTGCGCGTCCGCCACGATCTGCGCGACCGAGAGGTTCGCGTCGATGCCGAGCAGCTCGCGCTCCTCGCCGCCGTCCACCCGGATGGCGACGATCGGGTTCCGCAGATCCGTGCGAGCGTCCGAGTCCACGCGGATCGCGAGCACCTCGGTGCCGTCGGCGCTCCAGACGGCGCCGACGTGCTCGACGTCCCCCGACGTGAGCGTCGCGGCCTCGGGGATGCGCGAGGTGGGCGTCGGCGGGTGCTCGGCGCCCGCGTCGCCGGGCGCGGGCGCGCGCTCGTAGTCCGGCTCGAGGCCGGGGTCGAGGATGTCGGCGACCGCGACGCGGCTGCGCGCGTCGATGCGGTAGCCGACGCCGTTGCGCTGCGCGTGCAGGTCGACGATGCGTCGCGGCGACTGCGCCTCGGGCGTCAGGCCCTCCACGGTGGAGCCGCGGCCGGGCTCGACCTCGCGCACGGTGAGCGCGAGCCGCGCGCCGTCCGGCGAGATGCGGAAGCCCGTCACGCCTCCTGGCGCGTCCGTCGTCTGCACCGGCTCGCCGCCGTCGGCGGGCATGACCCACACCTGCGGGCGGCCCTTCGCGTCGGCGCGCACGAACAGGATGCGGGTGCCGTCGGGCGTGAGCTGGGGCGAGGAGTCCGACACGCCCTGCGTGATGCGCGTGCGGCCGCCGTCGGCGAGCGAGACGCGCCACAGCTGCCCCACGGTGCGGTTGGCGTCGACGTCCGGCCGGGATGCGGCGACGACCGCCCACCCGTCGGGGTGGACGGCCGGCCGCGAGAGCTCGACGAGGTGCTCGATGTGCTCCGCGCGCATCAGCGGCCCTGGAAGCTCGACACGTCGCCGACGAGGCGCGTGTGGTCGTGCGGCACGGGGTCGACGACGGCCGAGGCGACCTCGGCGGCGAACTCGTCGACGTCGTACAGGCGCCCGGCGTCCTCGCGGCGGCCCGCGATGGCGCCGGGGTTGGCGCGCTCGAGCAGCGTCGCGGTGATCGTGCCCTCGATCATGTCGCCCGAGACCACGACGAGCTCGATGCCGCGCGCCTCGAGCTCGACGATGCGCTCGCGCAGCGCGTCCTCGCCCGCGCGCTTCGAGAGGGCGACGGCCTCGTACTCGGGCATCGTCGGGGTCGTGCGGATGAAGTGCGCCTGGTGGCTCGTGACGAACACGACGCGTGCGCCCTGGCGCAGCACGGGGATCGCGGCGTCGAGCAGCGCGACCTGCGCGTCGCGGTTGAGGCGCATCGCGTAGTCCTCGCCCAGGCCGGCCTCCATGCCGCCCGAGGCGTTCATCACGAGCACGTCGAGCCCGCCGTAGGCGTCCTTCGCGGCCTGGAACATCGCCTCGACGCTCGCGGCGTCCGTGAGGTCGGCCTGCACGACGAGCGCCTGCACGCCGACCTCGCGTGCCGCGGCCGCGACCTTCTCGGCGCGCGGCGCCTTGTTGCGGTAGTTCACGACGACGTCGGCGCCGGCGCCGGCGAGGTAGCCGATGGTCGCGGCGCCGATGCCGCGACTCGATCCCGTCACGAGCGCGGCCTTGCCTGCCAGCGATCCCGGCTGCAGCGGATTGTCCACGAGTGCTCCTTCTTCTCGACCCTCGACCCTACCTTCGCGGGTACCCCGGGCCCGGGCATCCGGTGGCGCGTCCCGCCATGCTGCACGCACCCAGGGAAGGCAGGGATGCGACCCCTACGATGGGCGGCGAGGAGGGTGGATGGACATCTGGATGTGGGCGTGGGTCGGCTGGCTCGCGATCGCGCTCATCTGCCTCGTCATCGAGCTGCTGACGCTCGAGCTGACGTTCCTCATGCTCGGCGGCGGCTCGCTCGTCGGCATGGTCGCGAGCCTCACGGGCCTGCCGCTGTGGGCCCAGGTGCTCATCGCCGCCGTCGCAGCCGCCGCGCTGCTCTTCCTCGTCCGTCCCTCGCTGCTCGAGCGACTGCATCGCTCGGGCCAGGGCGCCCGCACGAACGTCGACGCCATCACGGGCCTCGGCGGCGAGGTGACGCGGCAGTTCGTGCGCCTCGTCGGCGAGGTGACGCTCACGAACGGCGAGACCTGGACGGCTCGCCTCTCCCCCGCGACCCGCCCGCGCGACCTCGACGTCGGCGAGCGCGTCGTCGTCACCGCCGTCGAGGGCGCGACGGTCGTCGTCGTGCCCGCCGAGCGCTGACCCCAAGAACCCGATCCCCAACCGCTAGGAGCGCACGACATGGACCTCATCGGCCCAGTCCTGCTGATCATCGTCGCGATCGTCGTCATCGTCGTCGTCGTGATCATCGCCAGGTCGATCCGCATCATCAAGCAGGGATTCACGGGCATCGTGGAGCGCCTCGGGCGCTTCCACCGCGTGCTCGGTCCCGGCCTCAACATCCTCGTGCCGGTCATCGACCGGCTCGCGTACAGCGTCGACATGCGCGAGCAGGTGCGCACGTTCCCGCCGCTGTCGGTCATCACCGAGGACAACCTGAACGTCGCGATGGACACCGTCGTGTACTTCCAGGTCAACGACCCGCGCTCGGCGACGTACGAGATCGCCGACTACCTCTCGGCCGTCGAGCAGCTCACGGCGACGACGCTGCGCAACGTCGTCGGCTCGATGAACCTCGAGGAGGCGCTCACGAGCCGCGACGTCATCAACTCGCAGCTGCGCGCGGTGCTCGACCAGGCGACGGGCAAGTGGGGCATCAAGGTGACCCGCGTCGAGCTGAAGTCGATCGACCCGCCGCAGTCGATCCTCGAGCCGATGGAGAAGCAGATGCGCGCCGAGCGCGAGCGTCGCGCCTCCATCCTCACGGCCGAGGGCCTCAAGCAGTCGCAGATCCTCGAGGCCGAGGGTCAGCGCCAGTCGACGATCCTCCGCGCCGAGGGTGAGGCCAAGTCGCAGGTGCTCCGCGCCAAGGGTGACGCCGAGGCGCAGGTCGTCCTCGCGAAGGGCGAGTCGGAGGCCATCGAGCGCGTGTTCGCGGCCATCCACGCCGGCGACGCCGACAACAAGCTGCTGGCGTACCAGTACCTGCAGACGCTGCCGAAGCTCGCCGAGGGCGACGCGAACAAGCTGTGGATCATCCCGAGCGAGCTCACGGATGCGCTGCAGGAGATCGGCAAGGGCTTCTTCGAGGGCAAGGCCGTGAATCCGGCGGCGAAGGTGCGCTCGTTCGACACGGACGACCAAGGTCCGTCGATCCTCGACGAGACCTTCGAGCCCGACTCCGTGAGCGACGTCGAGGTGCCCTCGATCGCCGACACGCTGAAGGACTCGGGCATCGACCCGCGCGGCGCCGGCGAGACGAGCACGATCTCGTCGTCGACGTCGATCGCCGACGAGACGCCGGGCGTGGGCCTGGAGGATGCGCTCGACTCCGTGCGCGAGGCGGAGCAGGAGGTGCCCGGCCAGGCGCCGCAGCCGCCCGCCCCGCAGCCGCCGTCGACGCCGCAGCCGCCCACCCCGCCGCAGCCGCCGGTCCCGCCGCAGCAGTGAGGTTCCTCGAGGGGCCTCGGCCGCGCATCCTCGCCCATCGCGGGCTCGCGACCGAGGCCCCCGAGAACACCCTCGCGGCGTTCCGCGCCGCCGTCGCCGTCGGTGCCACCCACGTCGAGTCCGACGTCCGGGTGAGCGCCGACGGCGTCGCCATGCTCGCCCATGACGCGACGCTCGAGCGCGTCGCAGGCGCGGCGACCCGCATCGACGCCACCCCTGCGCGCGCGCTGCAGTCGCTCGACCTCGGCGGCGGGCACGGCGTGCCCACCCTCGCCGATGCGCTCGCGGCGTTCGCCGACGTGCGCTGGAACCTCGACCTCAAGGTGCCGGCCGCCGTCGAGCCCGCCGTTCGAGCCATCCAGGACGCACGCGCCGTCGATCGCGTGCTCGTCACCTCGTTCGACGACGCGACGCGCGCGCGCGCGGTCGCCGCGCTGCCCGGCGTCGCGACGAGCGCCTCGCGCGGGGTCATGGCGCGGGCGCTCCTCGCCGTGCGGCTGCGGCAGCGCGCCGCCCTGCGCCGCGCGCTCGAGGGCATCGCGGCCGTGCAGGTGCCCGAGCGGCTCGGGCGCATCCGCATCGTCGACGCGCGCTCGGTCGCCGCCTTCCACGATGCCGGCGTCGAGGTGCACGTGTGGACGGTGAACGATCCGACCGACATGCGCAGGCTCGTCGCCCTCGGGGTCGACGGCATCGTCACCGACCGCGCCGACCTCGCCGTGCGCGCGCTGCGCTGAGGCTCGCGCGGCGCGTCAGCGCTGGCGACGCGGACGCGCGCGGATGCCGTGCACGCTCCACGCCGTGACGCGGCGCAGCGTGTCGACGACCATGCCGACGTCGGTCTTCGAGACGCCGACGGCCCGCTCGGTGAACTGCACCGGCATCTCGACGATGCGCCCGCCAGCCTGCGCGACGCGGACGGCGAGCTCGATCTGGAAGGCGATGGAGTCGGAGCGGATGCGGTCGAGCGGCATGCGCCGCAGCACGCGCGTCGAGTACACGCGGAACGTCGAGGTGAGGTCCTGCACGTCGGTGCCGAGCAGCGTGCGCGCGTAGCGGTTGCCGGCCTGCGAGAGCACGCGACGACGGCCGGCCATCGCGCGCACGTCGCCGCCGGGCACCCAGCGCGACGCGATGACGAGGTCGACGTCCTCCTCGATCGCCTCGAGCATCTCCCCGAGCAGCGTCAGGTCGTACGAGCCGTCGGCGTCCGTGACGGCGACGGCGTCGACGCCCGCCGCGATCCCGGCCCGCAGTCCCTCGCGCACGGCCGAGCCGTAGCCCCGCACGGTGCGGTGCAGCACCTCGATGCTCGGATCGTCGGCCGCGAGGCGATCGGCGAGCTCGCCCGTGCCGTCGGTGCTGGCGTCGTCGACGACGAGCACGCGGGCGTGCGGCACCGACTGCCGCAGCCTGCCGATCGTGCGCTCGAGGCTGTCGATCTCGTCGTACGTCGGTACGACCACGAGCACGCTAGGCACGCCGCCTCCGCACCAGGGCGAGGCCGAGCAGCAGGCCGATCGACGCGATCGCGATGGCGCGCTCCACGAGCGCGCCGCCTGCCATCGCGGGCGTCACGGTGTCGCTGAGCGGCAAGGTCTCGATCATGGCTCCAGGCTCGTACTGCGGCAGCCTATCGACCATGGTGCCGTCGGGGAGCATCATCGCGCTCGTGCCCACGGTCGAGATGTTCACGAGCGCGCGACCCGCCTCCTGCGCGCGCAGCTGCGCGATCGCGAGCTGCTGCACGTTCTCCCAGGAGCCCTCGCCGAAGTCCGCGTTGTTCGTCGGCGCGAGGATGATCTGGGCGCCGTGCTCCGCGACCATCTCGCGCACGAGTCCGTCGTCGATGATGTCGAAGCAGATCGCGAGACCGTAGACGACGCCGTCGACGTCGAAGGCGTTCTCGCTCGTCGGGTCGAGCGAGTAGTCGCGCGGGATGAGGTCGAGGAAGCCGAGGGCGTCGAGCAGCGGTCCGAAGAAGTCGCGCTCCGGCAGGTACTCGGCGAAGGGCACGGGATGCCGCTTGTGGTACACCGCGCGCACGCCCTCGTCCCACAGCAGCAGCGAGTTGTAGGTGTCGGCGCCCTCGTGCGTCACGGCGCCCAGCACGATGGGCGCGTCGACGAGCGCCTGCACGTCGTCGATGATGCGCGTCGAGTCGAGCGAGTCCTGCGGGTCGGTCTCGCCGGCGTTCTCGGGCCAGACGAGCACGTCCATCTGCTCGCCGGCGAGCAGCTCGGAGGCCTCGGCGTGCTGACGGATGATGTCGCCGGCCCGGTACTCGGCGAGCAGTCCCGCCTCGCTGTCGCCCTGCACGGCGCCGACGCGCACCGTGCCGGTCTCGGCGACCGGGAAGGCGGGGATGGCGACGAGGCCGACGACGACCGCGGCGGCGACGACGAGCCGACGGCGCACGAGCATGCCGCGCGCGAGGACGAGCACCGCGAGCACGGCGGCGACGAACGCGAGCAGGAACGTGAGGCCCGAGGCGCCGACCCACGACACCGCGTCGCCCACGGGGCTCGACGCCTGCGAGTAGGCGAGCCGGCCCCACGAGAACCCGCCCCACGGCACCGTCGACGAGAGCGACTCGCGCAGCATCCACAGCCCCGCGAGCAGCGCGGGCAGCACGATGACGCCGGCCCACGCGCCCCGCATCCGCTCCCCCAGCCGCCATGCCAGCGCGAGCAGCATGCCGCCGAGGCCCCACCACAGCGCCATGATGCCCGTGAGGCCGACGAGCGGCAGCGGCCCGAGGTAGACGGTGATCCACTGGATGTGCACGGCGAAGAAGGCCGCGCCGGTGAGCGCGCCGATGCCGAAGGCGGCGCTCGTGCGCCGACCCCGCAGCGCGACGAGCGCGAGCGCGACGCCGGGCACGACGAGCGGCCACGCGTCGAACGGCTGGAAGGAGAGCGTCATGAGGCCCGCGCCGACGAGCGCGGCGACGACCGAGCCCCAGGCGGGCAGGGGTGCTCGCAGGCGCAGCGGCCGCCGCGTCCGTGTCGTGGTCGTGCTCATGCCGCCTCCTGCCCGAGGTCGACGACGCCGCGCCGGATGCGGTCGACCGCATCCCGCGCCGTGCGGCGGATGCGCGCGGTGCCGACGTCCTGCAGCTGCTCGAGCACGTCGACCGTCTGCCGCACCCAGCGCACGAAGTCGCCGGCGGCGAGGTCGGTGTCGCGGAGCACGACGTCGAGGTGCGCGCCGCGCGCCCACCGGTGCATCGCCACCGACAGGCCCGTCTGCGGCGGCTCCGAGCCCGGCAGGCGCTTGGCGCGCTCGAGGTCGTCGAGCTCCGCCCACAGGGTCGTGGTCGCGGCGAGCGCCTCGCGGAAGGGTCCGCCGGGCAGATGCCGCTCGGACGCCTGCTCGCCGCGCCGCGGCTCGAAGACGAGCGCGCACACGAGGGCAGCGAGGTCCGCGGCGTCGAGATGGGTCCACAGGCCGCGGCGCAGCGACTCGGCGACGAGCAGGTCGCGCTCGCCGTAGATGCGCCGCAGCCGCTCCCCCGCCTCGGTCACCTCGTCGCCGTCCTCGCCGGGCACGACGTACTGCAGCGTGCGCAGCACGTCGCAGATGCGATCGAAGCGCTCGGCGACCTGCCCCGTGCGGCGCGAGATCTGCCGGTCGGCCTGCTCGACCTCCCGCGCGAGCCGCCAGTACCGCTCGCCCCAGCGGGCGTGGCTCTCGCGCTCGGGGCAGGCATGGCACGGATGCGACCGCAGGAGCGCGCGCAGGTCGCGCAGCCGCTGCTGCAGCGCGTCGCGCTCGGCGTGGCTCATGCCGGCGCGCTGCCCCTCGCGCTCGAGGTCGCTCGACTCGCGGCGCAGCGCCGCGTACTCGGAGAAGTCGCCCAGGTGGCACGTCATGGCCTCTGCGTACCCCTCGAGGCTCGCGCGCTGGTCGACGACCCTCCGCGCGAGCTGCACGACGGAGCGGTCGGCCTGGAACTGCGCGAACGAGGTCTCGAGCACGCCGCGCGTGCGGTCGACGCCGAAGCGGTCGATGAGGTTCACGGCCATGTTGTACGTGGGTCGGAAGCTCGACTGCAGCGGGTACGAGCGACGCGACGCGAGGTTCGCGATCTCCTGCGGCGTCTGCTCGCCGGTCCAGACGATCACGGCGTGGCCCTCGGTGTCGATGCCGCGGCGACCGGCGCGGCCCGTGAGCTGCGTGTACTCGCCGGGCGTGATGCGCACGCGCGCCTCGCCGTTGAACTTCTCGAGCTGCTCGAGCACGACGGTCCGCGCGGGCATGTTGATGCCGAGCGCGAGCGTCTCCGTCGCGAAGACGACGCGCACGAGCCGGCGCTGGAAGAGCTCCTCGACGATCTCCTTGAACACGGGCAGGAGCCCTGCGTGGTGGGCGGCGACGCCCCGCTCGAGCCCGTCGAGCCACTCCCAGAAGCCGAGCACGGCGAGGTCCGACTCGTCGAGCCTGCGCGTGCGCTCCTCGACGAGGGCGCGGATCTCGCCGCGCTCCTCGGCCGTCGTGAGCGAGATGCCGCCGCGCAGCACCTGCTCGACCGCCGCATCGCAGCCCTTGCGGGAGAAGATGAAGCAGATCGCGGGCAGCATCGATGCCTCGTCGAGGAGGTCGATGAGCGCGGCACGATCGACGCGCGCGGGCCGCGAGTCGCCGCGCCACGTGTACGCGTCGCGCGCGACCGATCCGCGGCGCTGCCCCTTGCGGCCCTGCTGGCCGCGCCGGACGTGCCGATTGTGGCCGCCGCGATCGCGGTGGCCGTGCGCGGCGGAGCCGTCGCTGCCGCGCGTGCGCTCGACGAGCTCGCGGCTGGGCCGATGCTGCTCGGCGTCGCCGCGGGAGTCGAAGAGGTCGACGAGCGAGCCGCGCACGAGCACGTGACCGTCGAGCGGCACGGGACGGTGCTCGCTCACGACGAGGCTCGTGTCGCCGCGCACGGCCTCGAGCCACGCGCCGAACTCCTCGGCGTTGGAGACCGTGGCCGACAGCGACACCATGCGCACGTGCCGCGGGAGGTGGATGATGACCTCCTCCCACACGGCGCCGCGGAAGCGGTCGGCGAGGTAGTGCACCTCGTCCATGACGACGTGCTCGAGGTCGGCGAGGTCGCGACCCTCGTAGAGCATGTTGCGCAGCACCTCGGTCGTCATGACGACGACGCGCGCGTCGCCGCGGATCGACGTGTCCCCCGTCAGCAGTCCGGCGTCGTCGCCGTAGACGGCCTGCAGCTCGCGGAACTTCTGGTTCGACAGCGCCTTCATGGGCGTCGTGTAGAAGACGCGGCCGGTGGGCGCCGCCATCGTCAGGTGGATGGCGAACTCGGCGACGATCGTCTTGCCGGCCCCCGTCGGTGCGGCGACGAGCACGCTGCGCCCCTGCTCGACGAGCTCGCACGCCTCCCGCTGGAAGGGGTCGAGGCCGAACGGCAGCGCCGCGCCGAAGGCCTCGGTCGCGACGGCCGTCACGCCGCCGACCCGACGGAGGCGTCGGCGGCGAGTCGCTTGGCGCGGCGGCGGTCGTTCACGATCGCGAACCCGCCCGCGGCGAAGTAGAGCAGCACGATGGGGCCCGCGATGAGGAACATCGACAGCAGCTCGCCCGCGGGCGTGACGCAGGCGGCGAAGAGGGTGATGCCCAGCACCGCCCAGCGCCATCCCTTGAGGATCGCCGCGCCGGTGATCGCGCCGGCGAGGTTCAGGAAGACGATGACGACGGGCACGACGAAGCCGAGCCCGATGGCGACGACGAGCTTGAACGAGAAGTCGAAGTACTCCTGCGCCGAGAGCACCGACGTCGTGCCCTCCGGTGCGAAGCCGACGAAGAGCTGCACGATGCGCGGCAGCAGCAGCCAGCCCATGACGCAGCCGCCGAGGAAGAGCGGCACGGCGGACGCGAGGAAGCCCCAGACGTAGCGCCGCTCGCCCTTGTGCAGGCCCGGAAGCAGGAAGGCGAGGATGTGGTAGAGCCAGATCGGGCTCGAGGCGATGACGCCGACGAGCAGGCCGATCCGCATCTTGATGTCGAACGACTGCGTGATGAACGTGAAGTTCAGCTCGACGATGCGGTCCTCCTGCAGCGGCACGAGCGGCGCTGCGAGCAGCTGGAGGACGGCGTCGGAGAGGAAGAAGCCGCCGATGCCGAGCACGGCGATCGCGGCGAACGAGATGACGAAGCGCCTGCGCAGCTCGCGCAGGTGCTCGACGAGCCGCATGCGGCGCTCGGGGTCCCCCGTGCGCTTCGCGGCTCCGGCCGTGACGGCCATCCCTTACTTCGAGTCGCGCGTGTCGCTCGAGGTCGTGGTCGTCGTCTCACCGTCGGCGGGCGCGTCCTTCTTCACCTCGCGCTTGAAGACGTTGATCGACTCCCCCACGCCCTTCGCGAGCTGCGGCAGCCGCGTGGCGCCGAAGATCAGCAGCACGATGATGAGGATGACCCACCAGTGGGAGGCCAGGTTCCCGGCGAATCCGCCCATGATCGATTCCTCTCGATGTCCCCTCAAGGCTACCGCGCGGCGGGGTCACCATGGGTTCGGTGCGGCGCGCCGGACGGATGCGTTCGGCATGGATCGCGTCAGCCGTCGGCTGCCCGCAGCGCGTCCTCGGCGAATCGCCGCATCGCGGCGCGCGCCGACGCGGGCCGCAGCACGACGGCATCGCCGCCGAGCGAGGCGACCTGGCGCAGCACGGCGTCGACGTTCCACACGCGGATCTCGACGATCTCGTGGTCGCCGTCGACGCGCGAGGGCCCGTCGGCGTAGTCGGCGAGCATCGCCGCGGCGGCGGGCGTCGCGCGCACGACGATCGTCTCGTCCGGCTCGATGCGCTCGCGCGTCGAGCCGAGCGCCTCGTCGGGGAAGGCGACGTCGGTGGGTTCGACGCGCTCGGTGCGATCGAGGCGGAAGCGTCGCTCCGCGGCGCGGTCGAGGTCGAAGCCGACGACGTACGCCTGGCCGTCGATGAGCTCGAGGGCCGTGGGCGCGACCGTGCGGCGCTCGGTGGGCGAGCCCGCCTTCCGGTAGTCGAGGTGCACGACGACGCGGTGCTCGATCGCGTCGCGCACGATCGCCGCCGCGGAGTCCACGACGGGGGCGTCGACGCCGATCTTCGTCGCCTCGGGCACCGCGGCGCGGGACAGCCGCGCCGTGAGCGCCGCGACCGCGTCGTCGTCGATGCCCTGCACGCCCTGGATGAGACGCAGGCCCGCGAGGATCGCGCCCACCTCGCGCGGGGCGAGGCGCATGACGTCGCCGTCGAGCGCCGGTCGATGGCTCAGCTCGATGACGCCGTCCTGCTCGTAGGCGTCGTAGTTGATGTCGAAGCGGTCGAAGTCGCCGAGGCCGTCGGGCACGCCGGACATGAAGATGAGGTCGACGGCGTCGCGGATGCGCTGCTCGGGCACATCGAAGTGCGCCGCCGCCTCGGCGACCGTCACCGACCGCTCGGCGGTCAGGTACGGGATGAGCGCGACGAGCAGCGCGATCGACTGGCGAGAGCCCCTGGCCGCCATCATCCCTCTTCGCCGTGAGCGTCGCGGATCCGCGTCAGCCGGTCGCGGACGAGGGCGGCGAGCTCCGGCGGATCGAGCACGACGACCTCGGCGCCGTACCCGGCGAGCTCGTCGGCGAGCAGGTTCGTGTCGGCGTGGTGCAGCGTCATCTCGTCGCCCTCGACGACGGTGTCGCGGCGTCGCGCGAGCCGGACCTCCGCGTCGGAGCCGGGCAGCACGCGCACGCGCGCCGTCGCCTCGGACCAGATGCGCTCGAGCTCCGCCAGCGCGGCGTCGGCCGCTCCGTCCGGCACCGCGAACGGCACGCGCGGCCTGCGGGGCACGACGTCGCTGACGACGCGGCGCATGAGGAAGGTGCGCGGCGCGCCGCGGTCGACGTCGAAGCCGTGCAGCATCCAGCGGCCGCGGAAGAGCAGCACGCACCACGGCTCCACCGTGCGCTGCATCGCCTCGCGCTCGCCGGGCTTGAGGTAGCCGAACTGCACGACCTGGCCGCGCTCGGTCGCGCGCTTCAGCGCGTGGAACGCTCGATCCTGCGCGCTCTGGCGCGGCGAGACCGCCTGGGCGAGGCCCGTGCGGAAGCGCGGGTCGGCGCGCAGCTTCGTCGTCGCGAGCTGCGACTCCTCCGAGAGCCCGCCGTCGCGCCACACGCGCAGCGCGAGGTCGATGAGCGTGCGCTCCTCGTCGGAGAACGCGAGGTCCTCCGGCGTGCCGATCGCGGCGTCGAGCAGTCGATACCGCGACTCCTGGTTGTTGTCGTGCTCGGCGGGCGGCGTGAAGACCGTGATGACGAAGCCCTGGTCGCGAAGGTCGTCCTTGTCGCGCTCGAACTGCCGCTCGAGGGCGGCGTCGATCGGGCGACCCTGGTAGCCGGCGACGCGCTCGAAGAGCTCGCGCTTCGTCGCCCCGTGCGCGGCGTGCAGGAGCGCGAGCATCAGCGAGAACTGACGCTCCTGCACGTCGACGCCGGTCACGGCGCCTCGGCGTCCAGGATGTCGATGACGAAGACGAGCGTCCTGCCGTCCTGGTAGCCGAGGTCCGGCGGCACGACCGCGACGACCTGGCTGCCGACCTGCTGGCCGACGACGGCCTGCTGGAAGCCCTCGATGAGGTCCGACAGCACGAAGGTCGCAGGCGTCGAGCCCCACGTGGTCTCGGTGACGGTCGTCGCATCCCACTCGAGCAGGGTGTACTGCACGATGACGGTGTCGGACTCCTCGACGACCGGGCCCGAGCCGGCGATCGTCGTGCCCACGACGAGGTCGGTGGGTGCCTCGGCGCCCGAGAAGGTCACGCCGGGCGTGCCGTCGGTCGCGAGCGAGATCGCGGGGATGCCGGCGACGGCAGGCTGCGGGAAGCCCTCGGCGCGGCCGGGGAAGGCGTCGTCGACGTCGAGGACGATGACGGCGGTCGACTCGGGGTCGACGCCGGCCTGCGCGACGGACTCGCCGAAGAGGTCGAGGTACGAGGCGACGAGGGCGACCGACGAGCCGGGCGTCGCGCACTCGAGCCCCTGCGAGAGCGTGCTCTCGCCGCCCGTGCGCATCGTGAGCTGGCGCGACGCGGGCTGCGCCTGACCGCCGGACTCGGCGGCGAGCGCCTCCAGCAGGTCGGCGTCGGTCGACTCGAGCACGTCGCCGGTGGCGCCGTCGTAGAGCGTGTAGTCGGCGATCACGACGTCGCCGGGCTCGGCGGGATCGTCGCCCGCGCCGACGATGCTCGCCTGCGGGCCGTCGGTCTCCAGCGGCGTCGAGAAGGGCACGTCGGTGAGCGCCCCGTCCTCGTCGCCCGCCGCGGCGACGACGGCGTTCGAGCCGCCGCCGGGCTGGATCGAGGGCGTGCAGCCGGCGATCGACTGCTCGGAGGGCACGACGTGGCACGCCGTGAGGGCGCTGCCGACGACGAGCAGGGCTGCGGCCGCCGTGAGCGGGCGGCGGAGGGGCTTGGTCACGCGTGGTCCTCGGGTCGGGAGTCGGAGTCGATGGTACCGGCGGCGAGACGCTCGGCCTGCCGCTGCGCATCGCGCACGGCACGTCGCAGGCGCTTGTCGCTCTTCTCGCGGTCGCCGACGGCGCCGGGCGTCCAAGCCTCGACGTCGGCGTCGGTGTACGAGGCCTTGTTCGAGCGTCGCTTGAACGAGGGGACCTCGAGGTCGTCGGCGACGCGGCGCGCGGTCATGAGGAAGCCGGTGTGCGCGACCATCCGGTGGTCGGGCCGCACCGCGAGCCCGTCGACGTGCCACGAGCGGATGAGCGTCTCCTGCGACTGCGGCTCGGCGAACCTGCCGTCGTCGCGCACCGCCTCGACCGTGCGCGAGAGCTGGGTCACGGTCGCGACGTACGCCAACAGGATGCCGCCGGGCTGCAGCGCGGTGGCGGATGCGTCGACGCACTCCCACGGCGCGAGCATGTCGAGCACGACGCGGTCGGCGGTCTGGGCGGGCACGTGGTCGCCGAGCGACTCGGCGAGGTCGCCGACGGCGGTGCGCCAGTTCGCGGGCCGCTCGCCGAACCAGCCGGCGACGTTGGCCTCGGCGATGTCGAGGAACTCCTGGCGGCGCTCGAAGGAGACGAGCTCGCCCTGACCGGCGAGGGCGCGCAGCAGCCACAGCGAGAGGGCGCCGGAGCCGACGCCCGCCTCGACGACCGTGAGGCCGGGCTGGACGTCGGCGTAGGTGAGGATGTGACCGGCGTCCTTCGGGTACACGATCGCGGCACCGCGCGGCATCGACATGACGTAGTCGTGCAGCAGCGGGCGGACCGCGAGGTAGGCGTGCTCCCCCACGTGCACGATCGAGCCGTCGGGGTGACCGACGATCTCGGCGTGCGGCAGCGCACCGTGCTGCGTGTGGAACGTCGAGCCCTCGGCGAGCACGATCGTGTGGAGACGCTGCTTCGGCCCGGTGAGCTGCACCGGGTCGCCGTAGCGCAGCGGTCCCGTGCGCGGCGTCATGCGTGCACGCCCACGAGGCCGCGGACGTCGTCGACGGTGCGGCCCACGAGCGTCGACCACAGGGTGATGCCCTCGACGGCGGTCAGGTCGGCCTCGTGCGGGACGCCCACGGTCACGACGCCCGCGTCGCGCGCGGCTGCCGTGCCGGGGATCGAGTCCTCGAACGCGACGCAGGCGTCGGCGCGCGCACCGAGCGCCCGCATGGCCTGCAGGTAGGGGTCGGGGAACGGCTTGCCGCGCTGCACCTCGTCGCCCGTCACCGAGACGGTGAACGGGTCGGTGCCGAGCTGCGCGACGCTCGCGCCCAGCACCACGTCGACGATGGGCCGGATCGACATCGTCACGAGCGCCTGCGGCACGCCCGCGGCGCCGAGCGCCGTGAGCAGCTCGGCGGCACCCGGGCGGAACGGCACGTGCTCGCGCAGCTGCGCCGTGACCTCGCCCGACAGGCGCGTCACGATGGCGTCGGCATCCATCGCGATGCCGCGCTCGATCATGTACCGCGCGCCGTCCCACAGGTCGACGCCGATGAGCGCGACCTCGTCGTCCGCCGTCCAGTCGACGGCGAACTCCTCGGCCAGGCGACGCTCGGCGACATGCCAGTAGGACTCGCTGTCGATGAGGGTGCCGTCGAGATCCCACAGCACGGCATCCAGATCGCTCACCGCACCATCCTACGTTCCGCGACCGGCGTCGCCCGCCGTCGGCCGCGCCGCACGGGCGTAGGGTGGACGCCTGATGAGGGGACGCCGACAGTGAGCACGGGACCGATCGTCGGGCGCATCATGCTCGTCGCGTTCGAGGGCTGGAACGATGCGGGCGAGGCTGCGTCGACGGCGGTGCGACGCGTCATCGAGGCGTGCGAGCTCGAGCCGTTCGACGAGATCGAGCCGGACGACTACCTCGACTTCACGTTCGCCCGCCCCGTCCTGCGGCGGCTCGAGGACGGCACGCGAGCGCTGTCGTGGCCGGCGACGATCGCGTACGCGCCGACGCGCTCGAGCGTGCGGGAGGCGATCGTCGACGACGACGGCCTGTCCGTGTCCACGGGCGCGGACGGCGAGCTCTTCGCGCTCCTCGGTGCCGAGCCGAGCAGGAACTGGATCGACTTCGCCGAGCAGGCGGTCGACATCGCCAGGCAGTGCGAGGTCGACGCGATCGTGTTCGTCGGCGCGATGCTCGCCGACGTGCCGCATACGCGTCCGACGCCGACGAGCGTCACGAGCGAGTCCGCCTCCCTGCGTCACCGCCTCGGCGTGCAGCGCAGCGAGTACGAGGGGCCGACGGGCATCATGTCGGTCATCGCGATGGCGGCGGAGCAGGTGGGCATCCAGACCGCGAGCGTGTGGGCCTCCGTGCCGCACTACGTGCACGCGACGCACGTGCCGAAGGCGACGATCGCGCTCCTCGACCGCCTCACCGAGCTGCTCGACATCACGGTGCCGCTCGGCGACCTGCCGTCGCTCGCCGGCGAATGGGAGTCGGGCGTCGACGAGCTCGCGGAGCGCGACGACGACATGCGCGCCTACATCGGCCACCTCGAGCAGCAGCGGGACACCGTCGAGAGCCCCGAGGCGTCGGGCGAGGCGCTCGCGCAGGAGTTCCAGCGCTTCCTGGAGACGCAGCTGCCCGAGGACGAGGACGAGGACGAGGAAGGCTCCGCTGACGGCGACGACCGCCCCGCTCCCCCGCCGCCCGTCTGAGCGCGTGACGGTCTACGCCGACCTGACCGAGCCCGAGCAGGTCGCGCTGCTGCAGGCGGTCGCGGCCCGGGCGCTGCCCGCGTTCGGGCTCGATGGCGGCGACGTGACGCCCGTGCTGCACGCCTACAACTCCACCTTCCGCGTCGAGCTCGACGGCGCGTCGTGGGCCCTGCGCATCCTCGTCGGATCGAAGGCGACGACCCAGCACATCGCGGCGCAGCAGGCGTGGCAGCTCTCGCTCGCAGCCGAGGCGGGCGTTGTGCCCGTGCCGCTGCCGACGATCGACGGCGCCTGGTGGACGGGCGTCGCGAGCGAGGGCTTCGGGCGCACCGCCATCGTGACCGTGGCGAGCTGGCTCGACGGCGACGCGATCGTCGGCGATCTCGATGCGGGGCTCGCCCGGTCGCTCGGCGCGACCATGGCGCGCATGCACGTCCACGCAGAGACGTGGACCGTGCCCGAGGATGCGACGCTGCCCGTCTTCGACGACGTGCTCTTCGGCGACGTCGACGCCCTCGCCGACGTGCCGGGCCTCGCACCCGGCGACCGGAAGGTGCTCCGGCTCGCTCGCGAACGGGCCCAGGCGACGCTGTCGGAGCTTCACGCCCGCGGCGGCGTGCGCCCGCTGCATGCGGACCTCCACGCCGGCAACCTGCTGCGATCCGCCGACGGCCTGCAGGTGCTCGACTTCGACGACGCGGGCCTCGGCGTCCCCGCGCTGGACGTCGCGATCGCGCGCTTCTACGCCGACGCACCCGAGGTGCACGAGGCGCTCGCCGAGGGCTACGCATCGATCGCTCCCCTGCCCGATGCGACCGACGCCGAGCTGCACGCGCTCGCCGCCGGCAGGCAGCTGCTGCTCGCGAACGACCTGCTCTCGTCGACGACGGCGTCGCTGCGGGCGGATGCCCGCGGCTACCTCGACACGGCCGTGCGCCGCCTCGCCGCCTGGCTCCAGTCGGGCGTCTTCACCCGCAGGCTCGACTGACGTCCCGCGCGGTCAGCGCTGCTGCCGGCGCGTCCGCGCCGCCTCGCGACGGCAGCGCTCCGAGCAGTAGCGCACGGCATCCCACTGCTCGCGCGTGCTCCACCGCTTCCGGTTGGCGAAGGGCCGGCCGCAGTGCTCGCACGCCTTCGTCTCGGCGTGGGGATCGCCGGGCATCTCAGCGCAGCCGCACGCCCAGCAGCGCGTCGATCGCGTCGATCGACACGTCGTCGGCGGGCGCCCGATCGACGAACGCGTCGACCGCCTGCAGCGCGGCGGGCGTGTCGAGGTCGTGCTGCAGCGTGGACCGCAGCCACTCGAGCACCGAGTCGTCGAGCGACGGATCGTCCGGCGGCACCTGCGCCCACGCCGTCCATCGGTCGAGGCGCTCGTTCGCGACAGCGAGGTCGGCGTCCGTCCACTCCCAGTCGCTGCGCCAGTGGTGCGCGAGCAGCGCGAGGCGGATGGCCGCGGGCCGCACGCCCGCGTCGAGCAGCGCGCGCACCTTCACGAGGTTGCCGAGCGACTTCGACATCTTTTCGCCGTCGTAGGCCACGAGGCCGGCGTTCGCACGGGCGACGCTGAACAGCGACGCCCCGAGCGCGAGCGCGTGATGCGCCTGCATCTCCTGATGCGGGAAGCGCAGGTCGATCCCGCCCGCCGCGACCGTGAACGGCGCGCCGAGCTCCGCCATCGCGATGACCGTGCATTCCACGTGCCAGCCGGGCCGGCCGCGACCGACGGGCGAGTCCCACGCCGGCTCCCCCGGTCGCTCGGCCCGCCACAGCAGCGGGTCGAGCGGATCGCGTTTGCCCGCGCGATCGGGGTCGCCGCCGTGCTCGCGGGCGAGGTGCAGCATCGTCTCGCGGTCGGTGCGGCTCCCGAGCCCCAACGGGTACGCGCGCTCGCGGGTGGTGTCGAAGTACACGTCCTCGTCGACGCGGTACGCGTCGCCCGTCTCGAGCATGGCGGCGACGGCGGCCGCGATGGCGTCGATGCGCTCGGTGACGGCGACCCACGAGTCCGGCGGCAGGATGCGCAGCGCCGCCATGTCGGCGCGGAAGACCTCCTGCTCGCGCTCGGCGAGCTCGCGCCAGTCGACGCCATCCCGATCCGCACGCTCGAGGAGGGGGTCGTCGACGTCGGTCGAGTTCATCGCCGTGGCCACGTCGAGACCGGCGTCGAGCCAGACGCGCGTGAGCGTGTCGCTCGCGAGGTACGTCGCTGCATGTCCGATGTGCGTGGCGTCGTACGGCGTGATGCCGCACGTGTACAGCGTCGCCGCGTCGCCCTCCGGCAGCACGAGCGGCCCGTCGGTCTTCGTGTCGTGCAGCGCGGGCCGCGGGCCCGTTCCGGGCAGGCGGGGTGTCGCCGCACGCTCCCACGTCCTCATGCTGCCGGCCTCATGCTGCGATCCATCCTGCGCCGAGCGCGACGAGCAGCGCCGCGCCGAGCGCGACGCGGTAGACGACGAAGGGCAGGAACGACCGCTTCGCGATGTAGGTCATGAGGAAGCGGATGACGGCGAGGCCGACGCCGAACGCGACGAGCGTCGCGACGATCGTCGGCCCCCAGCCGTAGCCGCTCGTCGACGGCTCGGTGAGCGCCTGGTACGTCTCGTAGAGGCCCGCGCCGAAGACGGCCGGGATCGCGAGCAGGAAGGCGTACTTCGCCGCCGCAGGGCGCTCGTAGCCGAGCGCGCGACCCATCGTGGTCGTCGCGCCGGATCGCGAGACGCCCGGGATGAGCGAGAGCACCTGCGCGAGCCCGACGAGGATGCCGTCGCGGTAGGTGATGTCACGCAGCCCCTTGTCGCGGCGGCCCAGGAGGTCGGCCGCGCCGAGGATGAGGCCGAAGACGATGAGCACCGTGGCCGTGATCCACAGCGACCGCAGCTGGTCGCGGATGAGGCTCTGGAAGAGCACGCCGGCCACGACGATCGGCACCGTGCCGATGATGACGAGCCAGCCCATCCGCACGTCGGGATCGTCCTTCGGCACCGCGCCGCGCAGCGCGCCGAACCAGCGCTGCACGATGCGCACGATGTCGCGCCAGAAGAAGAGCACGACGGCGAGCTCGGTGCCGATCTGCGTGATGGCGGTGAACGTCGCGCCAGGATCCTCGGCCCCCGGCAGGAAGATGCCCGCGATGCGCAGGTGCGCGCTCGACGAGATCGGCAGGAACTCGGTCGCGCCCTGCAGGATGCCCAGCAGGATCGCCTCGATCCACTGCATCTACAGCTCCTGCAGGAGGTCGGCGAGCACGGCGGTGCCGAAGTCGAGCGCGTCGAGCGGCACGCGCTCGTCGACCCCGTGGAACATCGCGGCGAAGTCGAGGTCGGGGGTGAGGCGCAGCGGCGCGAAGCCGTACCCGGCGATGCCGAGCCTCGAGAGGGCCTTGTTGTCCGTGCCGCCAGAGAGCATGTACGGCAGCACGGGCGCGTCGGGGTCGTGCCGCTGCAGCGCCGCGACCATCGCCTCCACCGCCTCGCCGGCGAAGGGCACCTCGAGGCCGACGTCCTGCCGCACGATGTCGAGCTCGACGTCGTCCGCCGCCTCGGCGACGATGCGGCGCGCGACCTCGAGCGCCTCGTCCTCGCGGCCGGGCAGCGTGCGCATGTCGATGCGCGCCTCGGCGGTGCCGGGGATGACGTTGTGCTTGTAGCCGGCGTCGAGCATCGTCGGGTTCGCCGTCGTGCGCAGGCTCGCGCGCAGGAAGCGCGCCATGCCGCCCGTGCGCAGCGCGACGTCGTCGGGGCCGAGCTCCTCGACGTCGACGCCGAGCAGCCCCGCCACCTCGTCGACGAGCTGCCGCGTCGTGTCGGTGAGCTCGATGGGGAAGTCGTGGGCGCCCAGCGCCGCCACGGCGCGGGCGAGCTTCGTGACGGCGTTGTCGCGCATCACCTGCGACCCGTGCGCCGCCGTGCCCGTCGCGCGCAGCCGGATCCACAGCAGCGACTTCTCGGCGGTCTGCAGCAGGTACGCGCGGCGGCCGTCGAGCGTGACGGAGAAGCCGCCGACCTCGCTGATCGCCATCGACGCGCCGGCGAAGACCTCGGGGTGGTGCTCGACCAGCCAGTGCGCGCCGTACGCCCCGCCGTCCTCCTCGTCGGCGAAGAAGCCGAGGATGACGCGGCGGCGCGGCCGCACGCCCGCGCGCACGAGCTGCCGCACGGCCTGCAGCATCATCGCGACCATGTCCTTCATGTCCACGGCGCCACGGCCCCACAGCATGCCGTCGCGCACGACGCCCTCGAACGGGTCGACGCTCCACTGCGACGCGTCGGCGGGCACGACGTCGAGGTGGCCGTGCAGCACGAGCGCAGGCAGCGTCGCATCCTCGCCCTCGAGCTCCGCGACGACGCTGTGGCGTCCCGGCGCGGCCTCGAACGTGCGGCTCGCGATGCCGAGGTCCGCGAGGAACGCGGCGACGTAGGCAGCGGCGTCCGCCTCGCCGTTCGAGCGGCCCTCGCCGAAGTTCTGCGTGTCGAAGCGGATGAGGTCGCGAGCGATGGCAGCGGTCTCGGAGAGCTGGTCGGTCACCGTCCAAGGCTAGTCGCGACGGACGACGTCGATCGTCACGCGCGATCACGGTGCGCGGCCGGTCGCGCGAGCGCCGGGATGGTCGGAGGGTGCCTCGGATGCGTGCTAGTGTCGTCGTCGGTCCTGCAAGGGATCCGACACCTTGCGCGGGTGGCGGAATTGGCAGACGCGCTAGCTTGAGGTGCTAGTGCCCGTATTAGGGCGTGGGGGTTCAAGTCCCCCCTCGCGCACGAGAAGGCCCGGAGCCCATGGCTCCGGGCCTCTTCCGTGCTCGGAGGTGCGGCGCTCGGCCCTCCGCGCACGGGAGGCAGCGGCTATCGTGCCGCGCATGGCACTCAACTCCGACGCACGACAGGCGCTGCTCGCCCAGCCGCTCACGCCGATCCTCGCGATCGATCGCCCGGGACATCCTCCGATCGCCGTGCCCGTCTGGCACGCGTACGAGCCGGGCGGCGACGCGTGGATCATGGTGGGCGCCGAGTCCGAGAAGGCGCGGCTGCTGCGCGCGGCCGGCGGCGCGACGCTCGTCGTGCAGGAGGTCGCGCCGCGCACGCGGTACGCCGCCGCCTCGTGCGAGGTCGTCGACGAGCATCCCGCGACCGACGACGAGCGGCGCACGCTCGCCGAGCGGTACCTGCCGCCCGAGGAGGTGCAGCAGTACCTCGACGTCGCCGCGTCCTTCGGGCCCGAGGTCGTCGTCGTCCTGCGTCCCGTGGCTTGGCGGGCCGCCGACCTCACGATGTGAGCGGCCCGGAGCACGCGCGCACGGGCGACTGGGCTGCGGCACAGCCGCGACGCCTAGCGTGGTGCGCATGAGCGTCTTCGACTCGATCCGCGCCACCGGCTTCCGCCGCGGCCCGCAGCGCATCCTCGGCGGCATCGCCGGGGGCATCGCGCGCAGCCTCGGCTGGAACGTCTGGCTCGTGCGTCTCCTCGTGCTGCTGTCGTTCCTGCTGCCCGTGCTCGGCTGGGTCGCGTATGCCATCGCGTGGGCGCTCACGCCCTGGCAGGACGGGTCGATCCCCGTCGCGCGCTGGCTCGGGCGCCGCTGACGGACCCCGGCTGACGCGAGAGCCGCCTAGGAGCCGGTGTCCTCGCGCTTGCGCTCGCGGCGGAGCATCGACGCCGGCGTCACCGCGAGCTGCCCGAAGCGGTCGTGCACGGCGTCCATCGCCCGCTCGGCGCTGCCCCAGTCCTCGCTGTCGTCCCACAGCAGCCCCGCGTCGGAGGGATCCGACAGCTGCGACATCTGCACGCCGAGCAGGCGCACGGGGGTCGGGTCGTCGAGCTCGTCGAGCAGCGTCCACGCCGTCTCGACGATGACGCGCGTCACGTCGGTCGGATCCGGCAGCGTGCGGGAGCGCGTGACGGTGCGGAAGTCGTGGAAGCGCACGCGCAGGGTCACCGTGCGCCCGACGGCGCCCGCCGCGCGGAGCCGGCGCCCCACGCCCGTGCCGAGCCGCAGGATCTCGCTGCGCAGGTCGTCGCGGTCGGTGACGTCGCGCCCGAACGTGTGGTTGTGGCCCATCGACCGCTCGCGCGGCCGCTCGTGCACGGGTCGCACGTCGCGCGCCCATGCGAGCGCGTGGAGATGGCGCCCCGTGGCCTCGCCGAACCAGCCCACGAGCGTCGTTACCGGCGTGTGCGCGACGTCGGCGACCGTGCGCAGCCCGTAGCGCTCGAGGCGCTCCTGCGTCCGCTCCCCGACGCCCCACAGGGCGCCCACGGGCTGCGGATGCAGGAAGGCCAGCACCTCGTCGGCCGGCACGACGAGCAGGCCGTCGGGCTTCGCGCGGCCGGACGCGAGCTTCGCGATGAACTTCGTCGACGACGCGCCGACCGACGCGATGAGGCCCGTCTCCGCCTGCACCCGCTCGCGGATCGACGTGCCGATCGCCACGGCTCCGCCCAGCAGCCTGCGGGCGCCCGCCACGTCGACGAAGGCCTCGTCGATCCCGAGGCGTTCGACCGACGGTGAGTGGTCGTCGAGGATCGCCATCACCTGGCTCGACAGCCGGGAGTAGAGCGCGAAGTCCGGCTCGAGGATCACGGCGTTCGGGCACAGCTGCAGCGCGCGCCCCATCGGCATGGCGGAGTGGACGCCGTAGCGGCGCGCCTCGTACGTCGCGGCCGTCACGACGGAGCGCGACGAGTCGTGCCCGATGACGACGGGCAGCCCGCGCAGGTCGGGCCGCGCGATGAGCGAGGCCGTCGCGAAGAAGGCGTCGAGGTCGACGTGCAGGATCGTCGCCGACGCGTCGTCGACGTCGGGGCTCGACACCATGCGGTTCGAGCCGTCCTGCTTGCTCACGCCTCCATGGTCGCAGCCACCACCGACGTCGGCGCGGCGCGGGAGTGATCGCGTCACGATGTCCGACCGACGGTGGATGCGGCACCCGGGCAGCGGTGCCAGGCTGGAGAGCATGCAGCATCCATGGACCCGGTACGTCGCGATCGGGGACTCGTTCACGGAGGGCGTCGGCGACGACGAGCCGAGCCTCCCCAACGGCGTGCGCGGCTGGGCGGACCGCGTCGCCGAGGAGCTCGCGCGCACGCAGCCCGACCTCGCGTACGCGAACCTCGCGATCCGCGGCCGGCTGCTCGACCAGATCGCGGCGGAGCAGGTCGACGCGGCGCTCGCGCTGCAGCCGGACCTCATCACGATCTCGGCGGGCGGCAACGACCTGCTGCGGCCCGGCGCCGACCCCGATCGCGTCGCGGGCCGGCTCGAGCGGGCCGTCGAGCGGCTCTCGGTCGACGGCGCGACGGTCGTGCTCTTCAACGGCCCCGACATCGGCATGACGCCCGTGCTGCGCTCGATCCGCGGGCGCGTCGCCATCTACAACTGCGACCTCGCCGCGCTCGCGCGACGGCATGATGCGATCGTCGCCGACATGTGGGCGGCGACCGAGCTGCAGGATCCGCGGATGTGGGCGCCCGATCGGCTGCACTTCTCGCCGCTCGGCCATCACCGCATCGCGATGCTCGTGCTCGACGCGCTCGGCGTGGAGCACGAGCTGCACCCGCAGCGTCCCGAGCCGCTGCCGCGCCGCACGTGGCGGCAGGCGGCGAGCGACGACATCCTGTGGGCGCGCGAGTACTTCGGCCCGTGGGTCGTGCGCAGGATCACGGGACGCTCGTCGGGCGACACGATCCTGCCGAAGCGCCCGCTCGCCGAGCCCGTGCTGCGCCGCGCCGACGAGTCCTAGCCCTCGGCGAGGCCGAGGAGCACGAACGGGTTCGACAGGCGCCACAGCAGGTCGGGCTCGCGGATGCGCGGCGCGCTCACGGCCGTCGTGAGGTCGGTGCCCGCCACCGAGACGCTGCCGACCGTCGACGTGCCGACGCCGGTGCCGACGGCGTCCACCTCGACGCGGGGCTCGAGCGGCTGCGCGACCCATGCGAGCGTCGTGAGGGCGGTGTCCGTCGTCGCCTCCGACGTGGCACCCCACGGGGCGGTGCTCGTCGCGACGACCGTGCCGGCCGGCAGCACCTCGCGCGTCTGCACGTTCTGCCACAGGCTCTCGACGAGCGCGAGCGTCGCTGCGTCGCGGTCGTCGGCCGTCACCTGCCCCGTCACGACCACGACGGCGCGCAGCGTGCGGCCCTCGACCGTCGACGTCGCGGACACGAGCAGGTTCCGACCCGAGACGAACAGCGCGCCGGTCTTGCCGGCGTCGATCCCCGCCGAGCCGAGCAGGGGGTTCGTGTTGGGCTGCACGCCGAGACCCGGCACGGTGACCGCCGGCGCACCCATGGCCGCGCCCACGATCGGGTCGGCGACGGCGAGCTGCCCGAGTCGGACCATGTCGGCAGGCGAGGCGACGGAGTCGAGCGAGAGGCCGGCGGCGTCGGCGACGACCATCGTCGACATGCCGTTGCGCTGCGACCAGTCGTTCGCGGCGGCGAGGAAGCCGTCCATCGATCCGAAGCCCCAGCGCGCGAGCGACATGGCGGCGTTCGCCGACGACGCCACGACCGACGCCTCCACGAGGTCGGCCTGCGACACCGTCTGCCCCGTGCGCACCGGGTAGTAGGGCGCGGCCTCGTCGAAGGCGGTCTGCATGTAGCCGACGTCCTCGGCGTCCATCGTGAGCGTCGCGCCCTCGCCGCCGTCGATCGGATGCGCCTCGAGCACGACGAGCATCGTGACGAGCTTCGTGATGCTCGCCATCGGCACGGCGGCGTCGGTCGTCGCGCCGGCGGCGCCGTCGAGGCCCTCGATCGTGAAGGCGGCCGTGCCGCCCGTCGTGGGCCAGGCGAGCTGCGGCTCGGCGACGGGCGAGGGCGGCAGCGGCTCGTCCTCGCTCGCGATGGCAGGCAGCGGCGCGAACACCAGCGCCGCGACGCCGCCCACGATGGCGACGAGCGCGAGCACGACGAGCGCTCGCAGGAGGTGCACCCATGCGGGCGTGCGGCGCTGGGTCGCCGCCGTGACGTATCGGCTCATGCGTGCAGCACCGCCCAGAGCGCGACGGCGCTCGTCGCGGCGACGTTCAGCGAGTCGACGCCGTGGTGCATGGGGATGCGCACGACGACGTCGGCGGCGGCGAGCGCATCCGGTCCGAGCCCGTGGCCCTCGTTGCCGAGCACGATCGCGACGCGGTCGGCGCGCTCGCGGCGCCAGTCGGCGAGGTCGATCGCGTCGTCGGCGAGGGCCAGCGCCGCGGTCTGGAAGCCCGCCTCGCGGAGCATGGCTCCTGCCTCGCGCCATGCGGGGATGCGCGTCCACGGCACCTGCAGCACCGTGCCCATGCTCACGCGCACGCTGCGGCGGTAGAGCGGGTCGGCGCACGTGGAGGTCACGAGCACGGCGTCGGCGCCGAGGCCGGCGACGGAGCGGAAGGCGGCGCCGACGTTCGTGTGGTCGACGAGGCCGTCGAGCACGACGACGGTGCGCGCGTCGGCGAGCAGCGCGCGCGGCTCGGGCAGCACGGGGCGCTGCATCGCCGCGAGGGCGCCGCGATGGAGATGGAAGCCCGTGATGCCCTGCAGCTGCGCCTCGTCGCCGACGAAGACCGGCACGTCGAGATCGCCGGCGATCGCGGCGACGTCCGGCAGCCAGCGTTCGCTCACCAGCACGGAGCGGGGCGCGTGCCCGGCGCGCAGCGCGCGCGACAGCACCGTCTGCGACTCGGCGATGTAGAGCCCGCGCTCGGGCTCGGTGCGCATGCGCAGCTGCACGTCCGTGAGCCCGACGTAGTCCGCGAGCCGCGGGTCCTCGAGCGACGCGATGCGAACGATCTCCATGGGCCTCCTCGTGCCCGACCAGGCTACGGCGGTCCGTAGGATCGGAGCGTGCTCGACACCGCCATCGCTCGACTCGGACTCGGACCGATCGCGGTCGTCACGGGCGCGGGCATCTCGACCGACTCGGGCATCCCCGACTACCGCGGCGCCGGCGCGCCGCCGCGCAACCCCATGCAGCTCGACCGCTTCCTCGCCTCCGAGCACGCCCGCCGTCGCTACTGGGCCGGCAGCCATCTCGGCTGGCGCGCGTTCTCGACGACGCAGCCGAACGAGGGCCACCGCGCCATCGCTCGCATGGAGGCCGCGGGGCTGCTGACGGCGGTGATCACGCAGAACGTCGACGACCTCCACGAGAAGGCGGGCAGCCGCGACGTCGTGCACCTGCACGGCGCGAACGCGACCGTCACGTGCCTGCAGTGCGGCTCGCGCTTCCCGCGTCAGGTCGTCGCCGATCGCATCGCCGAGCAGAACCCGTGGATCACGGTCCCCGAGCGGGTGCGCATGAATCCCGACGGCGACGTGTCGCTCGAGGGCGACCAGGACTTCGTGGTACCGGTCTGCTTCGTGTGCGGCGGCATGCTGAAGCCCGACGTCGTCTTCTTCGGCGAGCTCGTGCCGAGCCACGTGTTCCACGAGGCCGACATGGCGGTGCGCGCGGCGTCGGTCGTGCTCGTCGCCGGCTCGTCGCTCGTCGTGAACACGGCGGTGCGGCTGCTCGAGATCGCCAGGCGCCGCGACGTGCCGATCGTCATCGTGAACCGCGGGCCGACGAAGTGGGACAACCGGGCGAGCGTGCGCATCGACGCCGGCACGTCCGAGACGCTGACGGCGATCGCCGACGCGCTCGCGCCCGCCCCGCACGCCGCCTGAGGCTCAGCGGTCGCGGCGCGCCGCGACGGTCGCGGCGAGCGCCGCGTGCAGCGCGTCGGCCGACGCGTCCCACGAGAACCTCGCGGCCTGCGTGCGCGAGGCCGCCGAGCGGGCGGCCCACTCGCCCTCGAGCCGCAGCACGGCATCCGCGAAGCCCTGCGCGTCGCCGACGGGGGCGTAGGCGCCCGCGTCGCCCGCGACCTCTCGGAAGATGGGGATGTCGGAGACGACGACGGGCACGCCGAGCGCCATGGACTCCAGCAGCGGGATGCCGAAGCCCTCGTCGTGGCTCGCGTGCACGAGCGCCGTCGCCGAGCGCAGCATGTCGGCGTACTCGGCGTCCGTGACGCCGTCGTGCACGACGATGCGCGCCGTCGGCGCGAGCTCGCGGAGCCGAGCCTCCTCGCCCGCCGGCATCCGCGAGAGCAGGTGCAGCTCGTGGTCCGGCAGCAGCGCCGCCATCCGCACGAGGGTGTCGACGCCCTTGTAGGGCATGAAGGAGCCCATGTAGACGAGGCGCCTCGTGGGTGGCGCGGCGTGGGTCACGGGCTCGCCGAGCGGCTCGGCGGCGTTGCGCACGACGTGGATGGGCTTCGTCGTCAGCCGGTGCTCGCGCACGAGCGCCGCCGTCGTCTCGGAGACGACGACCGTCGCGTCGGCGCCGCGCAGCAGCAGCCGCTGCGGGCCGTACGACAGGTGGTAGAGCCGCCACAGCGCGCGCACGGGCGCCGGCAGGTCGCGCGGGGGCATGGGGTGGCGGTAGTAGATGAGGTCGTGCACCGTCGCGACGAGCGCGGTGCGGCGGCCGAGGGAGCCGATCGTCTGCATCGGCGAGTAGACGACGTCGACGTCGACGTGCCGCAGGCGCCACGTGGCGATCGGCTCGAGCGGCCCCGTCGGGCTCGGACCCAGCACGTGCGGCAGGTTCGGCAGCATCGCCAGCTGCGCCGGATCGTGCACGAGCATCGTCACGTCCGCGCGCTGCCCGAGCCGCGCCACGAGCTCGGCGGAGAAGCGCGAGATGCCGTCGTGCCGCTCGGTGCGCACGTAGCGGCAGTCGAAGAGCACCCTCATGCGGCCGGCGCCTCGGCGAGGAAGCGCCGCACGCGCGCCGCCACCTGGTCGGGCTGCTCGTAGTGCACGAGGTGGCCCGTGCCGTGCAGCACGGCGATGCGCGCGTCGCCGAAGCGCGTCGCGAGCTCGCGCTGCGCGGCGAGCGGCGTGATGTCGTCGCGATCGGCCACGACGAGCAGCACGGGCTGCGCGATGGCGGCGGCGTAGTGGCCGACGTTCGTCGAGATCGACGTCTCGAAGCCGTCGACCACCGACGCGCGCGAGGCGAAGGCGGAGAAGTAGCGGTCGTGCTGGTCGTGGATCCAGCGCCGCATCGCGCGGTCGCGCGACTTCGTCATGACGACGCTCATGCCGCGCACGACGACGGGGCTCGCGAGCATCGCGTGCCCGACGCGCTCGGGCGCTGCGGCGGCGGCGCGGTACCACCCGAGCGTGAACCGCGACAGCAGCCGCTGCGGACCCTCGAGCGCGGGCTGGGCGATGGGGTTCACGAGCACGATGCGCTCGGCGTCGAGGCCATGTGCAGCCGCCGCCGCGACGACGATCGAGCCGAAGGAGTGACCGAGCACGGGCGCACCCGGCGCGTGCGCGGCGACGAAGGCGACGAGCCACGACGCGTACGTCGCGATGCCGGCGTCGCCTGCGGCGTCGCTCTCGCCGAAGCCCGGCAGGTCGGGCACGAGCACGTGCCGTCCGACGAGGTGCGCGGCGATCGTCTCGAGCCCGTGGTGGTCGCCGCGGTAGCCGTGCACGAGCACGATGGGCGGATCGGCCGGGTCGCCGTAGGCGAACCAGACGGTGCGGATGCCGTCGACCACGCCCGTCTCGCGTGCGACGGGCGTCGCATCCAGCAGCTCCTGGAACGGCGAGTCGACCATGCATCCGAGCCTACGGGGCGCGCCTCGCGACTCGTGTCGGCGGCCGCGGCTACCGTGACGATCGTGATCGAGATCCAGAGCCCGCGGCCGGGTGACTCGGGAGCGATCGACGACCTCGTGGCACAGGCGCTCGCGCTCGAGCCCGCCGTGCAGGAGGTCGCCGCGCCCAGACCCGCCGACGCCGAGCAGCCCCGCCCCGCGTCGACCACCGACGAGCCGACCGCGGCCGTCGCCGCCGGCCACGCCCTGCAGGAGCGCGGGTGGGCCTCGCGCCTGGCGGTCTTCGACCTCGAGACGACGGGCGTCGACACCTCCACGGCCCGCATCGTCACCGCGTTCCTCGGCGTGCTCGACGAGCGCGGCGAGCTCGTCGAGCAGCACGCATGGCTCGCGGATCCCGGCATCGAGATCCCCCAGGGCGCAGCCGCCATCCACGGCATCACCACCGAGCGCGCGCGTGCCGAGGGACAGCCCGCGCGCGACGTCGTCGCCGCGATCGTCGCGGAGCTGTCGAACCTGCTGCGCGCAGGCACGCCCGTCGTCGCCTACAACGCCGCCTACGACCTCACGGTGCTGCACCACGAGGCGCTGCGGCACGGCATCGCGCCCGTCGAGTCGCCCGCTCCCGTGATCGACCCGCTCGTGCTCGACAAGCAGGTCGACCGCTACCGCAAGGGCAAGCGAACCCTCGGCGTCACGTGCGCGCACTACGGCATCGAGCTCGACGGCTGGCACGAGGCCTCCGCCGACGCCATCGCCGCCGGTCGCCTCGCGCAGGCGATGCACGAGCTGTTCCCCCAGCTGCAGGTGCCTGCCGACGAGCTGCACGCCTCCACGATCGACTGGGCGACGCAGCAGGCCGAGTCGTTCGCGCGCTACATGCAGCGCCGCGACCCCGCGTTCGCGGCCGACCGCGGCTGGCCCATCCGCGAGCCGCGACGGGCGTGACTGACCTGCGGTCGACCGACCTCGACGGCCTCGTCGCGCGCGTCGAGGCGCTCGCGGAGGCGGTCGACCATCCCGTCGTCGTCGGCATCTCGGGGGTCGGTGGTGCGGGCAAGTCGACGCTCGCTCGCGCCCTCGTGGCGCGCGTGCCGGGCGCGGTGCGGCTGCGCGGCGACGACCTGCTCTCCCCGGTGGGCTCGCGCGAGCGCTCGAGCGACTGGGGCGCCGTGGATCGCGCGCGGCTCGTGCGCGACGTGCTCGTGCCGTTCCGCGAGCGGCGTGCGTCGACGTTCCAGCGCTGGGACTGGGCGACCGGCGAGCTGGCACCGCCCGCGCCGGCGCCGACCGGGCGCGTCCTCGTCGTCGACCTCGTCGGCCTCCTGCATCCCGACGTGCTGCCCGCGCTCGACCTGTCCGTCTGGTGCGACGTCGATCCGTTCGTCGCGACGACGCGCGGCATCGCCCGCGATCGTGCGGCGGGCGACGACCACGACGCGCTCTGGCACGAGGTGTGGGCACCGAACGACGCCGACTTCGTCAGCCGGTTCCGGCCGCGCGACGTCGCCGACGTGCTCGTCGACACGTCGTAGCGAGCGGCCGATCATGCGACGAGGGCGGGCACCCGTGCGGGTGCCCGCCCTCGTGGCGTCAGGGGATGGCGATCAGGCGCCGAAGCCCTTGAAGCGCTTGTTGAACTTCTCGACGCGACCGGCCGAGTCCATGATGCGCTGCTTGCCCGTGTAGAAGGGGTGCGAGGCGCTCGAGATCTCGACGTCGATGACCGGGTACTCGACGCCGTCGAGCTCGATCGTCTTGTCGGACGTCGTCGTCGAACGCGTGAGGAACGTCTCGCCCGACGCGAGGTCGCGGAAGACGATGTCGCGGTACTCGGGGTGGATGCCGGTCTTCATGGTGGAACCTTCGGGATCTGGATGGAAGTCGTCGGTGCGATCCGCACCAGCGTCCGACTCTACCAGAGTCGACGCCGTCGGGGAGGCCGTCCTCGGCGCGTCGAGCGTCGGCTCCGGCGGGTCAGGCGGCGCGCGCCGTGTAGCGCTCGCCGTCGCGCGCGACGCGCAGCGGCGTGCCGAACGCGGTCGTGAGCGCGGCATCCGTCAGCACCTCGCTGATCGGCCCTGCAGCCGACACGC
Source organism: Agrococcus sp. SGAir0287 (assembly GCF_005484985.1). Lineage (NCBI taxonomy): Bacteria > Bacillati > Actinomycetota > Actinomycetes > Micrococcales > Microbacteriaceae > Agrococcus > Agrococcus sp. SGAir0287. Next base: position 1,480,404 of record NZ_CP027942.1, read on the forward strand.
GACCATCCGCCAGCAGGAGCACGTGGGTGAAGCCCGGCGGGATCTCCTCGACGTGGTGCGTCACCATGACGAGGCCGGGCGCGAGCGGGCTCGCGGCGTACTCGGCGAGCGAGCGCAGCAGGCCCTCGCGCGCGCCGAGGTCGAGGCTGCCGGCGGGCTCGTCGAGCAGCATGAGCTCGGGGTCGGTCATGACGGCGCGGGCGATCTGCACGCGCTTCTGCTCCCCGTCGCTCAGCGTGCCGTAGGCGCGCTTCGACAGGCGCGACAGCTCCCAGTCCTCCATGACGAGCGCGGCGCGGTCGAGGTCGACCGACTCGTAGCGCTCGTTCCACCGGCCAGTGACGGCGTACGCGGCGGTGAGCACCGCGTTGCCGACGGTCTCGTGCGGCGGGATGCGACGGCCCAGGCTCGTCGCGGCCATGCCGATGCGCGTGCGCAGCTCGAAGACGTCGACGCGGCCGAGCCGCTCGCCGAGCACCTCGACGGTGCCAGAGCTCGGGTGCATCGACGCCGACGCGAGGGCGAGGATCGTCGACTTGCCCGCGCCGTTGGGCCCGAGGATCACCCAGCGCTCGCTCGAGTCGACGCTCCAGCGCACCGAGTCGAGGATGCGGTTGCCGTTCCGGACGACGCTGACGTCGTCGAGGTCGAGGACACGCGTCATGCCCTCGACCCTATCCGCGCCGCTCGACGACGCCCGCCAACGGACCCGCGCGCCGCGTCAGCGCGAGCGCTCGGCGACGACCGTCTCATACAGCGCGCGCGTCTCGTCGGCGATGCGGCCCCAGTCGAAGCGCTCGGCGGCCCGTGCGCGCCCGGCCTCGCCCATGCGTCGCGCCGCCTCCGGGTCGGCGACGACGCGCGTGAGCGCCTCGGCGAGGTCGGCGACGAACCGGTCGGGGTCGGTGGGGGTGCCCGTGCCGTCCTGCACCTGGTCGATGGGCACGAGCACGCCCGTGACGCCGTCGTCGATGACCTCGGGGATGCCGCCCGTCGCCGAGCCGACGACGGCGGCGCCGCACGCCATGGCCTCGAGGTTCACGATGCCGAGCGGCTCGTACACGCTCGGGCACACGAAGGTCGTCGCGTGGCTCAGCACGACGAGCATGTCGGCGCGCGGCAGCTGCTCGTCGATCCATACGACGCCGTCGCGCGTCGCGCGCAGCTCGTCGACGAGGCCGCGCACCTCGGCGAGGATCTCCGGGGTGTCGGGCGCGCCGGCGCACAGCACGAGCTGCACCTCCTCCGGCAGCGAGCGCGCGGCGCGCAGCAGGTACGGCAGGCCCTTCTGGCGCGTGATGCGACCGACGAACACGACGGCGGGGCGGTCCGGGTCGATCCCGAGCTCGCGCGCCCGATCCGGGTCCTCCACGCGGTGCCAGGCGTCGAGGTCGATGCCGTTCGTGATCGTGACGACGCGCGCGGGGTCGAGGGTCGGATACGAGCGCAGGATGTCGGCGCGCATGCCGTCGGAGACGGCGATGACCCGGTCGGCGGCCTCGTAGGCGCGTCGCTCGACGTCGCTCGAGATGCGGTAGCCGCCGCCGAGCTGCTCGGCCTTCCACGGACGCAGCGGCTCGAGCGAGTGCGCCGTCACGACGTGCGGGATGCCATGCAGCTCCTGCGCGAGCCTGCCCGCCTCGTTGGCGTACCAGGTGTGCGAGTGGACGACGTCGGCGCCGGCCACGGCGTCCGCGATCTGCAGGTCGACGCTCAGCGTCTGCAGCGCCGCGTTCGCCTCGGCGAGCTCGGCGGGCACGTCGTAGGCCGTCACGTCGGCCTCGCCGCGCGGAGCGCCGAAGCAGCGGACCTGCACCTCGGTGTCGCGACGCAGCGCCTTCACGAGCTCGGTGACGTGCACGCCCGCGCCCCCGTAGATCGCCGGCGGGTACTCCTTGGTCACGACATCGACGCGCATCCCGTCAGCGTACGCGGCCCGTACCGCACCCGCGACGGCCCTGCCATCCGCAGGATGCGCCCGGTAGGTTCGTGTCATGGACAAGAAGGTCTTCGGGATCGTCCTCGCCGGTGGCGAGGGGAAGCGGCTCATGCCCCTCACCGTGGACCGGGCGAAGCCCGCGGTGCCGTTCGGCGGCACGTATCGGCTCATCGACTTCGCGCTGTCGAACCTCGTGAACTCGGGAATGCGCCAGATCGTCGTGCTCACGCAGTACAAGTCGCACTCGCTGGATCGCCACATCTCGCAGATGTGGCGCATGGCGCCGCAGCTCGGCTCCTACGTCGCGTCCGTGCCCGCGCAGCAGCGGCTCGGCAAGCGCTGGTTCCAGGGGTCGGCCGACGCCATCCTCCAGTCCCTCAACCTCATCAAGGACGAGAAGCCCGACATCGTCGTCGTGGTCGGCGCCGACCACGTCTACCGCATGGACTTCCGCGACATGATCGAGGCGCACGTCGCGTCCGGCGCGCGCATGACGGTCGCCGGCATCCGCCAGCCGATCGCGCTCGCCGACCAGTTCGGGATCATCGAGGAGTCGGCGGACGGCTCGGGGCGCATCGACGCGTTCCGCGAGAAGCCGAGCGACCCGAAGCCGCTCAACGACTCCCCCGACGAGGTGCTCGCCTCGATGGGCAACTACGTGTTCGACGCCGACGCGCTCGTCGAGGCGGTGCGCGAGGACGGCGACCTCGAGGACTCCAACCACGACATGGGCGGCGACATCGTGCCGTACTTCGTCGAGCGCGGCGAGGCGTACTTCTACGACCTCGCGTCGAACACCGTGCCCGGCATGACCGATCGCGACAAGTACTACTGGCGCGACGTCGGCACGATCGAGTCGTTCTTCGACGCGCACATGGACCTCATCGCGGCGCTGCCGATCTTCAACCTCTACAACCGTCGCTGGCCGATCTACTCCGCGCAGTACAACGAGCCGCCGGCGAAGTTCACGCGGGACGAGCAGGGGCGCCCGGCCGAGGTCGTGGAGTCCATCGTGTCGTCCGGCTCCGTCATCCAGGGCGCGTCGGTCGTGCGCAGCGTGCTCGCGCCGTGGAACCGCGTCGACTCGGGTGCGTCGGTGTCGGACGCCGTGCTGTTCGACCAGGTGCACATCGGCGCGGGCGCCGTCGTGCGTCGCGCGATCCTCGACAAGGAGGTCGTCGTCGGGCCGGGCGTGCAGATCGGCGTGGACCACGACCACGACCGCGCACGCGGCTTCGCCGTGTCGGACACGGGCATCGTCACCGTGCCGAAGGGCGAGCAGGTGCTCGCGTGAGGCGAGTCGTCGTCACCGACGTCGACTCCACCCTCATCCGCGACGAGGTCATCGAGCTGATCGCGGACGCCGTCGGACCGGACGCGCGTCGGCACGTCGAGGCGGTGACGACGCGGGCGATGCTCGGCGAGCTCGACTTCGCCGCGTCGCTCGTCGAGCGCGTGCGCATGCTCGAGGGCGTGCCGGCGACGGTGCTGGACGACGTGGCGCGCTCGGTGACCGTGACGGACGGGGTCGTCGAGCTCGTGGAGGCGGTGCACGCGTCCGGTGGCATCGTCGGCGCCGTGTCCGGCGGCTTCCACGAGGTGCTCGACCCGCTCGCCGAGCGGCTCGGGCTCGACCGCACGCTCGCGAACCGGCTCGAGGTCGACCGCGGGCACCTCACGGGCCGCACGGTGGGGCCGATCGTCGACGCGGCGGCGAAGCGCGAGGCGCTGCACCGCTGGGCCGAGGAGCACGGCGTGCCGCTGACCGCGACCGTCGCGATCGGCGACGGCGCGAACGACCTGCTCATGCTCGAGGATGCGGGCATCGGCGTCGCGTTCTGCGCGAAGCCCGTGGTGCGCGAGCGCGTCGCGGTGCACGTCGACGAGCCGGACTTCCGTCGCGTGCTCGCGCTGCTCGAGCCCTCGACGCAGCCAGCCCCGTAGCCGGCGCGTCCGACCGTCGGCGAGGCCCACCGGATCACGTCGAGGCCCTCCGGATCACGTCGAGGGCGCGCGTCGGCCGCTCGTCAGAAGCGATGGCATCTCCGATCTTGGTGGTCCCACAAGCTGGTCGAGGAGGCCCCGAGCCCCTGGGCGAGGAGCCGTCACGAGACCACGCGACCCACCCGCTCAACGCGACCACCCGCATGACCGGGCGGGTGCGGCGGTCGCGTGGTCTCGTGACGCGTGCTCGCTCTCGCTCGCGCGCTCCTCGACCAGCTGCGGGTGGGCGGCGTCCCCATCGTGGGTGGTTCCCCCAGCAGCTGGTCGAGGAGGCCCCGAGCCCTTGGGCGAGGAGCCGTCACGAGACCCCGCGACCCGCCCGCCCGACGCGACCACGCGCATGGCTGCGCAGGAGCGTCCCCCACCGCTCCTTGAGGTGCGAGCGCAGCGAGCCTCGAAAGGAGCACCCGACCCGGCCTACCCAACCCTGGGGGCCGACTCGAGCAGCCTGCCCACCCGCTCCTTGAGGTGCGAGCGCAGCGAGCCTCGAAAGGAGCACCGACCCTCCCGAACCGGCCATCCGCGCCGGGGGTTCCGTGTCGGTGGTCGCTGGCAGAGTCGGGTCATGGCGCAGGAGATCGACGGCACGGCACCGGGTCCCGACCCTGCCGCGCTGGCCGCGATCGAGGCGAACGCCCTCTCCCAGCTCGCCGCGCTCCGCTCCGGCAGGCAGGCGCTCGAAGCCTACGAGCTGCGGCTCCTCGCCTCGCTTGGGCACCTCGCCATGGAGCGTGCCGGGGGTGCCTCGAGCGAGCGGTCGACGATGGAGGTGCGAGCCATCGCCGCCGAGATCGGCGTCCACGCACGCGTCTCCGATCGCACGATCGAGCGGCAGATCGGCGACGCGATGCACCTGGTCGAAACGTGGCCGCTCGTGCTCGACGCGTTCGCCGACGGCCGCATCGGACGCGGCCACGTCCGCGCGATCACCGAGGCCGGCTCCGTCCTCGCATCCACCGACGTCACCGCGGAGCAGCGCGCCGCCTACGAGGAGCGCATGGTCGCCCTCGCCGAGACGACCACGCCCGCCCGAGTCGCGAAGGCCGCACGGAAGGCAGCGGACGCGCAACTGGCCGAGCCGCTCGTCGACCGCCACCGCGCCGCCCGCGACGACAGACGCGTGACCATCGAACCCGCCGACGACGGGATGGCGTGGATCGGCGCCTACGTCCCCGCGATCCTCGCGCACGGCATCGACCACCGCCTCCGCGCCGGCGCCCGCACCAAGCCCAAGGACGACCCGCGCACCATCGACCAATGGCGCGCCGACGCATTCTGCGAGCTCCTCCTCACCGGCACCGGCGCACCGTCCATCGAGCGCACGGCGGGCAGCGGAGGACTCGAGCACGGCGGCGCCGGGGTCGCGCGTGCTGGTCTGCTCTCGACGATCCGCCCGGTCGTGCAGGTCACGATCCCCGTCACCACCCTGACCGGGCACGACGACGCACCCGCCAGCCTCGACGGCGACCAGCCCATCGACGCGGAGACCGCCCGCATCCTCGCCGGCGTCGCCGCGACCTGGGAGCGGCTGCTCACCGACCCCATCCGCGGCACCGTGCTCGAGGTCGACACCTACCAGCCCACCGCCGCCCAACGCCGGCTGCTCATCGCCCGCGACCAGCACTGCCGATTCCCCGGCTGCGCCGCCCACGCCCACACCGCCGACCTCGACCACACCATCGCCTGGGACCACGACGGCACCACGGCACTGGGCAACCTCGCCCACCTCTGCCGACGCCACCACACCCTCAAGCACGCCTCCGCCTGGACCGTCCACCAACCCCGACCCGGCGAGCTGCACTGGCGATCACCAGCCGGCCGCACCTACCTCGACCGACCACCACCCACCGGACCCACCTTCACCGACGCATCCGAGTCGACCGCGGCCATCGCAGCCGACGACGCATGGGGACCACCGACCTCCGCCACGGACGCCGACACCACCTTCTAGCCGCCAGCGCGGCGCCGCACGACACGTTGCGGACGACGTGCGGACCTGACGCGCACGCCGTGCGGCGCCGAGGGGTGTCGTCCTGACGGTGCCGAGCGACTGTGCGGTGATGCGCAGCAGCCGTCACCGCGCGCCGGCGTCCTCAGCCCTCGCGACGCCATCCGCGCAGCACGAGCCGCAGGAGGATGCCGACGACGAGCGCCCAGAAGGCGGCGCTGACGCCGGCGATGGCGATGCCGGACGCGGCGACGGCGAATGCCGCGACGGCGGGGATGCGGTCGGCGGCGTCCTCGAGCGCAGCGTGGAGCGACGACGCGAGCGTTCCGAGCAGTGCGAGGCCAGCGACGGCGGCGACGACGCCCGCGGGTGCGAGCCCCACGAGGGTGGCGAGGGCGCTGGAGCCGATGCCGAGGCCGACGAGCAGCGTGCCCGACGACACGGACGCGAGCCACCGCCGCGAGCGGTCCTCCCCCGCGTCCGGTCCGGCTGCGAGGGCGGCCGAGATGGCGGCGAGGTTGATGGCATGACCGCCGATCGGCGCCGCGACCATCGTGCCGACGCCGGTGACGAGCATCGAGCGACGCCACGGCACCTCGAACCCGAGCCCGCGCATCACGGCGACGCCCGGCACGTTCTGCGATGCCATCGTCACGAGGAAGAGCGGCACCGCGATCCCGACGACGCCGGCGAGCGTGAACGCCGGTGCCGTGATCGCGACGTGCGGTGCGAGCTCGGCGGCCGCGGGAGCGGCGCCCGATGCGACGAGGTGGATCCCGATGACGACCGCCGCCGCGACGAACGCGAGCGGAGCCGCGAACCGCGGCGCGAGCCGCAGCGCGACGATCCACACGACGACGACGGGCGCGACGGCCAGCGGATTGGCCGCGAGCCCCGTGACGATGCCGAGGCACAGCTGCAGCAGCACGCCCGCGAGCATCGCCTGCGCGATCGACGTCGGGATCGCCGCGATCGCGCGCCCGAGCCATGGCACGAGCCCCGTGAGCACGACGAGCGCGCCGGCGACGAGGAAGGCCCCGACCGCGGCGGGCCAGCCGCCGTCGACGACGCCCGTCGACACGAGCAGGGCGGCCCCGGGCGTCGACCACGCCACGGTGACGGGCATGCGCGTCGAGACGGCGAGCACGATGCTCGCGATCCCCATCGCGACCGTGACGGCGAGGAGGCCCGACGCGGCCTCGTCGGCCGACGCGCCCACCGAGGCGAGCCCCTGCAGCACGACGACGAACGCCGAGGTGAAGCCGACGAGGCCCGAGACGATGCCGGCGGCGACCGGCGTGGACCAGGGGCCGCGCGGCTGGGCGGTCAGTGCCCCATCCCGAGTCCGCCGTCGACGGGGATCACGGCGCCCGACACGTATGCCGCGTCGTCGGAGGCGAGCCACGTGATGACCTTCGCGACCTCCTCGGGGCTCGCGAAGCGCCCGGCCGGGATCTGCGCCTTGTACTGCGCCTGCTGCTCGGCGGGCAGCGCATCCGTCATGTCCGTCTCGATGAAGCCGGGAGCGACGACGTTCGCCGTGATGCCGCGTGAGCCGAGCTCGCGGGTGATCGAGCGGGCGAGTCCCACGAGCCCCGCCTTCGACGCGGCGTAGTTGGCCTGCCCCGCGCCGCCGAAGAGGCCGATGACGCTCGAGACGAGGATGACGCGGCCGAACCGCGCACGCAGCATGCCCTTGGACGCGCGCTGCACGACGCGGAAGGAGCCCGTGAGGTTCGTGTCGACGACGTCGGAGAAGTCCTGCTCGCTCATGCGCATGAGCAGGGTGTCGCGCGTGATGCCGGCGTTGGCGACGACGACCTCGACGGGACCGAGCTCGGCCTCGACCTGCGTGAACGCCGCGTCGATCGAGGCGGCGTCCGTGACGTCGGCGCGCACGGTGAGCGTGCCCTCGGGGCCCTCGCCGGAGCGCGCCGTCACCGCGACGCGATGGCCGGCCTCGACGAAGGCTGCGGCGATGGCGCGGCCGATGCCGCGGTTGCCGCCGGTCACGAGCACGGTGCGGGACATGGGGGTACCTCTCGAGGGGGAAGCGCATCCGACGCCGGGGGGCAAGGGCGTCATCGACCACCCTAGCCAGGCGTACGCTTGGCGACGGGGAACCATGCAGCATCACGACGAGCCGTCCATCACCGACCTGCCGGTGTCGCCGACGGAGGATCGACGCAGGCGCACGCGGGCGTACCTGCTCATGATGGGCATCCGCCTGGTCTGCATCGTGCTGTTCATCGTCGTGCCCGACTGGTGGAAGCTCATCCCGGCGGTCGTCGCCGTCGTCATCCCGTGGATCGCCGTCGTCGTCGCCAACGCGTCGAGCCAGCTCGGCACGAAGACCGATCGTGTGACGCGCAGGCAGATCGAGTCGTGAGCATCTTCGACCTCGGCCGCGACGGCGAGGCGTCGGCGACGTGCTCGTCGGCCGGCTGCCGTGCCGCGGCCGCGTGGACGATCGCATGGCGCAACCCGCGCATCCATGACGCCTCCCGCGTCAAGGAGTGGGCGGCGTGCGACGAGCACCGCGAGCACCTGCGCGCCTGGCTCGAGAGCCGGGACATGCCGGTGACGGTCGCACCCTTCGGCACGCGCGTGGAGCGGGTCGGCTGATGCTCGCCCTGCTGCGCACGCGTCGCTGGCTCGGCTACCTCGCGCTCGTCGTGCTGTTCGCGACGGTCTGCGTCGCGCTCGGCACCTGGCAGTGGCATCGGCGCGAGGAGGCGCTCGCCGCCATCGCGAGGCTCGACGCCAACTACGACGAGCCGGCCGTGCCGCTCGAGGACGTGCTCGAGGAGCCGGACGACTACGAGATCGACCAGCAGTGGACGGTCGTCGAGGTCACGGGCGAGTACCTCGTCGACGAGCAGCTGCTGCTGCGCGGTCGCGTGCGCGACACCGCCGTCGGCTTCGACGTCGTCGTGCCGTTCCGCACCGACGCGGGCGCCATCCTCCTCGTCGACCGCGGATGGGTGCCGCCGGGCTCCACCTCCGCCGCACCGGATGCCGTGCCCGCGCCGCCCGAGGGCGAGGTGACGATCGTCGCGCGACTGCGCGAGGACGAGGGCGCGATCGCCGGTCGCGGCGCCCCGGAGGGGCAGATCGCCTCGGTCGACCTCGATGCGATCGCCGAGACGCACGACGAGCCCGTGTACACCGGCGCGTACGGGCTGCTCGTCACCGAGGACGGCCAGGTCGCCGACGGCGTCGCCCCGTTCGCGAGGCCCGTGCTCGACGAGGGGCCGCACCTGTCGTACACGCTGCAGTGGTTCGTCTTCGCGATCATGGGCTTCGTCGGCTTCGGCTGGGCGCTGCGGCGCGAGGCGCGCGGCGACGCGGAGCTCGACGAGCAGCCGCGCGAGCCGCGCGGGCGCAGGCGGCAGTCGGACGCCGACGTCGAGGACGCCATCCTCGACGGCGTCGAGCGCTGAGCCGGCCCCGGAACTGCGCGACGTCTGCGCGGCGCCCGGGCCGGATCAGCGCACGTCGTCGCGTGGCGCGTCGCGCGTCACCACGGGCAGCACGGTCGTCGACAGCGCCGGCACGCGCCAGCGGAAGCGCTCCGCGAGGAGTCGGAAGGCGATGACGCCCGCGCCGACGCCGACGAGCACCCACGTCGACGCGGCGCCGAGCTCGACGAGCGCGGCCGTGAGCGCAGCGCCCGACAGCGCCGGCAGAAGGTAGAGCCGCGACTCGCGGCGCATGACGGCGGGGATGTCGTTCGCGAGCACGTCGCGCAAGATGCCGCCGCCGACGCCCGTGAGCATCCCGACGATCGCGGCGCCCACGGGGCCGATGCCCGCATCCATCGCCACGATCGTGCCCTCGACGCAGAAGATGCCGAGCCCGATGGCGTCGAAGACGAGCACGGGGCGCGCCAGGTGCGCGATCCAGCGGTGCAGCGCGAACACGATCGCCGCGCCGAGCAGCGCGACCCCGACCATCCACACGTCGACGAGCACGACGGGCGTGCGGCCGACGAGCAGGTCGCGCAGCATGCCTCCGCCCGTCGCGGTCACGACGGCGAGGAAGGCCATGCCGACGACGTCCATGCGCCGCTCGGCCGCGAGCTGCGCGCCCGAGATCGCGAACGCGAGCACGCCGAGGCCGACGAGCACCGCGTGCACGATGCCGAGCCAGCCGTCGATCACGACACGACCCTAGGCGCCGCAGGCCGACGGGTCACGCGAGCTCGATGAGCTCGAGGTACTCGGGGCTCCAGTGGTCCTCGGTGCCGTCGGGCATGATGAGCACCCGCTCGGGGTGCAGCGCCTCGACGGCGCCGGGGTCGTGGCTCACGAGCACGACGGCGCCCTCGTACGAGTCGAGCGCGCCGAGGATCTGCTCGCGGCTCGCGGGATCGAGGTTGTTCGTCGGCTCGTCGAGCAGCAGCACGTTCGCCGACGAGACGACGAGCGTCGCGAGGCTCAGGCGCGTCTTCTCGCCGCCGGAGAGCACGCGGGCGGGCTTGTGCACGTCGTCGCCGGTGAAGAGGAACGAGCCGAGCACCCGCCGCGCCTCGGTCTCGGTGATGTCGGGCGCCGCCGACACCATGTTCTGCAGCACCGTGCGGTCGACGTCGAGGGTCTCGTGCTCCTGCGCGTAGTAGCCGATCCGGAGGCCGTGGCCGCGCTCGATCTCGCCCGTGTCCGACTCCGAGACGCCGGCGAGGATGCGCAGCAGGGTCGTCTTGCCCGCGCCGTTCAGGCCGAGCGCCACGACCTTCGTGCCGCGGTCGATCGCGAGGTCGACGGCGGAGAAGATCTCGAGCGAGCCGTACGACTTCGACAGGTCGCGTGCCTGCAGCGGCGTGCGGCCGCACGGCGCGGGCTTCGGGAACCGAAGCTTGGCGACCTTGTCGTCGGCGCGCACCTCCTCGAGGCCAGACAGCAGGCGCTCGGCGCGCTTCGCCATCTGCTTCGCGGCGACGGCCTTCGTCGCCTTGGCGCCCATCTTCGCCGCCTGCAGCTGCAGCGCACCCGCCTGCCGCTCCGCGTTGATGCGCTCGCGCTTGCGGCGCTCGGCGTCCGCCTCCCGCTGCCGCAGGTAGTGCTTCCAGCCCATGTTGTAGATGTCGATGACCTGCCGATTCGCGTCGAGGTAGAAGACGCGGTTCACGGTCTCCTCGACGAGGTCGACGTCGTGGCTGATGACGACGAGGCCACCCGCGTAGCCCTTGAGGAACTCGCGCAGCCACACGACGGAGTCGGCGTCGAGGTGGTTCGTGGGCTCGTCGAGGATCATCGTCTCGGCGCCGGAGAAGAGGATGCGCGCGAGCTCGATGCGGCGGCGCTGACCGCCGGAGAGCGTCTCGAGCGGCTGGTCGAGGATGCGCTCGGGCAGCTGCAGGTTCGAGGCGATCGCGGCGCCCTCCGCCTCGGCCGCGTAGCCGCCGAGGCCGAGGAACGTGTCCTCGAGCCGCGAGTACGCCTTCATCGCCCGCTCGCCCTCGGCGCCGCCCGCCGCCATCCGCTCGGTCGCGGCACGCATCTCCTCGAGCACCGTGCCGATGCCGCGCGCGTCGAGGATGCGCGTGCGCGCCGTCTGCCTCGGGTCGCCCGAGCGCGGATCCTGCGGGAGGTAGCCGATCTCGCCGGAGCGCTCGATGCGCCCGGAGAAGTCGTGGCCGTCGCGATCGTCGGAGACGCCGGCGAGCACCTTCGTCATCGTCGTCTTGCCCGCGCCGTTGCGGCCGACGAGGCCGATCTTGTCGCCGCGCTCGACGCGGAACGTGACGCCGGACATGAGCGTGCGCGCGCCGACGGAGAGCTCGAGGTCGGTGACGGAGATCATGGCGGTGCCCAGCGGGTCGGGAGCGGGTGGCTGCGGCCGACGGTGGCCAGCCATCCAGCATACCGAGCCGGGAGGGGACGACGATCGGCGCGGCGTGGTGCATGTCGCCGGGTGGTGCCATGCTCGTGCAGGCGAGGGCGCGTGCGCCCGTGCGGCGCGCATCCGTCCCCCACGCCACCAGCGAGGAGGATCCGACATGACCGACACGGCTCAGCCCACCCGATCCCCGTGGCCTGCGCTCTGGGCGCTCGTCATCGGGTTCTTCATGATCCTCGTCGACTCGACGATCGTGTCCGTCGCGATCCCGCACATCATGGCGGGGCTCGACGCGGGCATCAATGCGGTCATCTGGGTCACGAGCGCGTACCTGCTCGCGTACGCCGTGCCGCTGCTCGTCACCGGCAGGCTCGGCGACCGCTTCGGCCCCCGCCCGGTCTACCTCGCGGGGCTCGCGCTGTTCACCGCGGCCTCGCTCGCATGCGGTCTCGCACCGACGATCGAGGTGCTCATCGTCGCTCGCGTCGTGCAGGGGCTCGGCGCAGCCCTCATGACGCCGCAGACCATGGCCGTCATCATGCGCACGTTCGCGCCGAACGCGCGCGGTGCGGCGATGGGCCTGTGGGGCGGCGTCGCGGGCGTCGCGCTGCTCGTCGGCCCGCTGCTGGGCGGTGCCCTCGTCGACGCGCTCGGATGGGAGTGGATCTTCTTCATCAACGTGCCCGTCGGCGTCGTCGGGTTCGTGCTCGTGACGCGGCTCGTGCCGCGCCTGCCGTTGCACGCCCACTCCTTCGACTGGCTCGGCGTCGTCCTGAGCGCTGCGGGCATGTTCCTCGTCGTCTTCGGCATCCAGGAGGGCGAGACCTACGACTGGGGCACGATGCCGATCCTCGGGCTCGACGTGCCCCTCGTGGGGGTCATCGTCGCCGGCGTCGTCTTCCTGGGGGCCTTCGTCGTCTGGCAGGCGCGCAACCGGCGCGAGCCGCTCGTGCCGCTCGGCATCTTCCGCGACCGGAACTTCTCGCTCGCGAGCATCGCGATCGCGTGCGTCGGCTTCGTCGTCACGGCGATGGCGGTGCCGATCTTCCTGTACGCGCAGGGCGTCCGCGGCCTGACGCCGACGCAGTCGGCGCTCCTCCTCATCCCCACGGCCCTCGGGTCGGGCCTCCTCTCCCCCGTCGCGAGCCGATTCCTGCAGGCGCGCGACCCGCGCCTGTTCACGGCCGCCGGCATCCTCGGCATCGGCGGCGCCGTCGCCTGGTACGGGCTGTGGGTGCAGCAGCAGGTCGACGTGTGGCTCCTGCTGCTGCCCAGCGCGCTCATGGGCGTCTCGAGCGCCTTCGTGTGGGGGCCGCTCGGCATCGTCGCGACGCGCAGCCTCGACCCGCAGGTCGCGGGCGCCGGCTCCGGCGTCTACAACACGGTGCGGCAGATGGGCGCCGTCATCGGATCGGCCGCCATCGCGGCTGCCATGACGTGGCGCATCGACGCCGAGGTCGGGCCCGGCGCCGGCGAGCAGGTGTCCGGCGGCGCGTTCGCGGGCACGGTACCCGCGCAGGTCGCCGGGCCGATCGCCGGCGCGCTCGGCCAGGCGCTGCTCGTGCCCGCTGCCGTCGCAGCGCTCGGGGTCGTCGCGGCGCTGTGCTTCGCCCGACCGCGCATCGGTGCCGCGCCGGCGCTCGCGAAGGACGATGCGGCGAGCACCGCCGTCGCCGCGGCCGACTGAGCCCGGGCCTCGAGAACGCACAGCCCGACGGTGCACGCTGACTCCATGCCCGATCGCCTCGTCGACGTCCAGCACCTGCGGAAGTCCTACGGCGGCGTCGTCGCGCTCGACGACGTGAGCCTGCACATCGACGAGGGCGAGACGCTCGCCCTGCTCGGCCCCAACGGTGCGGGCAAGTCGACGACCATCGAGATCCTCGAGGGCTACCGGGTGCGCTCTGGCGGCGACGTGCGGGTGCTCGGAGAGGATCCGCAGCACGCGGGCGCCGCGTGGCGTGCGGGACTCGGCATCGTGCTGCAGTCGAGCGGCGAGGCGTCGGTCGCCACCGTGCGCGAGGAGCTGCGCGCCCTCGCAGCGCTCTACCCCCGCGCGCGGGACGTCGACGAGGTGCTCGCCGCCGTCGGCCTCGAGGAGCACGCCGGTCGCCGCATCGCGTCGCTCTCCGGCGGCCAGCAGCGTCGCGTCGACGTCGCCATGGGCATCGTGGGCAGACCGCGGCTGCTGTTCCTCGACGAGCCGACGACGGGCTTCGACGCCGAGGCGCGCCGCGAGTTCTGGTCGCTCATCCAAGGATTGCAGGACGACGGCACGACGATCCTGCTCACGACGCACTACCTCGAGGAGGCCGCGCACCTCGCCGACCGCATCGTCGTCATCGCCGAGAGCCGCGTCGTCGCCGAGGGCGCGCCCGACGCCATCGGCGGCGCAGAGGCGCGCGTGCCGATCGTGCGCTGGCGCGAGGGTGACCGCGTGCACGAGCAGCGCACGCACGAGCCCGCCGCGGTCGTCGCCGCGCTCGTCGCGCGGCTCGGCGAGCCCGAGGCGCTCGAGGTCGTGCGCCCGAGCCTCGAGGACGTCTACCTGGGCATCGTCGCAGGCGACCGGTCGGAGCTGCGAGCATGACCGCCGTGCGCCGCGATGTGCCGAGGGCCCTGTCGGTCGGCGGCGTCGCACGCACGACCCGCATCGCGCTCGGCCGCGTCGGCTACGAGGTTCGCGCGTACTTCCGCCAGCACGACCAGGTCTTCTTCACGTTCCTGTTCCCGGTGCTCCTGCTCGGCATCTTCGCCTCGGTCTTCGAGACGATGACCTTCCCGGATGGCCGAGGCGGCGAGACGGAGATCGCTGCGGCCGAGTACTACCTGCCCGCGATGCTCGCCGCGGGCATCCTGCTCTCCGGGGTGCAGAACCTCGGCGTCGACCTCGCGCTCGCGCGCACGAACGGCACCCTCAAGCGCCTGGCGGGCACGCCGATGCCGCCCGTGGCCTTCCTCATCGGCAAGCTCGGCCAGGCCTTCGTCACCGGGCTCGCGCAGGCGATCGTGCTCGTCGCCGTCGGCGTGCTCGTCTTCGGGGTCGTGCTGCCGACGAGCGTTCGCGCGTGGACGACGTTCGCGTGGGTGTTCGTGCTCGGCACCGTCACGAGCGCGCTGCTCGGCATCGCGCTCTCGCGGCTGCCGCGCACGGGTCGCAGCGCCACCGCCGTCATCATCCCGATCGTGCTCGTCGTGCAGTTCGGATCGGGCATTTTCATCCAGTTCTCGCAGCTGCCGGAGTGGATGCAGCAGGCGTCGCAGGCGCTGCCGGTGTCGTGGATGGCGCTCGGCATGCGCGCGGCGCTCCTGCCGGACTCGTACCGGACGCTCGAGGTCGGCGGGACGTGGAACCTCGAGGGCGTGGCGCTCGTGCTCGGCATCTGGTTCGTCGTCGGCCTCGTCGCCGTGCGGCTGACGTTCCGCTGGATCCGCCGCACCTGAGGGCTCAGCGGCCGTCGTCCTGCAGTCGCGGATCCGGCATCAGGGTCTCGACCGCCGGCTTGCGCCCCTGCGCGCGCCACCAGACGACGAAGCCGACGGCGGTGAAGACGCCGTAGAACACGTACATCGCGGCGGTCGCGTAGTAGCCCGCGGACACGAGCAGCGGCACCCCGACGACGTCGACCGCGATCCAGATGAGCCAGAACTCCGTCCAGCCCTTCGCCATGCCGTACGTGGCGAGCAGCGAGCCGACGAACGTCCACGCATCCGCCCACACCGGGTCGTACGAGCCCAGCGCGGTGAAGATCGGCGTGAGCGCGACCGTGCCGACGAGCAGCACGACGACGATGCCGATGCGCTCGCGCCAGCTCGCCCAGCGCGGCACGATCTGCCCGCCGCCCGAGCGCGCCTGCCGCCAGCGCACCCAGCCGTAGATGGACACTGCGATGAACATGACCTGCCTGCCCGCCTGCCCGAGCAGCGCGGGCAGCGAGTGCGCGGGATCGACGAGCGAGGCCACGAAGACGCTGAGCAGCAGGAGGTTGCCGACGATGCCCACGGGCCAGGCCCACACGCGACGCGCCATGCCGCCGAGCGCGCTCGCGAGCCCGAACACGTTGCCGAGCACCTCGCGCAGCAGCAGCGACTGGCCGCCGGGCAGCGGGATCTGCGCCGTGTAGGCGTCGACGAGCCAGGCGAGCGGATCCACGGCACCAGCGTGGCACGGCGCACCCCGCAGCGCGGCATGCGCGCGTCACGTGCCGACGCACGCGTGCGCGTGACCCTATGCTCGGTGCAACCGTCCCGACGACTGGAGCGCCCCATGACCTCGATCGCCGCCCCCGCCGTGCTCGCCGACCGTCTCGTCGCACGCCGATCCGTCGTGACCGACGTCGCGCTCGTCGGCGCAGGCGTCGCGCTGACGGCGCTCCTGGCGCAGGTCGCGATCCCGCTGTGGCCCGTGCCCGTCACGGGTCAGACGCTCGCGGTGCTGCTCGTCGGCGCGTCGCTCGGCGCGCTGCGCGGCGCCGCGTCGCTGTCGGTGTACGCGCTCCTCGGTGCCGCCGGGCTGCCGATCTTCTCGGAGCAGTCGTCCGGCCTCGCCGTGCTCGCGGGTCCGACGGGCGGGTACATCGTCGGCTTCGTGCTCGCCGCCGCGCTCACGGGATGGCTCGCCGAGCGCCGCTGGGATCGCCGATTCCTCGGCGCCGCCATCGCGATGACGGCCGGCACCGTCGTCACGTTCGCCATCGGCCTGCCGTGGCTCGCCGCCGCGACGGGCGGCTCGCTCGAGCAGGTGCTCGCCTGGGGCCTCGTGCCCTTCATCCCGGGCGGCATCGTGAAGGCGCTCATCGCCGCCGCGATCCTGCCGCTCGCGTGGAAGGGCGTGCGCGCCCTCGACGCTCGTCGCGACGCATAGCCCGAGCTCGCAGGATGGGGTCGGGGTCGGGGTCGGGGTCGGGGTCGCGGCGCGCTCGCGCGCGCCTGCTCGCCGCCGTAGCGGCGGGCGTCGTCGCGGCGCTCGTGGCGACGGGCGCCGTGCTGCTGCCGACGCTGCAGCGCGATCGTGCGTCGGCCCCCGCGCGCGACGCGAGCGGCGTGACGATCGTCGACGCCATCGCCTACGGCGCCGATCCGACGCAGCGCATCGACCTGTGCCTCCCGCGTGGCGAGGCCGGCGTCGATCGCGCGGCCATCCTGCTCGTGCACGGCGGCTCGTGGGCGCGCGGCAGCCGCACCGAGCCGCACTGGCGCGACACGTGCGCGTGGCTCGCCCGCGCCGGCTACGTCGTCGCGAACGTCGACTACCGCCTCGCACCGGCCGATCCCTTCCCGGCCGCGATCGAGGACGTCACGGCCGCCCTGACGTGGCTGCGCTCGCCCGAGACGCTCGCGACCTACGCGATCGACCCGGGCCGCATCGGCGCGTTCGGCGGGTCGGCGGGCGGCAACCTCGTCTCGCTCCTCGGCACGGCAGGAACCGGCGCGTGGGATGCGGGCGCGCGCGTCGCCGCGGTCGTGACGATGTCCGCACCCCTCGACCTCACGGGCGCGAACGTGCGCGACGACTTCGTCGAGCGGCAGCTCGCGTACCTCGGATGCGACGACCTGGACGACTGCCCGGCCGCTCCGCTCGCGAGCCCCGCGACCTTCGCCGACGCCACGGATCCGCCCTTCCTCGTCGTCCACGGCGACGACGAGATGATCCCGCTCGAGCAGGCGGAGGCCTTCGTCGCCGCGCTCGAGGACGTCGGCGCACCCGTGCGGCTCGCGGTCGTGCCCTCGGAGCGCCACTCGATCGGGCTGCTCGACGAGCCCGACGTGCGCGACGAGATCCTCGCGTTCCTCGCCGCGACGCTGGAGGAGCCGGCGCTGGGGTGACGGGCACGTGGCGCTCGGGATCCGTGGCGCCTCGTACGCTTGAGGGCATGACCGACACAGAGCCCACCGAGGCTGCCGACGCCGAGCGCGTGACGTTCGCAGACCTGGGCCTGCCGCCCGAGATCCTCACGGCGCTCGCGGACGTCGGCTACGAGACCCCCTCGAGCATCCAGGCCGCGACGATCCCGACGCTGCTCGCCGGCCGCGACATCATCGGCCTCGCGCAGACCGGCACGGGCAAGACCGCCGCCTTCGCGCTGCCGGTGCTCGCCGCCGTCGACGTCGCGAACCGATCCCCTCAGGCGCTCGTCCTGGCGCCGACGCGCGAGCTCGCCGTGCAGGTGTGCGAGGCCTTCGAGCGCTACGCCGCGCACCTCGGCGGCGTGCACGTGCTGCCCATCTACGGCGGCCAGGGGTACGGCGTGCAGCTGTCGGCGCTGCGTCGCGGCGTCCACGTCGTCGTCGGCACGCCCGGCCGCATCATGGATCACCTCGACAAGGGCACCCTCGACCTGTCGGGGCTCACGCACGTCGTGCTCGACGAGGCCGACGAGATGCTGCGGATGGGCTTCGCCGAGGACGTCGACCAGATCCTCGCCGCGACGCCCGAGGACAAGCAGGTCGCGCTGTTCTCCGCCACCATGCCGCGGCAGATCCGCGCGATCTCGCAGCAGCACCTGCGCGACCCCGAGGAGATCTCGGTGCAGGGCGGCGCGAAGACGTCGGCGACGATCCGTCAGCGCGCGATCCTCGTCTCGTACCAGCAGAAGCTCGAGGCGCTCACGCGCGTGCTCGAGGTCGAGCCGTTCGACGGCGCCATCGTCTTCGTCCGCACCCGCTCCGAGACCGAGACGGTCGCCGAGCGGCTGCGGGCTCGCGGCTACACCGCTGCGGCGATCTCGGGCGACGTCGCCCAGCCGCAGCGCGAGAAGACCATCGAGCAGCTGCGCTCGGGCGCGCTCGACGTGCTCGTCGCGACCGACGTCGCCGCGCGCGGCCTCGACGTGGAGCGCATCAGCCACGTCGTGAACTACGACCTGCCGATCGACACCGAGTCGTACGTGCACCGCATCGGCCGGACGGGCCGAGCCGGCCGCTCGGGCGACGCGATCAGCTTCGTGACGCCGCGCGAGCGCCGGATGCTCGGGGCGATCGAGCGCACGACCGGCGGCACGGTCGAGGAGATCCCCATGCCCTCGGCGGGCGAGGTGAACGCGTCGCGGCTGTCGAAGTTCGACGACGCCATCACGGCCGCGCTCGACGAGACCGCGCGCATCGACCGCTTCCGCGACATCGTCGCGCACTACGTCGAGCACCACGACGTGCCGCACGTCGACGTCGCCGCCGCGCTCGCGGTCGTCGCGCAGGGTCCGACGCCGATGCTCCTCGACGAGCAGGACGACGTCGCCCTGCGGCCGCAGCGTCGCACGCCGCGCGATCGCGACGAGCTCGGCGACGACCGCGGCCCGCGGCGCGAGCGCCGATCCCCCTCCGGCGCGACGACGTATCGACTCGCCGTCGGGTCGCGCAACCGCGTCGAGCCGCGTCAGATCGTCGGCGCGCTCGCCAACGAGGGCGGCCTGGGGCGTGACGACTTCGGGCGCATCCAGATCCGCTTCGACTTCACCCTCGTCGAGCTGCCCGAGCTCTCCGCGGAGCAGCTGGGCCGTCTCGCCGACACGCGCATCCTCGGCAAGCCCATCGACATCCGCGTCGATACGGGCGGCCGACCGGAGCGCGGCGACCGCCCGCGCCGCGACCGCGACGACCGTCCTCGCCGCGACGATCGCGGCGATCGACCGCGTCGCGACCGCGACGACCGCCCGCGTCGCGACGACCGCGACGAGCGCAGGCCGCGGCACCGCCGCGACTGACGCCGGACCCGCGCCGCGTCAGCGGCGCGGGTTCCAGGTGCCCTGCGCGACGTCCGGCACGAAGTCCGTGAGGTCGACGGGCCACCGCACGGTCTCCCCCGTCTGCGCCGAGAGGTAGGCCGCCATGAGCAGCTCGGCGACGGCGACGCCGTTGCGCAGGCTCTCGGCCGGCTGCTCACCCCGCAGGAAGCACGCCGCGACATGGCGGTTCTCGCCGGTGTACCCGTACGTCGCCGCCTCGTCGGCGACCACGGGCATGAGGCCCTGCTCGGCGTTCTGCTTCTCGAGCATGTCCTCGCCCTGCCCCTGCCCGAGGGCGCGGGAGAGGAAGACGCGCGACTCCGTCTGCAGCGTGTCCGACTGCATCGAGTACTCGGGACCGAGCAGCTCGAACGACAGGCGCAGACCGGCGCCCACGTGGCTCCACGAGGTCGTGCCCTCGGCGATGACGATCTCGCCGTCGCCGTTGACGAACTCCCACGCCGCGCGGGCGTAGTCCTCGCTGGGGCGCTCGCGGTAGTCGGGTGCGCCCGGGTAGAGCTCGAGCAGCCGCTCGGCGTACGCGGGCCTGCCCCACTTGAGCGACTGGATGCTCGCGGTGACCGACACGGGACGCAGCCAGTCCGCGGGGTCCACCCCGGGCGGGGTCAGGAGGTAGCGGCCGGCCTCCACCGAGTGGCACATCATGTCCGAGAGCACGCCGCCGCCCTGCCTGACGCCGTCCCAGAACCACGCCTTGTGCGGACCGGAGTGCTCCTCGGCGCAGCGTGCGAGGTACGGGGAGCCGGACTCCGCCGCGCCGCGTCGCCACACGAGCTCGTGCGCGCGCGTGATGGCGGGCGCATGCACCTGGTTCTCGAGGTACGCGTGCAGCAGGCCGGCGTCCTCCACGAGGTCGAGGATCGCCTGGGCCTCTGCCACTGTGCGACCGAGCGGCTTCTCGATCGCGATGCCGCGCAGCGCGGCGCCACCCCGCACCTCGTCGCAGATCGCGCGGACGACGTCCACGCGCGTGTCGTTGGGCGTGAGCAGCCACACCGCGTCGACGCGAGGATCGCGGACGAGCGCGCGCACGTCGTCGTGCACCGTCACGTCCGAGCCGACGTCCAGCTCCTGGGCGAGCGACGCGAGGCGCTGGGCGCTCTCGCGGGTCCGGGATGCGACGGCGACGACGTCCGCATCCCGCACGCCGCTCCAGGAGCGGACGTGGAACTCGCCGATGAAGCCGGCGCCGACGATGCCGACGCCGAGCACGGAGCGCTCTGCCATGGGGATCCTCCTTCGGACCTCGAGCCGGACCCTCAGGCCCGGAGCCTGCGCTGCCTGCCGTAGACGGCGAGCAGGGCGATGAGCACGACGCCCTGCACGACGATGCGCGCCCACTCGGGCATCGCGAGGGTCGTGAGCAGGCTCGTGAGCACGGTGAGCACGATCGCGCCGACGGCGCTGCCGAGGTAGCCGCCGACGCCGCCCGCGACGAGCGTGCCGCCGATGACGACCGCGGCGATCGAGGGCAGCGTGAGGTCGTCGGCGAGGTTGAGGAACACCTGCTGCGAGTAGCCGACCATCGCGATGCCGCCGAGCGCGGCGAAGAGCGACGACAGCACGTAGGCGGACACCGTCACACGCCGGACCGGGACGCCGGACAGGCGGGCCGCCTCCCTGCTCGTGCCGATCGCGTAGAGCTGGGCGCCGAAGACGGTGCGACGCAGCACGAGCGTCACGACGATGCCGAGCACGAGCCAGACGAGCAGGATGCCGGGCAGCCCCAGCACGTCGCGGCCGTTGACGAGCGACACGAGCGCGGGCGCGGCGCGACCGTCGGCCCGTCCGCCCGTGACGACGAGGATGAGGCCGCCGACGACGCCGAGCATGCCGAGGGTCATGACGAAGGGCGGGATGCGCAGCAGGACGATGCCGAGCCCGTTCGCGAGGCCGATGAGCGCGGCGACGCCGAGCGCCAGCAGCACGCCGGGCACGAGGAGGGCGTCGGAGCCCGCCATCGTGCGGCTCGCGAGGATCGCCCCCAGGGTCGCGACCGTGCCGACGGACAGGTCGATGCCCTCGCCGCCGGAGAGCACGACGATCGTCTGGCCGATGGCGATGATGCCGAGGAACGAGGCCACGCGCAGCATGTCGACGACCTGCCCCGGCGACGCGAAGCCAGGGCGCAGGAGCCCGCCGACGACGACGAGCAGCACGGCGATGAGTGCGGCGACGACGACGGGGTCTCGGAGGATGCGTACGGCGCGGGTCATCGTGGCCTCCCGGGCGCGCCGAGCGCGCCGAGCGCGAGGGCGAGGATCACGTCGGGATCTGGGTGGAAGTGCGCGTGGATGCGCACGGCGCGGGTCATCGTCGCCTCCTGGGAGCGCCGAGCGCGCTGAGCGCGAGGGCGAGGATCACGACGACGCCCGCGGCCAGCGCGCGCCACGACGTGGGCAGGCCGATCGCGAAGAGGATCGTCGAGGACAGGGACAGGATGATCGCGCCGGCGATCGCGCCGATGGGCGAGCCGATGCCGCCGCGCAGGGCGATGCCGCCCACGACGACCGCGGCGACGCTGCCGAGCGCGAGGTCGCCGCCGATGAAGGGATCGCCGGATCCGGCGTTGCCGAGCACCGCGAGCCCGGCGAGGCCGCTGATGGCGCCGCTCAGCGCATAGGAGGCGAGCTGGCTCGACTGCACGGGCACGAGCGACGCGTACGCGGCGGCGGGATCGCCGCCGGTGGCGCGGATGTGGCGCATGACGCGCGTGCGGCGCAGGACGAGCCAGCCGAGGGCGACGGCGACGACGAGCAGCACCGACGTCGGCACGGTCGCGATCGCCTGCCGGAAGGTGCCGGTGAGGAGTGCGGGCACCGTGCCGCCCGGCGTCGGCAGCACGAGCAGCGCGAGGCCGGAGAAGATCGATGCCGAGGCGAAGGTCGCGATGAGCGGCTGCAGCCGCAGGCGCGACACGACGAGGCCGTTGACCGCGCCGCACGCGAGCCCCACGCCGATCGCGGCGACGAGTCCCAGCCCCGCGAGGCCGTCCTGGCCTTGCATGACCTGCACGGCGACGACGCTCGAGAGCGCGACGATGGCGCCGGCGGAGAGGTCGAGCCCGCCGCCGATGACGACGATCGCCTGCGCCACGGCGACGAGGGTCAGCGGCAGGAACGTCGCGAACGTCGAGGCGATCCCGTAGGGCGTCAGCAGGTTCGGCTGCAGCACGATCGCGATCGCCACGGCGAGGACGAGCAGACCCGCGGTCGCCCACGATGCGACGCGGACGCCGCGCATGCGATCGAGGAGCACGCTCGTCTGCGACGGGCGCGCGGCGACGTCGGTCATGCCGCGTCCTCCCCCGTCGCCTCGCCTTGCTCGCCCGCGCCGATGCGCAGGGCGGCCTGCACGAGCCGCTCCTCGGTGATCTCGTCGCCGACGAGCGTCGCGCGCACGGCGCCCTCGAAGAGCACGAGCACGCGATCGCAGACCGTGACGAGCTCGCGATCCTCGCTCGAGTTGATGAGCACCGTCGCGCCGCGCTCGGCGAGCGCGCGGACGATGCGGTAGATCTCGGCCTTCGCGCCGACGTCGACGCCCTTCGTGGGGTCGTCGAGCAGCACGACGGTGGGCTCGGTGAGCAGCCACTTGCCGAAGACGACCTTCTGCGCGTTCCCGCCGGAGAGGCTCGAGATCGGATCGGACAGCTCGCCGAGGCGGATGGCGAGCGCATCCACCATCGACTGCGCCGCTGCCCGCTCGCGCCGCGCGGACAGGATGCCGAGGCGCGCGCGTCCAGCGATGCTCGCGATGGCGAGGTTCTCCTGGATGGGCCGCGCTGGCAGCGTGCCCTGCGTGCCGCGGTCGCCGGGCACGAGTGCGAGCCCGCGGCGCGCGGCAGTGCGCGGCGACGCGAGTCGCACGGGCTCGCCGTCGACCTCGACCTCGCCCGTCGCGGCCGTCGCGCCGAACAGCGCGAGCAGCAGCTCCGACTGCCCCTGCCCCTGCAGGCCGCCGAGGCCGACGACCTCCCCGGCGCATGCGTCGAGGTCGACCCCGCGCAGCGCGCCGCCGGCGAGCCCGCGCACGCGCAGGCGAACGGCACCGTCGGGTGCGTCGCCGTGCTCGCGCTCGACCGCCTGGACGTCGCCGACCATCAGCCGCACGAGCTCGTCCGGCGTCGTGTCCGGCACGCTCGTCGTCGCGACGGTCTCGCCGGAGCGCAGGATCGTCGCGCGGTCGCACAGCTCGGTGATCTCGTCGAGGCGATGCGAGACGAAGACGATGCCTGCGCCGCGCTCGCGCAGCTCGCGCACGACGTCGAAGACGAGCGCGACCTGATCGCGATGCAGCGACGCCGTGGCCTCGTCGAGGATGAGGATGCGCGGATCCCGCAGCAGCGCCTTGCCGATCTCGACCATCTGCTGCTGACCGGGGGCGAGCTCGCGCACGACGTCGTCGGCGCGGACGTCCCCGAGCGCGGGCGCGAGGCGCTCGAGCATTGGTGCGACGCGACGCGCGGCCTGGCGCTCCGAGAGGAAGCCGAGACGGCCCGGCTCCGTGCCGAGGACGAGGTTCTGCCCCACGGTGAGGTCGGGCACGAGGCTCAGCTGCTGGTAGACGGCGGCGATGCCGAGTCGCGCGGCCGCGCGCGGCGAGCCGATGCGCGCCGACTCCCCCGCGATCGCGATCTCCGCCGCGTCGGGCCGGACGGATCCGGCCAGCACCTTCCCGAGGGTCGACTTGCCCGAGCCGTTGGGCCCGAGCAGGCCGTGGACCTCGCCGCTCGCGACCTGCAGGGACGCGCCCTGCAGCGCCTGCACGCCGCCATAGCGCTTGCGCACCCCGGCGAGCCGCACGAGCGGCGAGGTCTCGGTCATGCGCTCAGTCCTGCACGAGGTACTGGCGCACGTCGTCGGCCGAGAGGATCGAGTCGAGCACGTACGACTCGCCCTCGGACTCGGTCTCGCCGTACACGGCGTCGAGGTTCTCGTTCGTCACGGGCTCCTCGAGCGCCAGGACGAGGGTGTTGCCGTCGACGAGCTGCGAGTCGTCGAGCTCGGCGCCCTGCAGCATCGCCATCGCGAGGTGCAGCGCCGTCGCGCCCGTGCCGGGAGGGTTCGTGACGCCGATCGACTCGAAGTCGTCCGACTGCTCGCTCCAGAGCTGCAGGAAGCCGTTGCGCGCCTCGCCCGTCACGACGACCTCGTCGACGCGGTCGGCGGCGATGACGGCCTGCAGCACGCCGAGGGCCATGCCGTCCTGCGTCCAGACGCCGTCGATGTCGGGGTAGGTGGCGAGCAGGTTGCCCATCTGCTGCTGGCCGGTGGCCTGGTCCCAGCCGCCGTCGGCGGTCGTGAGCACCTCGACGCCGGCGTCGTCGAACACGGCCTGCGCCGCGCCCCAGCGGGCCTCGTTGGCGGGGTGTCCGGAGATGCCGTTGACCGCGACGATCTGCCCGCCCTCGCCGACCTGGTCGGCGAGCCACTGCGCGCTCGTCTCGGCCCACTCGGCCTGGTCGATGCCGACGTTGATGACGGACTCGGCCGTGACGGCCTGGTCGATCGCGAAGACGAGGATGCCCTGGTCCGTCGCCTCCTGGAACACCTGGTCGAGCGCGGAGCCCGAGTTCGGGTCGACGATGATGGCGTCGACCCCGGCGTTGATGAGGTTGCGGACCTGCTGGATCTGCCCGTTGACGTCGGTGTCGGCGTTCTCGAGCACGAGGTCCTCGAGCAGCCCCTCGTCCTGGTAGCTCGACGCGGCGTCCTCGATGTCGGCGATCATCTGCGTCCGGTACTCGGAGCCGACGAAGCCGTTGGAGATGCCGATCGTGAACGGGCCGGCGCCGTCGCCGCCCTCCGACGTGGCGGGATCGTTCGAGACGGTCGAGCAGCCGGTGGCGACGAGCGCCGTCGCCGCCAGAGCCGCGAGTCCCATGAGACGCGTACGCATGCGATGCCTCCTTGCATCAGCAGTCGCACTTTCGCGCAGACTGCGAGAAACGATGCCGTCAGTGTGGCACGAGGAATGCTCGGCTGGCTAGCAGCGTGATGCGATCGTGACCGGTCGGCCCGGCGCGGTCAGTGCTCGAGCAGGCGTGCGAGTGGTCCGAAGGCGTCGATGGCGACGGCTGCGGCGCCCAGCAGGGCGCCGTCGTGCGGCGTCGAGGGCGCGACGAGCCTCGGCAGGTGCAGCACCCGACCGGCGAGACGTTCCTCGAGCTGCGGCACGATCGTCGTCACGAGGGGCGCGAAGCTGCCCGAGAGCACGACGACCTCGGGGTCGAGGATCGCGCAGAGGTTCGACAGCGCGACGGCGAACTCGTCGAGCACGCGGTGCGCGAGCGCGCCCGCCGCGTCGCCGTCGTGGATGCGGGCGAAGAGCGCCGCGAACGGGTCGTCGCCGACGAGGGCGATGCCGGCGTCGGCTGCGCGCCGCGCGAGGCCGATCGCGCCGAGCTGCGTCTCGAGGTCGCCGAAGTCGTCGTCGCGTCGCTGGAAGGGCGCCACGTCGAGCACCATGCGTCCGATCTGCCCGGCGAACCCTCGCGAGCCCTCCACGATGCGGCCGGCCTCGACGATACCGGCGCCGATGCCCTCGAAGACGGCGAGGGCGACGAGCGTCGAGGCGTCGCGGTGGCTCCCCCAGCGCGCCTCTGCGACGGCGATGAGGTTGGCGTCGTTCGCGACGGCGATCGGCGCGTCGATGCGTGCGCGCAGCAGGTCGGCGATGCGGACGCCGCGCCAGCGCAGCGCGGGCGCGAAGTCGATGGCGCCGTCCGGCTGGACGGGCCCCGGGATCGCCACGCCGATCGCCACGGGTGCGGGCGCCGCGGCGCGCCACGCGGTCTCGACGACGTCGAGGGTGTGCGCGAGCCGGTCGTCGGGCTCGAGGGAGGGAGGCTCGATGCGCTCGATCCGTCGCACGGCGCCGCCGAGGTCGACGAGTGCGACGCTCGTGTGCCGGTCGGCGACGTCGACGGCGAGCACCGTCGCCGCGCTCTCGTCGACCTGGAGTCGACCGAGCGGCCTGCCGCCGCTCGGTCCGACGGCGCTCTCCTCGAGCAGCAGCCCCGCGTCGATGAGCGCCGAGACGGCGCGCGACACCGTCGCGACGCTGAGCCCCGTGCGCTCGGCGAGCTCGGCGCGCGACGCGCCGTGCGCGTCGCGGACGGCCTGCAGCACCGCGGCGCGGTTGCGGTGCGTCGTCGCCTCGGAGCCCATGGGCGCCATCTTGGCATCGAGGATTGCCCGCGGGCGTCTGGACCGGTACAGTCTGTATCGGTACAGCACATCGGTACAGCACATCGGTACAGCACATCGGCGCCGATGACGCCGGCCGTGCCGCACCATCCGGAAGGAGACGACGATGGACCCCCTCATGCTCACCTCGATCACGCTCCTGGCGCGTCGGGAGGGCTGGCACGAGCCGACGCCCACGCCCCGTCGTGCGCGGCTCGCGCCGCTGCGAATGCGCCTGGCCACCGCGTTGCGCGCGCTCGCCGTGCGCATCGAGCCCGTCCGGGCCTGCGACGCGGTCCCCGCCGTCGCCGCGCGGTGACGAGCCTCGCGAGCGCGGACGCGGCAGGATGGATGCCGGGCGCCGAGCGGCGCCCATCCGAGGAGGCTCCCCTGGCTCGCGTGACGCTGCAGACGATCGCCGACGAGGTCGGCGTCAGCCGCATGACCGTCTCGAACGCCTTCTCCCGGCCCGACCAGCTCTCCGCCGAGCTGCGCGAGCGCATCCTCGACGTCGCCGCATCGCTCGGCTACGCCGGCCCCGATCCGTCCGCGAGAGCCCTCGCACGGGGCCGCACCGGCGTCGTCGGCGTGCTGCTCGAGTCCCCGCGCGACGCGTTCCGCGACGACGTCGCCGTGGGCTTCGTGCGCGCCGCCGCCGGCGCGCTCGCCGACGCCGGCTACTCGCTCGCGCTGCTGCACTCGACCGCCGGCGGCGAGACGATGCCGGCGCGCGACGTCGCGATGGACGGCGCGATCGTCTACGCCTGCTCCCCGAGCGACGAGTCCGTGCAGCAGCTGCTGCACCGACGCATCCCCACCGTGCGCGTCGAGGGCGGCCCGATCCCCGGGGTCGTCGACGTCGCCATCGACGACGCGACCGGCGCACGCGCGGCGGCGCAGCACCTCGTCGACCTCGGGCACCGCGACGTCGCGATCGTCACCACGGGCGTCGACGCCGACGGTGCGCGCTGGGACGCGCCGCAGCCGACGTCGCTGGCGCCCATCCATCGCCGCCTCGACGGCTGGTTCGCCGCGCTGGGGCCCGCGGGCATCCGCCCCCGCGTCGTCGGCACCGCGGGCACGCAGATCGACCGGACGCTGCAGGACCGCATCGGCGTGCTGCTCGACGATCCGCCCACGGCCGTGCTCGCCTACTCGGACCTCGCGGCGCTCGAGGTGCTCGAGGCCGCCCGGCTCCGGGGCATCCCCGTGCCCGGTCGGCTCTCCGTCGTCGGCTTCGACGACAACCCCATCGCCGAGCGCATCCGGCCTCCCCTCACGACCGTGCGGCAG
The DNA here is from genome assembly GCF_005484985.1 of Agrococcus sp. SGAir0287. NCBI lineage: Bacteria > Bacillati > Actinomycetota > Actinomycetes > Micrococcales > Microbacteriaceae > Agrococcus > Agrococcus sp. SGAir0287. The sequence continues at coordinate 1,508,361 of NZ_CP027942.1, forward strand.
GACACCCAGGCGAAGGGCGAGACCGCCGCGCGCGTGCTGCTCGCGCAGATCGCCGGCGAGCGCGTCGAGGCACCGGCCCCGCTGCCGACGCGGCTCGTCGTGCGCTTGACGACGGCACCGCCCGCGGCTTCGCGCAGCGCGGACACGAGGCGAGTCGAGGAGCCCCGCGCGTAGGGTGGACGAGTGACCCAGCAGCCCGCTCCGCACCCGTCGCCGCAGCGACGCGCGAGCCTCGAGGTGCTGCGCGCGGAGGCCGCCGACGAGCGCTCCGTGCTCGTCGAGGAGCGCCTGCGCGCTGGCGAGGACCCGTGGGACTTCATGGCCGACCTGCCGAGCGTCGACGAGCTCGTCGTGCTGCTGCTGCGCTCCGAGCGCATCCTGCCGCCCGGCGCAGTCCGACCCGACCAGGACGTCAGCGACGTCGTGCTGCGCCGCATCGCCGCCGACTACCCGCCGCTCGCGACGACCGTGTGGTCGATGCTCTCGGAGGCGGAGTCGGTGCGCGCCTGGGCGCCGCGCATCCGCCGCGTCGGGCGCTGACCGCTCGCGCGACGAGACGCATGCAGGGCGCAGCACCGAACGGTGCTGCGCCCTGCATGGCGGGTGGCTGTCAGATGGTGAAGCCCAGATCGCTCGCTGCGCTCGGTGCTAGATCGTGAAGCCGAGCGCCCTCATCATCTCCCGGCCGTCCTCCGTGATCCGCTCGGGACCCCACGGCGGCATCCAGACCCAGTTGATGCGGAAGCGGGCGACGATGCCGTCGAGCTTGTCGGCGATCTCCGTCTCGATGACGTCGGTGAGCGGGCAGCCCGCGCTCGTCAGCGTCATGGAGATGACGAGCGCCTCCTGCTCGTCGTCCCACGCGAGGTCGTAGATGAGGCCGAGGTCGACGATGTTGACGTCGAGCTCGGGGTCGACGACGCCCTTCAGGGCCTCGCTCGCCTCGTCGAACAGCTCTGGTGCGAGCTCGGTGACTGCCATCAGACTCCTGCCTTCAGGTACCGATCGTAGCCCTCGTCCTCCAGACGCTCCGCGAGCTCCTTGCCGCCCTGCTCCGCGACCTTGCCGTCGACGAAGACGTGCACGAAGTCGGGCTGGATGTAGCGGAGGATGCGCGTGTAGTGCGTGATGAGGAGCACGCCCATGTCGGTCTTGCCCTTGACGCGATTGACGCCCTCGCTCACGATGCGCAGCGCGTCGACGTCGAGGCCCGAGTCGGTCTCGTCGAGCACGGCCAGCCTCGGCTGCAGCAGCTCGAGCTGCAGGATCTCGTGGCGCTTCTTCTCGCCGCCGGAGAAGCCCTCGTTGACGTTGCGCTCGGAGAACGACGAGTCCATGCGCAGCTCGCCCATCGCCTCGCGCACCGATGCGATCCAGGGGCGCAGCTGCGGCGCCTCGCCGTCGATCGCCGTCTTCGCGGTGCGGAGGAAGTTCGACACCGTGACGCCGGGGATCTCCACCGGGTACTGCATGGCGAGGAAGACGCCGGCGCGGGCGCGCTCGTCGACGCTCATCGCGAGCACGTCCTGCCCGTCGAACGTGATCGATCCGCCGTCGACCCGATAGCGCGGGTGGCCCGCGATCGTGTACGCGAGCGTCGACTTGCCCGAGCCGTTCGGGCCCATGACCGCGTGGATCTCGCCCGAGCTGATCGTCAGGTCGACGCCCTTCAGGATGGGCTTCGAACCCTGCTCGGTCTCGATCGAGACCTGCAGGTCCTTGATCTCCAGGGTGCTCACGTCAGCTCCTTCCGTCGGCCTCGCGGCCGGACACGTCGATGGGGGTGGTGACGTCGACGAGCACGTCGTCGCCGTCGATCGTCACCGGATAGACCGGCACCGGCTCGTAGGCCGGCAGGTTGAGGGGGCGGCCGGTGCGCAGCGAGAAGCGCGATCCGTGCGCCCAGCACTCGAGGGTGTCGTCCTCGACGAAGCCCTCGGACAGCGAGATGTCGCCGTGGGTGCAGCGGTCGCCGAGCGCGTGGATCTCGCCCGCGGAGTCGCGCACGATCGACACGGCGATGCCGCCGACGTCGACCTTGCGCGGCTCGGAGACGCTCACCTCGGCGACCGAGCAGACGCGGGTGGCGCTCATGCCCCCGCCCGCGAGGCGGGCGCGAGGCCGGCGCCGCGAGCGATTTCGGCCTCGATGTCGGCGGCGAGGCGCTCCTCGAGCTCGGGCACGCCGATGCGCTGCACGATCTCCATGAGGAAGCCGACGACGACGAGGCGGCGCGCCTGCTCCTCGGGGATGCCGCGCGCCTGCAGGTAGAACAGCTGCTCGTCGTCGAAGCGACCCGTGGCGGACGCGTGGCCCGCGCCGGCGATGTCGCCCGTCTCGATCTCGAGGTTCGGGATCGAGTCGGCGCGCGTGCCGTCGGTGAGGACGAGGTTCTGGTTCTTCTCGTACGAGTCGGTGCCCGTGGCGCCCTGGCCGATGAGCACGTCGCCGATCCACACCGTGCGCGCGCCCCGACCCTGCAACGCGCCCTTGTACAGCACGTCGCCCTTCGTCGAGACGCCCTCGTGGTGCAGGTAGACCTGCGACTCGAGGTGCTGACCGGCGTCGGCGAAGGCGAGGCCGAGCATGTCGCCCTCGGCGCCCTCGCCCGCGAGGCGCATCGACGGGTTCACGCGCACGGCGCCGCCGCCGAACGAGATCACGACGTGCTTGAGGTACGCGCCGGCGCCGACGACCGCCTGGTGCGACGCCGCGTGGACCGCGGAGTCGTCCCACGACTGCACCGACACGACCGTGAGGCGGGCGCCGTCGCGCACGAGGATCTCGACGTTCTGCGCGTATGCCGCCGACCCGTCGTGCTCGAGCACGACGATCGCCTCGCTGCCCGGCAGCGCCTCGATCACGACGTGCGCGTTCGCGTGCCGTCCCTCGCCGGTGCCGTGGATGCGCGCGACGAGCGGCTCGGCGAGCGACTCGCCCTCCGGGATGCGCACGTGCAGCGCGTTCGCGCAGCGCTTCCACGCGATCGCCGCGACGACGTCCTCCGGCTGGAAGATCTCGCCGCGCACGGCAGCGTCGTGGCCCGTCGACTCGACGAGGTACGCCTCGAGCGCCGACACGTCATAGGTGACGCCGGCGTCGTCGCCCGACTCGGTGTCCTCGTCGACGAAGAGCGGCGCGAGGCGCGCCACGTCGGACAGCTTCCAGTTCACCTCGCGACCCGTCGGGGTGCCGAAGTCGGCGGGCTCGAACGACGTCGGCCGCTCGGAACGCGTCTGCACCGGCACGGCGCTGCGCTCGCGGCGCGCGGGCTCGGTCGACGCGGCGCCTGCGGCGCGCTCGGTGGTGTCTACGGTGCTGGTCTCAGCCGTGGTCATCAGCCGACGGATCCTTCCATGCTCATCTCGATGAGCTTGTTGAGCTCGAGCGCGTACTCCATGGGCAGCTCGCGGGCGATGGGCTCGATGAAGCCGCGCACGATCATGGCCATGGCCTCGTCCTCGGGCATGCCGCGGCTCATGAGGTAGAACAGCTGCTCCTCGGAGACCTTCGACACGGTCGCCTCGTGGCCGAGCACGACGTCGTCGACGCGGATGTCGATCGCCGGATACGTGTCGGAGCGCGAGATCGTGTCGACGAGCAGCGCGTCGCAGCGCACGGTGTTGGCCGAATGGTGCGCGTTCGCATCCACCCGCACCTCGCCGCGATAGCCGGCGCGGCCTCCGCCGCGGGCGATCGACTTCGAGACGATCGACGACGTCGTGTGCGGCGCCATGTGGATCATCTTCGCGCCGGCGTCCTGGTGCTGTCCCGGGCCCGCGAAGGCCACCGAGAGCGTCTCGCCCTTGGCCCGCTCGCCCGCGAGGTAGATCGACGGGTACTTCATCGTCACCTTGGAGCCGATGTTGCCGTCGATCCACTCCATCGTCGCGCCCTCGTGCGCGATGGCGCGCTTCGTGACGAGGTTGTAGACGTTGCTCGACCAGTTCTGGATCGTCGTGTAGCGGACGCGGGCGTCCTTCTTGACGATGATCTCGACGACGGCGGAGTGCAGCGAGTCGGACGAGTAGATCGGCGCCGTGCAGCCCTCGATGTAGTGCACGTACGAGCCCTCGTCGGCGATGATGAGCGTCCGCTCGAACTGGCCCATGTTCTCCGTGTTGATGCGGAAGTAGGCCTGCAGCGGGATCTCGACGTGGACGCCCTTCGGCACGTAGACGAACGAGCCGCCCGACCACACCGCCGTGTTGAGCGCCGCGAACTTGTTGTCGCCGGAGGGGATGACCGAGCCGAAGTACTCCTCGAAGAACTCCGGGTGCTCCTTGAGCGCCGTGTCGGTGTCCATGAAGATGACGCCCTGGTCCTCGAGCTCCTGCTGGATCGAGTGGTACACGACCTCGGACTCGTACTGCGCGGCGACGCCCGCGACGAGGCGGGCGCGCTCGGCCTCGGGGATGCCGAGCCGGTCGTACGTGTTGCGGATGTCCTCGGGAAGGTCCTCCCACGTCTGCGCCTGCTTCTCGCTCGAGCGCACGAAGTACTTGATGTGGTCGAAGTCGATGCCGGACAGGTCGGCGCCCCACGTCGGCATGGGCTTGCGCTCGAAGAGCTGCAGCGCCTTGAGGCGGCGCTCGCGCATCCACGCGGGCTCGGACTTGAGGTCGGAGATCTCCTCCACCACCTGCGGGCTGAGGCCGCGCTTGGCGATCGCTCCCGCCTCGTCGGAGTCGTGCCAGCCGAACTCGTACTGGCCGAGTCCCTCCAGCTCCGGTCGGTCGATCAGCACGTCGGCCATCGCTCCCCCTCACCTCTCGAAGTCTGCAAACGGATGGGCCGATCCCGCCATTCCGCGCGCACCGACGAGCGGTGGCAGACTGGGAGGGCTGATGGGCGCAGCCCGAACGGGCGTCATCCGTCCCACCAGCCTATCGTGACCCGCCCACGCGCACGGGATCCCATTGCGCTGAGAGAGAGCACCGTGACCCGCGGCATCCGCATCGCCAGCGTCGCCACCCTCGCGTCGCAGATCCTCATCGTCGGCACCGGTGGTGCCGTGCGCCTCACCGGCTCCGGCCTCGGCTGCACGACGTGGCCGTCCTGCGAGCCCGGCTCGTTCACGCCCGTGCCCGAGCAGGGCATCCACGGCATCATCGAGTTCGCGAACCGCGTCATGGGCGGCGCCGTGCTGCTCATCGCGCTCGTCATGCTCGTGCTCGCGATCGTGCACCGCCGCCGCCACCCGGGCGTGCTGCCGCTCGCGATCGTCGTCGTGCTGGGCACGATCGCGCAGGCGCTCATCGGCGCCGTCGTCGTCTTCCTGCATCTGCGGCCCGACACCGTCGGCATCCACTTCGCCTTGTCCGCGGTGCTCGTCGGGGTCGCGGCGTGGATGGCGTGGCGCGTCTTCCGCGGCCGCCGCGCGCGCTTCGGCGGCACGCTCGCCCAGCGCGCCCTCATGCTCGGCACCGCCGTCATGGTGCCGGTCGTCGTCGTCGTCGGCATCCTCACGACGGGTTCGGGCCCGCACGCCGGCGACGGCGGCACGGCGCGCAACGGACTCGACCCCGAGGTCATGCAGCACGTCCACGCCCTGCCCGCCTACGCGCTCCTCGCGCTCGCCGTCGGCCTCCTCCTCGTCGGCTGGCGACTGCGGCCCTTCGGCATCTGGGCAGGGACGCTCCTCGCCCTGCTCGTGACGCAGGCGACGATCGGCATCGTGCAGTCGAACCTCGGCCTGCCGATCGCGCTCGTCGGGGCGCACATGGTCCTGTCGGTCATGATCGTCGCCACGACGGTGCTCGCGGCGCTGTCGCTGCGCGTGCCTGCGGCGCAGGGCGTCGAGGTCGACGACGTCCGCGAGCCCGTCGCCGCCTGATCCGCGCCGGCGCGCCCCGCGCCTGCGCGCCACGGCGTGGCGCGTCCGGCAGGATCGGCCCATGGCCACGCGACTGGGCGTCCTCGACGTCGGCTCCAACACCGTGCACCTGCTCGTCGTGGACGCGACGCCCGGGGGCCGGCCCATCCCGCTCGAGTCGCACAAGGTGACGATGCGCCTCATGCGCTACCTCGTCGACGGCGAGATCAGCGACGAGGGTCAGCGTGCGCTCGTCGCCGCCATCCGAGAGTGCGTGCAGGTGGCGGAGAGCGCCGGCCTCGAGCGGCTGCTCGTGGTGGCGACGTCGGCGGTGCGGGAGGCGGCGAACGGCGAGACGGTGATCGCTCGCATCGAGGCGTCCACGGGCGTCGAGCTCGACATCCTGTCGGGCGAGGACGAGGCGCGGCTGACGTTCCTCGCCGTGCGCCGCTGGTACGGCTGGGCGGCGGGGCGCATCCTGCTGCTCGACATCGGCGGCGGCTCGCTCGAGATCGCCGCGGGCGCGGACGAGGAGCCGCAGGTCGCGCTGTCCGTCCCGCTCGGCGCCGGTCGGTCGACCGTGGCCTTCCTCGCCGACGACCCGCCCACGGCGGCGCAGCAGCGCGCGCTGCGCACGTACGCGAAGGCCGTGCTCGACGACGTCGTCGGCGCCGTGCGCGCCGCCGGTCGCCCCGACCACGTCGTGGGTTCGTCGAAGACCATCCGATCCCTCGCGCGCCTTGCTGGCGGCGTCGTGCCCGGTCTCGGCGGCGACGACCGCGTCGTGCTGCGGCGCAAGGACCTCGACGACTGGGTGCCGCGCATCGCCCGCATGGATGCGTCCTCGCGGCACGCGCTGCCCGGCATCACGCCCGATCGCACGTTCCAGATCGTCGCGGGCGGCATCGTCCTGTCTGAGGCGATGCGCGCGTTCGGCGTGCGCGAGCTCGACGTCTCGCCGTGGGCGCTGCGCGAGGGCAGGCTCCTGCGGCACCTCGACCGCATGCGCGCGTGACGCGCGCGCCTCGCGGCTAGAAGGGCAGCAGCGGGTCGATGCCCACTGCGAGGAACACGAGCGTGAGGTACGTGTTCGACGCGTGGAAGACGCGCATCGCACGCGCCTCGGCGCCGCGCACCGCGCGCGCGTGCAGGCCGTGCGCCTCCGCGACGAACCAGATGCCGGCGCCCAGGGCGACGATCGAGTACACGACGCCCATGCCCGCGACGGGGATGAGCAGCAGCGTGCACGCGAGCGACGCCCATGCGTAGAGCACGACCTGGATGCCGACGGTCGTGCGGCCGCGCACGACGGCGAGCATGGGGACGTCGGCGGCGGCGTAGTCGCTGCGGTACTTCATCGACAGCGGCCAGTAGTGCGCGGGCGTCCACAGGAAGATGAGCGTGAAGAGGATCCATGCGGGCCAGTCGAGCGTGCCCGTGACGCCCGCCCAGCCGATGAGCACGGGGAAGCAGCCCGCGATGCCGCCCCAGACGATGTTCTGCTCGGTGCGGCGCTTGAGCAGCATCGTGTAGATCAGCACGTAGAACGCGATGGCCGCGAGCGAGAGCACGGCGGCGAGCCAGTGCGCGAAGACCGCCAGGACGGCGGTGGAGACGACCGTGAGCGTCCACGCGAAGACGGTCGCCTGCCGCGGCGTGAGCGCACCCGTCACGAGCGGGCGTCCCTGCGTGCGCTGCATGACCGCGTCGATGTCGCGGTCGATGATCATGTTGAACGCGTTCGCGGCGCCCGCCGACAGGAAGCCGCCGACGAGGGTGGCGACGAGCGCGACGGGATCCGGCAGGCCGCGCGCCGCGAGGAACATCGTCGGGAGCGCCGTCACGAGCAGCAGCTCGATCACCCGCGGCTTCGTCAGCGCCACGTACGCCTTCGCACGGTCGGCGAGACGCGCTCGATCGGAGCGGTGGGCGGTGGCGGTCATGACCCTCGGATGCGTCGCAGATGGGCGGTGTGACGATCCGAGTCTATCGGCCCGCAAGGGCCCTTCGAGCGCATGGTGCGGTCACTATGCTCGAACACGTCGCACCACCTGAAGCATCGGTCCTGCCACGTGCGTGGGGCCGCTCCCGCATGGAAGGGCCTGCATTGACGCTCGAATGGACTGAGACCGACGCGAAGGCCGTGGACACGGCCCGCCTCCTCGCCGCGGACGCGGTGGAGAAGGTCGGCAACGGCCACCCCGGCACGGCGATGAGCCTCGCGCCGGCCGCCTACCTGCTGTTCCAGAAGGTCATGCAGCGCGATCCGGCGGACCACCGATGGCTCGGCCGCGACCGCTTCATCCTCTCGGTCGGACACTCGTCGGTCACCCAATACGTGCAGCTGTTCCTCGCCGGCGACGGCCTCGAGCTCGACGACCTCCAGGCGCTGCGCACCTGGGGCTCGAAGACGCCCGGCCACCCCGAGTACGGTCACACCGACGGCGTCGAGATCACGACGGGCCCGCTCGGCCAGGGCCTCGCCTCCGCCGTCGGCTTCGCCTACGCGCAGCGCTTCGAGCGCGCGCTGCTCGACCCCGACACCCCCGACGGCGAGAGCCCGTTCGACCACTACACCTACGTCATCGCGGGCGACGGCGACCTGCAGGAGGGCGTGACGAGCGAGGCCGGATCGCTCGCCGGCCGCCAGGAGCTCGGCCGCCTCATCGCGATCTACGACTCGAACCAGATCTCGATCGAGGACGACACCGACATCGCGTTCACCGAGGACGTGAAGGCACGCTACGAGGCGTACGGCTGGCAGGTCATCGAGGTCGACTGGCGCACGGGCGACCCCGCGGCCGACGACTACCACGAGGACGTCCCCGCCCTCTTCGCCGCCATCGAGGCGGCCAAGGCCGAGACGACGAAGCCGTCCATCATCGTGCTGCGCACGATCATCGGCTGGCCGGCGCCGACGAAGCGCAACACGGGCAAGATCCACGGCTCCAAGCTCGGCGCCGAGGAGCTCGCGGCGACGAAAGAGCTGCTCGGCTTCGACCCCGAGGAGCACTTCGCGCTGCCCGAGGGCGTGCTCGAGCACACGCGCGGCAACGCCGCCGAGCGCGCCCGTGCAGCACGCGCTGCCTGGCAGGAGCGCTTCGACGCATGGGCGTCGGCGAACCCCGAGGGCAAGGCGCTGCTCGACCGTCTCGAGTCCGGTGCGCTCCCCGACGGCGTCGACGAGGCGCTGCCCGTCTTCGAGTCCGGGAAGGACCTCGCGACGCGCGCGGCGAGCGGCAAGGTCATCAACGCGCTCGCGGCCGTCGTGCCCGAGCTGTGGGGCGGCTCGGCCGACCTCGCCGAGTCGAACAACACGACGATCGAGGACGGCGGCTCGTTCCTGCCGCCGGGCACGGGCACCAAGGAGTTCCCGACGGCCTCGTTCGCGGGTCGCACGATGCACTTCGGCATCCGCGAGCACGCGATGGCCGCGATCCTCAACGGCATCGTGCTGCACGGCCCCACGCGCCCCTTCGGCGGCACGTTCCTCATCTTCAGCGACTACCAGCGCCCCGCGCTGCGCCTCGCCGCGCTCATGGGCGTGCACCCCATCCACGTCTGGACGCACGACTCCGTCGCGCTCGGCGAGGACGGCCCGACGCACCAGCCCATCGAGCAGCTCGCGACGCTGCGCGCCATCCCTGGCTTCGACGTCGTGCGGCCCTCGGACGCGAACGAGACGGCGTGGGCGTGGAAGACGATCCTCGAGCGTCGGGACAAGCCCGTCGGCATCGCGCTGACGAGGCAGCCGATCCCGACCTTCGAGCGCGGGGAGGGCGAGGCGACCGCCGAGACCTTCGCCGCCGCCTCGAACGTCGCCAAGGGCGCCTACACGCTCGTCGACGCCTCGACCGACGTGCCCGACGTCATCCTCATCGGCACGGGCTCCGAGGTGCAGATCGCCGTCGCGGCACGCGAGGTGCTCGAGGCGGAGGGCATCGGCGCCCGCGTGGTCGCCGCGCCGAGCCTCGAGTGGTTCACCGAGCAGTCGGACGCGTACCGCGAGTCGGTGCTGCCGGCCGCCGTGAAGGCGCGCGTGTCGGTCGAGGCCGGCTCCGTGCTGTCGTGGGCGCGCATCGTCGGCGACGCCGGCCGATCGGTCGGCATCGACCACTTCGGCGCGAGCGCCGACTACCAGACCCTGTTCCGCGAGTTCGGACTCACGCACGAGGCCGTCGTGGCCGCAGCCCGCGAGTCGCTCGCAGCCGCCAAGGAGGCATGAGCATGACCGATTCCACGAAGGCCCTCAGCGACGTCGGGGTCAGCATCTGGCTCGACGACCTGTCGCGCGACCGCATCGAGACCGGCAACCTGCAGGAGCTCATCGAGACGCGCGACGTCGTCGGAGTCACGACGAACCCGTCGATCTTCGCCGCCGCGCTCGCGAACGGCGAGCGCTACGAGGGGCGCCTGCGCGAGCTCGCCGCCGACGGCGCGGACGTCCACGAGGTCATCCGCACGCTCACGACGGAGGACGTCGCCGCCGCGTGCGACGTCTTCCAGCCGATCTACGCCGCGACGAGCGGCATCGACGGTCGCGTCTCGATCGAGGTCTCCCCCGGTCTCGCGTTCGACACCGACGGCACCGTCGAGGAGGCGAAGGCGCTCCACGAGCGCGTCGGGCGCGAGAACGTGCTCATCAAGATCCCCGCCACGAAGGAGGGGCTCGAGGCGATCGCCGCGACCATCGGTGCGGGCATCAGCGTCAACGTGACGCTCATCTTCTCGCTCGACCGGTACCGCGACGTCATCAACGCCTACCTCACGGGCCTCGAGCGCGCGCAGCAGGCCGGCCACGACCTCTCGACGATCCACTCGGTCGCCTCGTTCTTCGTCTCGCGCGTCGACACCGAGATCGACAAGCGGCTCGATGCGATCGGCACCGAGGAGGCGACGGCGCTGAAGTCGAAGGCGGGCGTCGCCAACGCACGGCTCGCCTACGGCGTGTGGCAGGAGGCGTTCTCGTCCGAGCGCGCGCAGACCCTGCTCGCCGCCGGCGCGAGCACGCAGCGTCCGCTGTGGGCATCCACGGGCGTCAAGGACCCGTCGCTGCCCGACACCCTCTACGTCACGGAGCTCGCCGCTCCGGAGACCGTGAACACGATGCCCGAGAAGACGCTCGAGGCGCTCGCCGACCACGGCGTCGTCACGGGCGACGAGGTCACGCCGAACATCGAGGCCGCGCAGGGCGTGCTCGACGCCGTCGAGGCGCAGGGCGTCTCCTACGTCGAGGTCACCGATCTGCTCGAGCGCGAGGGCGTCGACAAGTTCGTCGCCTCGTGGGACGAGCTCGTCGAGACCGTCCGCGGCCAGCTCGCGCAGGCGGGGGGTGCGGCATGAGCTTCGTGCTCCACGCATCCGGCGCCGCCCAGGAGGCCATCGACCGCGTCGTCCCGCAGCTCGTCGCCGACGGCGTCGCCGGACGCATCGCCGCCAAGGACGCGACCCTCTGGGGCGAGGCAGCCGAGGCCGAGGCCTCGATCCGCCTGGGCTGGATCGACGCGGCCTCCAACACGCGCGGCCTCGTCGACGACGTGCTCGAGCTGAAGGCCGACCTCGCCGCCAAGGGCGTCGACCGCTTCGCGCTCGCGGGCATGGGCGGCTCGTCGCTCGCCCCCGAGGTCATCACGCGCACGTTCGGCGTGCACCTGACGGTGCTCGACTCGACCGAGCCCGGCCAGGTGCTCACGGCGCTGCGCGACGAGCTCGAGCGCACCGCGATCGTCGTCTCGTCGAAGTCCGGCTCGACCCTCGAGACCGACTCGCAGCGCCGCGTCTTCGAGGCGTGGTTCCGCGACGCGGGCATCGACCCCACCGAGCGCATCATCGTCGTCACCGACCCGGGCAGCCCGCTCGACGCCTCGGCGCGCGAGGCCGGCTACCGCGTGTTCAACGCCGACCCGAACGTCGGCGGTCGCTACTCGGCGCTCACGGCCTTCGGCATCGTGCCCTCGGCGCTCGCAGGCGTCGACGTCGCCGAGCTGCTCGACGAGGCGGAGTCGGCGCTGCCGCTCGTCTCGGAGGATGCCGAGGACAACCCGGGCCTGCAGCTCGGCGCCGTCCTCGCCGGCACGCGGCCGCTGAAGGACTACATCGGCATCGTCGCCGACGGCACGCACATCGTCGGCTTCGCAGACTGGGCCGAGCAGCTCATCGCGGAGTCGACGGGCAAGCAGGGCACGGGCGTGCTGCCCGTCGTCCTCGACGTCGACGCGCCCGAGCTCGGCGAGGACCTCGCCGACCTCCAGGTGATCCGCGTGGTCGGCTCCCGCGCCGAGACCCGTGACGTCGCCCCGGGCGAGGTCGAGGTCGCCGGCACGCTCGGCGCGCAGCTGCTCGTGTGGGAGTTCGCGACGGCCGTCGCCGGTCGTCTGCTGGGCATCGACCCGTTCGACCAGCCCGACGTCGAGTCGGCGAAGTCCGCCGCGCGCGGCCTGCTCGAGGACCTCGCTCCCCCGGCGGACGCGGACGTCGTCGACGGCTCGATCGAGCTGCGCGGCAGCGTCTCGGGCGACACGCTCGAGTCGTCGCTCGACGCCCTGCTCGCGTCGATCCCCGCCGACGGCTACCTCGCGGTGCACGCGTACCTGGACCGGCTCGGCGAGGCCCGCTTCGCCACGCTCCGCGACATCCTCGCGGCCCGCACGCAGCGGCCCGTCACGTTCGGCTGGGGTCCGCGGTTCCTCCACTCGACCGGCCAGTACCACAAGGGCGGCAAGCGCGTGGGCGTGTTCCTGCAGATCCTCGGCCACCCGAGCGAGGACCTCGACATCCCCGGCCGACCCTTCTCGTTCGGTCAGCTGCTGCAGGCGCAGGCCGGCGGCGACGCCGCCGTGCTCGCCGGGCACGACCGTCCGGTGCTGACGCTGACCCTCGCCGACCTCGACGACGGGTACCGCCGCCTGGCCGCCGCAGCCGCCGCATGAGCGCCCCGGCGGGCTGGACGAATCCGCTGCGCGACGCGACGGATCTCCGTCTCACGCGCATCCCGGAGCCGAACGCGCTCGTGCTCTTCGGCGTGACGGGCGACCTCGCGCAGAAGAAGCTGCTGCCGGCGATCTACGACCTCGCCAACCGCGGCCTGCTGCCGCCGGGCTTCTCGCTCGTCGGCTACGGCCGACGGGACTGGGACGACGACGCCTTCCGGGGCGTCGTCGAGGAGGCGGTGCGGAAGCACGCCCGCACGCCCTTCCGCGAGGACGTCTTCGCCCAGCTCGCCGAGGGCCTGCGCTTCGTGCGCGGCGACTTCGACGACGACGCGGCCTTCGACCGGCTCGCTGAGACGCTCCGCGAGCTCGACGAGGCGCGCGGCACCATGGGCAACTACGCCTTCTACCTGTCGATCCCGCCCGGGCAGTTCCCCGTCGTGACGCAGCAGCTGAAGCGCTCGGGCGTCGCGACGAGCGAGTCGTCGTGGCGGCGCGTCGTCATCGAGAAGCCGTTCGGCCACGACCTCGAGTCGGCGCGCGACCTCGCGTCGGTCGTCGACTCGGTGTTCCCGCCCGACAGCGTGTTCCGCATCGATCACTACCTCGGCAAGGAGACGGTCCAGAACATCCTCGCCCTCAGGTTCGCGAACAACCTGTGGGAGCCGATCTGGAACGCCAACTACATCGACCACGTGCAGATCACCATGGCCGAGGACATCGGCGTCGGCGGACGCGCGGGGTACTACGACGGCATCGGCGCCGCGCGCGACGTCATCCAGAACCACCTCCTCCAGCTCTTCGCGCTCACGGCGATGGAGGAGCCCGTCTCCTTCGACGCCGTCGACCTGCGCACCGAGAAGGAGAAGGTGCTCTCGGCCGCGCGGATCCCCGGCGACCTCGACGCCTCCACGGCCCGCGGGCAGTACGCCGGCGGCTGGCAGGGCGGCGAGCAGGTCACGGGGTTCCTCGACGAGGACGGCATGGCGGAGGACTCGGCCACCGAGACCTACGCCGCCATCACGCTCGAGGTCGACAACCGCCGGTGGGCGGGCGTGCCCTTCTACCTGCGCGCCGGCAAGCGCCTCGGGCGACGCGTCACCGAGATCGCGATCGTCTTCAAGCGCGCCTCGCAGTACCTGTTCCCCGAGACGGCGACGCAGTCGATGGGCGAGAACGCGCTCGTCATCCGCGTGCAGCCCGACGAGGGCACGTCGATGCGGTTCGGCTCGAAGGTGCCGGGCCCCGGCATGCACGTGCGCGACGTGACGATGGACTTCGGCTACGGCCACGCCTTCACCGAGGAGTCGCCCGAGGCGTACGAGCGCCTCATCCTCGACGTGCTGCTCGGCGACCCGCCCCTGTTCCCGCAGGCGCGCGAGGTCGAGCTGTCGTGGGCGATCCTCGACCCCGTCGAGGAGCACTGGGCCGCCGCGGGCGGGCCGCTCGAGCAGTACGCACCGGGCTCGTGGGGCCCTGCGAGCGCCGACGCGATGCTGCGGCGCACCGACCGGCATTGGAGGCGCCCGTGATCGTCACGCTCGAGGGGACGACGACGAGCGCCATCCAGCGCCGTCTGATCGAGATCCGCGAGGAGGGCGGCGTGCTCGCGCTCGGCCGCGTGCTCACGCTCGTCATCCACACCCACCTCGGCGAGGAGGAGGACGCGATCGCCGCAGCGAACGAGGCGAGCCGCGAGCACCCCATGCGCGTGCTCGTCGTCTCGCGCTCGAGCGACGAGGTCGCAGCCGGCGAGGACCCGAGGCTCGACGCGCAGATCCGCGTCGGTGGCGACGCCGGCGCGAGCGAGGTCGTGCTGCTGCAGTGCTACGGCGAGGTCGGCGCCCACCTCATCGGCGTCGTGCAGGGCCTCCTGCTGCCGGACGCGCCCGTCGTCGCATGGTGGCCGCACCGCATGCCCGAGCACCCCGCCTCGGCGCAGCTCGGTGCGATCGCGCAGCGGCGCATCACCGACTCCGCACGCCAGGAGGACCCGCGCTCCGTGCTCCGCGCCCTCGCCGAGGGCTACGAGCCCGGCGACACGGACCTCGCCTGGACGCGCATCACGAACTGGCGCGCCCAGCTCGCCGCCGTGCTCGACCAGCCCCCGTACGAGCCCGTGCTGCACGCGCGCGTCACGGGCGCGCTGCGCAGCCCGTCCGTCCACCTCATGGCCGCGTGGCTGCGCCTGCGGCTCGGCGTGGACGTGGACGTGTCGTCGCGCGCCGACGGACCCCTCGGATCGAGCGGCCTGTCGTCGGTGACGCTCACGCGTGCCTCCGGCGATGCGACCCTCACCCGCATCCGCCCGTCGACCGGCCTGCTGCAGATCCCGGGCCAGCCCGACCACGAGGTCGCGCTGTCGCACCGGCAGCTTCGCGACCAGCTCGCGGAGGAGCTGCGCAGGCTCGACCCCGACGAGATGTACCACCGCGTGCTCGAGGCGATCCGCATCTCGGGCACCGCCGGCACGAGCGTGCCCGCGCCCGAGGGAGGCACCCGATGAGCCGGGAGCTCGTCGTCCACGCCGATCGCGAGGCGCTCGTCGCCGAGACGGCCGACCGCTTCGCGAGGACGGTGGATGCGGTGCTGCGCGAGCAGGACGAGTGCCACGTCGCGCTCACGGGCGGATCGGTCGGCACGGAGCTGCTCGGTGCGCTGCGCGGGCGGTCGCTCGACTGGTCGCGCATCCACTGCTGGTGGGGCGACGAGCGCTTCGTGCCCGCCGCCGACGGCGACCGCAACGCGCTGCAGGCGCGCGAGGCGCTGCTCGACCACGTCGACGTGCCGGCGGCGAACGTGCACGAGCTGCCCGCCTCGGACGCCGGGCTCGACCTCGACGCCGCCGCGCAGGCCGCGACGGCGGAGCTCGGCGATCGCGTGCTCGACCTCGTGCTGCTGGGCATGGGTCCCGACGCGCACGTCGCATCGCTCTTCCCCGGCCATGACGGCACCGACGCCCAGGGCGTCGGCGTCATCGCGGTGCGCGACTCCCCCAAGCCGCCGCCCGAGCGGCTGAGCCTGACCTTCGACGCGCTCAACCGCGCGCGACGCGTCTGGCTCGTCGTCGCCGGCGACGACAAGGCCTCGGCGCTCGCGCTCGCCATGTCGACCGCCGACCGGCACGAGGTCCCCGCAGCGGGCGTGCACGGCACGCGCGAGACCCGCTACCTCGTCGACCGGGCCGCGGCCTCGCTGCTGCCGGACGGCATGCTCGACTGATCGGCTCGGCGCACGACGACGGACGGCCCCGCATCCGACGAGGATGCGGGGCCGTCCGTTCGTGGGGCGTGCGGGCTCAGGCCTGGCCGCGACGGGCGCGCAGCTTCTGCAGCGCCTCCTCGAGCAGCTGCTCCGCCTCCTCGGGCGTGCGGCGCTCCTTCACGTACGCGAGGTGCGTCTTGTACGGCTCGGCCTTCGCGACCTGCGGCGGGTTGTCCTTGTCGCGGCCGGCGGGCAGACCCGTCGACGGCGAGTCGATGACCTCGGGGATCTCCTCCTCCGGCAGGTCTGCCGCGAAGTAGCGCACCGTCTCGTTGCCGAGGGCGTCCCAGTAGGAGACCGCGACGCGCTCGGCGTGGAAGCCGCGATCCTGCTCGCCCATGGGGCCCGCGCCGACGCGCGAGCCGCGGATGGCGCTGCCGCCGGAGGCCATCAGGCGGCTCCGTCGAAGCGGGTGATGACGCCGAGCACCGTGATCGACGAGATCCACGTGAGCACGAAGACGACGGTCAGGATGTTCAGGTTCCGCTCGGCGACGCCCGACGAGCCCATCGACGACGAGATGCCGCCGCCGAACATGTCGGACAGGCCACCGCCGCGGCCCTTGTGCAGCAGGATCAGCAGCGTCAGCAGCACCGACGTGATGCCGAGGATCACCTGCATGATGATCTGGAGGATCTCCACGTTCACCTCTCGTGGGAAGTCTGGTCGATCGATCAGTCTACCGCAGCGCCAGGGCACGCCCCAGCGCCACGGCGGTCGTCACGTGCCGACGTGATGGGTGAAGCGGCTGATGGCGGCGAACTCGACCGGGTCGAGGCTCGCGCCGCCGACGAGCGCGCCGTCGACGTCGGGCTGCCGCATGAAGCCGGCGATGTTCGCCGACTTCACGGATCCGCCGTAG
Organism: Agrococcus sp. SGAir0287; assembly: GCF_005484985.1. Classification (NCBI taxonomy): domain Bacteria; kingdom Bacillati; phylum Actinomycetota; class Actinomycetes; order Micrococcales; family Microbacteriaceae; genus Agrococcus; species Agrococcus sp. SGAir0287. The sequence continues at coordinate 1,525,231 of NZ_CP027942.1, forward strand.
AGGATGCGGGTCGCCGCGGCCGCCTCGTCGCCGCGCACGTCGGCGATCGCTGCGCGGATCGCCGCGCACACCTCCTGCGCCTGCTCGGCCGTGGCCGCCTGGCCCGAGCCGATGGCCCAGACCGGCTCGTAGGCGACGACGACGTCGCCCGCGGGCAGGTCCGCGAGGATCGCGCGGATCTGCTGCACGGGCACTGCGGACGCGCCGTGCTCCTCGAGGTCCTCGGCCGTCTCGCCGACGCAGATCACCGGCGTGACGCCGTGGCGCAGCGCAGCCGCAGCCTTCCGGCCGATGATCTCGTCGGTCTCGCCGTGCAGCTGGCGCCGCTCGGAATGGCCGACGATGACGTAGCGGCAGTCGAGGCGTGCGAGGAAGACGGGGCTGATCTCCCCCGTGTAGGCGCCGGAGTCGTGCTCCGAGACGTCCTGGCCGCCGTAGGCGATGTCGAAGCGCTCGGCCGCGACGAGCGACTGCACGCTGCGCAGGTCCGTGAAGGGCGGGAAGACCGCGACCTCGGCGTCCTCGACGTCGTGCTTCGCGTCCTGCAGGGTCCAGGCGAGCTTCTGCACCACCCGGATCGCGTCGAGGTGGTCGAGGTTCATCTTCCAGTTGCCTGCGATGAGCGGGGTGCGCGTCACCATCCGAGTGCCTCCAGTCCTGGCAGGCGCTTGCCCTCGAGGAACTCGAGGCTCGCGCCGCCACCGGTCGAGATGTGGTCGAAGTCGGCGTCGGCGAAGCCGAGCTGCCGCACGGCCGCGGCCGAGTCGCCGCCGCCGACGACGCCGAGGCCGTCGACCTCGGTGAGCGCCTGCGCGACGGCCTTGGTGCCGCTCGCGAACGCCGCCATCTCGAACACGCCCATGGGCCCGTTCCAGAAGACGGTGCGCGACGCCGCGATGCGGCGCGCGAAGTCGTGCGCGGTGTCGGGACCGATGTCGAGGCCGATGCCGGCGTCGCCGAACGCGCTCGACTCGATCGCGTCGGCTGCGACGGTCTCGTGCGCGGCGTCGGCATCGAACGCCTCCGCGACCACGACGTCCGTCGGCAGCACGATCTCGACGCCGGACGCCTCGGCCTGGTGCAGATAGCCCCGCACCGTCTCGAGCTGGTCCGACTCGAGCAGGCTCTTGGCGACGCCGTGGCCCTGCGCGGCGAGGAAGGTGAAGAGCATGCCGCCGCCGATGAGCAGCTGGTCGACGCGCGGCAGCAGGTGCTCGATGACGCCGAGCTTGTCGGAGACCTTCGAGCCGCCGAGGACGACGGTGTAGGGATGCTCCGGCTCGTCGGTGAGGCGCGACAGCACGTCGAGCTCCGCCGCGACGAGCAGGCCCGCGGCGCTCGGCACGAGGCTCGCGACCTCGTACACGCTCGCCTGCTTGCGGTGCACGACGCCGAAGCCGTCGGAGACGAACGCGTCGGCGCCCTGCGCGAGCGCCTGCGCGAACGCGAGGCGCTCCGCCTCGTCCTTGCTCGTCTCGCGCGCGTCGAACCGCAGGTTCTCGAGCAGCACGATCTCGCCGTCGCCGAGCGCCGCGCGCTTCGCGGCCGCGTCGTCGCCGACGGTGTCGCTCGCGAACGCGACGTCGGTGCCGAGCAGCTCGCCGAGCCGCGCGGCCACCGGCTCGAGCGACGACGCCGGGTCGGGTGCGCCGTCCGGACGCCCGAGGTGGGACATCGCGACGACCCGCGCACCGGCGTCGAGGAGGCGGCGCAGCGTCGGCACCGAGGCCGCGATGCGTCCCTCGTCGCCGATGACGCCGTCCTTCAGCGGCACGTTCAGGTCGCAGCGCACCAGCACGGTGCGCCCTGCGAGGTCCCCGAGGGACTCGAGCGTCCGGACCGGCATCAGAGCTTCGAGCCCACGTAGCTCGTCAGGTCGACGAGGCGGTTCGAGTAGCCCCACTCGTTGTCGTACCAGGCCGAGACCTTGACGAGGTTGCCGATGACGGAGGTGAGGCCCGAGTCGAAGATCGCCGAGTGCGGGTTGCCCTGGATGTCGCTCGACACGAGCGGCTCGTCCGAGTACTGCAGCACCGACGAGAGCGGTCCGGACTCGGCCGCCGCGCGGTACGCCTCGTTGATCTCGTCGACCGTGAGGCCGTCGCGCGTCACGAGCGTGAGGTCGACGATCGAGCCCGTGGGCACGGGCACGCGGTACGACGAGCCGTCGAGCAGGCCGTTCAGCTGCGGCAGGACGAGGCCGATCGCCTTCGCGGCACCCGTCGACGTCGGCACGATGTTGATCGCCGCGCCGCGCGCACGGCGCAGGTCCTTGTGCGGGCCGTCCTGCAGGTTCTGGTCGGCGGTGTAGGCGTGGGCCGTCATCATGAAGCCGCGCTCGATGCCGAACGCCTCGTGGAAGACGCCCGCGAGCGGGGCGAGGCAGTTGGTGGTGCACGACGCGTTCGAGATGACGTGGTCGCTCTCGGGGTCGTAGTCGCCCTCGTTGATGCCCATGACGAACGTGGGAGCGGGATCCGACGCGGGCGCGGAGATGATGACCTTCTTGGCACCGGCCTCGAGGTGCTGCGAGGCGGCGGCGACCTTCGTGAAGATGCCGGTCGACTCGATGACGACGTCGGCGCCCAGGTCGCCCCACGGCAGCGCCTTCGGGTCGCGCTCCGCGAGGGCGCGGAACGTCTGGTCGCCGACCGTGATCGTCGAGCCGTCGCTCGAGACGGGCACGTCGAGGACGCCGCCGACCGAGTCGTACTTGACGAGATGCGCGAGCGTCGCGTTGTCGGTGAGGTCGTTCACGCCGACGATCTCGATGTCGGCGCCCTGCTCGAGCGCCGCACGGAGGAAGTTGCGACCGATCCGGCCGAAGCCGTTGATGCCAACCTTGGTGGTCATTCCTGCTCCCTGGAGGTGGGGTGGGGGTGATGCGGGAGGCCCGTCGCTCTCTCGTACTCGGGCCTCCCGCGGGGTGGTTCAGAGGGTGATGAGGCCCTGGGTCTTCGTGCGCGCCGCCTCGAAGCGGGCCTGCGCGTCCTGCCAGTTCACGATGTTCCAGAACGCCTTCACGTAGTCCGCCTTGACGTTGAGGTAGTCGAGGTAGAACGCGTGCTCCCACATGTCGAGCATGAGGATCGGCTGCGTGCCGACGGGCACGTTGCCCTGCTGGTCGAACAGCTGGAACACGTTGAGGCGCTCGGCGATCGAGTCCCACGCGAGGACGGACCAGCCGGAGCCCTGGATGGCCGTGGCGTTCGCCGAGAAGTGCGCCTGGAACTTCGCGTAGTCGCCGAAGAACTCGGCGATGGCCGCCGCCAGCTCGCCCTCGGGCTCGCCACCGCCGTCGCCGGAGAGGTTGTTCCAGAAGATCGTGTGGTTCGTGTGCCCACCGAGGTGGAATGCGAGGTCCTTCTCGAGCTTCGTGATCGAGCCGAACTCGCCGGCGTCGCGCGCGGCGGCGAGCTGCTCGAGCGCGGCGTTCGCACCGTCGACGTACGTCTTGTGGTGCTTGTCGTGGTGCAGCTCCATGATCTTGGCGCTGATGTGGGGCTCGAGCGCCGCGTAGTCGTAGGGCAGCTCGGGCAGGGTGTAGACGGTCATGCGTGTCTCCTTCGATCGTCGAACGGTGAGTCGCGTACGTCTCGTACAGCGATCCTATCCGCGCGGATGTTCCCGCGACGGGGGCTGGATCCCGGCTCAGTCGAGCTCGGGCACGGCGGACTCGGTGTCCGGGATGCCGCGATCCTCGGCCGTCTTGTCGGCGAGCGCGAGCAGCCGTCGGATGCGGCCGGCGACGGCGTCCTTCGTCATCGGCGGATCCGCGCGCCGACCGAGGTCGTCGAGCGACGCGTCGCGATGGTCGAGCCGCAGCCGCCCCGCGTACGCCAGGTGCTCGGGCACCTCGGGCCCGAGGATCTCGAGCGCGCGCTCGACGCGGGCGCACGCGGCGACCGCCGCCTGCGCGCTGCGGCGCAGGTTCGCGTCGTCGAAGTTGACGAGCCGGTTGGCGTTCGCGCGCACCTCGCGCTGCTGCCGCAGCTGCATCCAGGACTCGACGGTCTCCGTCGCACCCATGGCGGTGAGGAGTCGCGAGATCGGCTCCGTGTCGCGCACGACGACGCGGTGCACGCCGCGCACCTCGCGGGACTTCGCCGGCACGCCGAGGCGCTGCGCCGCGCCGACGATCGCCATCGCCGCCTCGTTGCCGGGGCAGGCGATCTCGAGCGCGGCGGACCGACCAGGGTCGGTGAGCGAGCCGTGGGCGAGGAAGGCGCCGCGCCAGATGGCGGCGAGATCCTCGAGCGATCCCGTCGTCAGCCGGTTCGGCAGCCCTCGCACCGGGCGGCGACGCGCGTCGAGGAGGCCGGTCTGGCGGGCGAGCGTCTCGCCCTGCGCGACGACGCGCACGAGGTAGGCCCGCTGCCGCGATCCGCCCGAGATCACCGCGATCTCGGCGCGCACGCCGTACAGGTCGAGGAGGTCGCGGCCGAGGCGACGCGCGATGGCGGCGGACTCGACCTCGCTCTCGACCGCGACGCGGCCGGAGATGACGTGGAGCCCGCCCGAGAAGCGCAGCAGGGAGGCGACCTCCGCTGCTCGCGCCTGCGGTCGCTGCACGCGCACGCGCGCGAGCTCCTCCTTGACGTCGTGCGTCAGGGTCACGTCACTCCCTTCCCAGGTCTCGGTGTCGCACCGTCACCGCGACGCCGGACTCGGCGAGGCGGGCGGCGAGGTGCTCGGACATCGCGACGGAGCGGTGCTTGCCGCCCGTGCATCCGACGCCGAGCACGGCGTATCGCTTGTTCTCGCGGGCGTAGCCGGCGAGGACCGGCCGGAGCGCCTGGAGGTAGGCGTCGGCGAACTCCGCCGCCCCCTCCTGCGCGAGCACGTAGTCACGGACCGCCTCGTCGAGGCCCGTGTGCGACTTCAGCTCCGGCTGCCAGAACGGGTTCGGCAGGAAGCGCATGTCGGCGATGAGGTCGGCGTCCGGCGGCGTGCCGTACTTGAAGCCGAAGGAGAGCACCGTCAGGCGCACCTGATCCTCCGGCCCGCGGGAGAACCGGTCGCGCACGCGCGTCGTGAGCTCGTGGACGTTGATGTCGCTCGTGTCGAGCAGCACGTCGGCGAGGTCGCGGATGCCGGACAGGCGCGCGCGCTCCGTGCGGATGCCGTCGAGGATCGTGCCGTCGCCCTGCAGCGGATGCGGGCGCCGGACCTGCTCGAAGCGGCGCACGAGCGTGGCATCCGAGGCCTCGAGGTAGACGACCGTGATCGGCATCTCGGTGCGCAGGGTCTCGATGAGCCGCATGGCGTCGTCGAAGAGCACGCCGCCGCGGACGTCCACGACGATCGCGAGGCGCTGCAGCTGCTCGGACGCGGCGGGCGCGACGTCGACGAGCTGCCGGAGCATGACGGGCGGCAGGTTGTCGACCACGTAGTAGCCGAGATCCTCGAGCGCGTTCGCGACGGTCGACCGACCAGCACCGGACATCCCGGTGATGATGAGCACCTCGCGCGCAGTCACGATCCCCCTCGTCCTTCGCCCTCCACCGTATCGGTTCTCAGCGAGGCGAAGACATGCTCGGCGAGCGTCGGCCCGATGCCCTTGACCTCGGCGATCTCCTCCGGCGACGCGGCGCGCACGCGCTTCGCGGAGCCGAAGTGCTTGAGCAGCCGGCGCACGCGCTCCTCCCCCAGCCCGGGGATCGCCGAGAGCTCGCTCTGGATCGCGCTCGAGCGCTGCTGGCGCTGGAACGTGATGGCGAAGCGGTGCGCCTCGTCGCGCAGCCGCTGCACGAGGTAGAGCGCCTCGCTCGTGCGCGGCAGGATCACGGGATGGTCGTCGCCGGGCAGCCACAGCTCCTCGAGCCGCTTGGCGATGCCGGCGATCGCGATCGACGCGCCCGCCTCGCGCACGGCGCGCGCGGCGGCGGCGACCTGCGGCTGGCCGCCGTCGACGAGCAGCAGCTGCGGCGGGTACGCGAAGCGCGATCGACCCTCGGACGCCTCCGGGTCGCCCTCGACGAGGTAGCGCAGGCGCCGCGAGAGCACCTGGTGCATGGCGTCGGTGTCGTCGGCGGCCTGCGCGACCTTGAACTTGCGGTACTGGTCCTTGCGCGGCAGCCCGTCCTCGAAGACGACCATGGAGGCGACGATGCCCGTGCCGCCGAGGTGCGAGACGTCGAAGCACTCGATGCGCAGCGGCGCCTCGTCCATGCCGATCGCCTCCTGCAGGTCGGCGAGGGCCGCCGAGCGCGAGCCGTAGTCGCTCGTGCGGCGCGTCTTCGCCACCTGCAGCGCGTGGGAGGCGTTCGCCGTCGCCGAGTCGGCGAGCGTCTTGCGATCGCCGCGCTGCGGCACCCGCAGCCGTACGGCGCCGCGCAGCCCGTGCGCCTCGCGGCGCTCGCCGAGCCAGACCTCGACCTCCTCGGCGCTCTCGGGCAGCGTCGGCACGAGCACGTCGCGCGGCGGCGGGTCGTCGGACTGGTAGGCGACGCGGAGCATCTGGCTCGACAGCTCCGCGGGCGTCATGTCGAGCTCGGTGTCGACGACCCATGACCGCGTGCCGCGGATGCGGCCGCCGCGGACCGAGAAGAGGTGCACGGCCGCCGACAGCTCGTCCTGCACCGTGCCGAAGACGTCGGCGTCGATGCCGTCGGAGAGCACGACCGACGTCTTCGACAGCACGTTCTCGAGCGCGAGCATCTGGTCGCGCAGCGTCGCGGCGCGCTCGAACTCCTCGCGCGCGCTCGCGCGCTGCATCGCCTCGCGCACCTCCTCGACGACGCGCTCGTCGCGGCCGCCCATGAACTCGGCGAGGTCCTCTGCGATCGCGCGATGCTCGGCCTTCGTGACGCGGCCGACGCACGGTGCCGAGCACTTGCCGATGTCGCCGAGCAGGCACGGGCGGTTCGAGCGCTCCGCCTTGCGATAGGTCGCCTGCGAGCACGTGCGCATCGGGAACGCCTTCAGCAGCACGTCGAGCGTCTCGCGGATCGCCCACGTCTTCGCGTAGGGCCCGAAGTAGCGCGCGCCGCGGATGTCGTGGTTGCGCGTCACCATCGCCCGCGGCACCTCGTCGCCGAACGTCACCGCGAGGTACGGGTACGACTTGTCGTCGCGGAACTGGACGTTGAACGGCGGCTCGAACTCCTTGATCCACGTGTACTCGAGCTCGAGCGCCTCGAGCTCGGAGCCCACGATCGTCCACTCGACGCGCGATGCCGACAGCACCATGCGTCGCGTGCGCTCGTGGAGCGATCGCAGCGGCTGGAAGTAGTTCGACAGCCGCTGCCGGAGGTTCTTCGCCTTGCCGACGTAGAGCACGCGCTCGTGCTCGTCGCGGAACCGGTACACGCCGGGCCGGGTCGGGATCTCGCCCGGCCGCGGCTTGTACGGGACGGTGTCTGCCATCGAGGGGATGCTCCTCGTGCCTAGAGGATCTCGGCGAGGAACCTGCCGGTGTGGCTCGCCTCGATCGTCGCGAGGTGCTCCGGGGTGCCCTGGCCCACGAGGGTGCCGCCGCCCGAGCCTCCCTCGGGTCCGAGGTCGATGATCCAGTCGGCCGACTTGATGACGTCGAGCGAGTGCTCGATGGTCAGCACGGTGTTGCCCTTCTCGACGAGGCTGTCGAGCACGGCGAGCAGCTTGCGGACGTCCTCGAAGTGGAGGCCCGTCGTCGGCTCGTCGAGGACGTAGATCGAGCGACCGTTCGATCGCTTCTGCAGCTCGGTCGCGAGCTTCACGCGCTGCGCCTCGCCGCCCGACAGGGTCGTCGCCGACTGCCCCAGGCGCACGTAGCCGAGACCCACGTCGACGAGCGTCTTCAGGTAGCGGTGGATCGACGAGATGGCCTCGAAGAACTCGGCCGCCTCCTCGATGGGCATGTCGAGCACCTCGGCGATCGACTTGCCCTTGTAGTGCACCGAGAGGGTGTCGCGGTTGTACCGAGCGCCCTCGCAGACCTCGCACGCGACGTAGACGTCGGGCAGGAAGTTCATCTCGATCTTGATGGTGCCGTCGCCCTGGCAGTGCTCGCAGCGGCCGCCCTTGACGTTGAACGAGAAGCGTCCGGGCAGGTAGCCGCGGGTCTTCGCCTCGGTCGTCTCGGAGAAGAGCACGCGGATCTTGTCGAAGACGCCCGTGTAGGTCGCCGGGTTCGACCGCGGCGTGCGGCCGATGGGCGCCTGGTCGACGTGCACCACCTTGTCGAGGTGCTCGAGGCCCGTGACCCGGCGGTGCCTCGCGGGCACCTGCTTGGCGCCGTTGAGCCCGTTGGCGAGCACCTTGTAGAGGATGTCGTTGATCAGCGAGGACTTGCCGGAGCCCGACACGCCCGTGACGGCCACGAAGACGCCCAGCGGCACGTCGACGTCGATGCCCTGCAGGTTGTTCGCGCGCGCGCCCTCGATGCGGAGCATGCGCTCGGGGTCGACGGGACGCCGCGCGGCCGGCACCGCGATGGCCTCGCGACCGGCGAGGAAGTCGCCGGTGATCGACGCCGCATTCGCGAGCAGCTCGTCGTACGTGCCCGAGTGCACGATCTCGCCGCCGTGCTCGCCGGCGCGCGGCCCGACGTCGACGATCCAGTCGGCCGTGCGGATGGTGTCCTCGTCGTGCTCGACGACGATGAGCGTGTTGCCGAGGTCGCGCAGGTTGACGAGCGACTCGATGAGGCGCCGGTTGTCGCGCTGGTGGAGGCCGATCGAGGGCTCGTCGAGCACGTAGAGCACGCCCGTGAGGCCCGAGCCGATCTGCGTCGCGAGGCGGATGCGCTGCGCCTCGCCGCCCGAGAGCGTGCCTGCGGCACGGGAGAGCGAGAGGTACTGCAGCCCGACCTGGATGAGGAACGACAGGCGCGCGCGGATCTCGCGCAGCACGGCGGCTGCGATCTTCGCCTCGCGCTCGGTGAGGTCGAGCGTGTCCATGAACGCGGCGGCGTCGGCGAGGCTCATCTCGGTCACCGACGAGATGGAGTGACCGTGGACGAGCACGGCGAGCACCTCGGGCATGAGCCGCGCGCCGCCGCAGTCGGGGCACGGGATCTCGCGCAGGTACTCCGCGTGCTTCGAGCGCGACCAGTCGCTGTCCGCCTCCATGAACTTGCGGTGCACGTAGGGCATGAGGCCCTCGTAGCCCGAGTTGTACGAGAGCGTGCGGCCGTACCGGTTGCGCCACTTGACCGTCACGTTGCCCTCGGAGCCGCGCAGCACGACCTCGCGCACGTCGTCCGGCAGCTCGGCCCAGGGCGTGTCGAGCGAGAAGTCGAGCTCCTTCGCGAGGCCCTTCATGAGCCGCTCGAAGTACGTGTAGAGCCCCTTGCCCGTCTGCGTCCACGGCAGCAGCACGCCCTCCGCGATCGACAGCGCCGGATCGCCGAGCACGAGGTCCTCGTCGACGGCCATCCTCGTGCCGAGGCCGTCGCACGTCTTGCACGAGCCGAAGGGCGCGTTGAACGAGAACGTGCGCGGCTCGATCTCGGTGAGCGTCACCGGGTGCCGGTTCGGGCACGACAGCCGCTCGCTGAACGTGCGGGTGCCCGCGGGCGTCTCGTCGTCGACGAAGTCGATCGTGACGAGGCCGTCGGCGAGGCGCAGCGCGGTCTCGAGCGAGTCGGTCAGGCGGGTGAGGATGTCGGGGCCGGCGACGAGGCGGTCGACGACGACGGCGATGTCGTGCTTCACCTGCTTCTTCAGGGCGGGCGCCTCGGCGAGCTGCACGACCTCGCCGTCGATGACGGCGCGCGAGTAGCCGGTCGCGACGAGGTTGCGGATGAGGTCGGCGAACTCGCCCTTCTTCTGCTGCACGACGGGCGCGAGCAGCTGGTAGCGCGTGCGCTCGGGCAGCTCCATGAGCTCGTCGGCGATCTGCTGCACCGTCTGGCGCTGGATGCGCTCGCCGCAGACCGCGCAGTGCGGGATGCCGATGCGCGCCCACAGCAGGCGCATGTAGTCGTAGACCTCGGTGATGGTGCCGACGGTCGAGCGCGGGTTGCGGTTCGTCGACTTCTGGTCGATCGACACGGCGGGGCTCAGGCCCTCGATGAAGTCGACGTCGGGGCGGTCGACCTGGCCGAGGAACTGGCGCGCGTAGGCCGAGAGCGACTCGACGTAGCGGCGCTGGCCCTCGGCGAAGATCGTGTCGAACGCGAGCGAGGACTTGCCGGATCCGGACAGGCCGGTGAAGACGACGAGGGCGTCGCGCGGGATGGCGAGGTCGACGTCCTTGAGGTTGTGGACGCGCGCGCCCTTGACGCTGAGCTGCGGCGTGTCGGGGTCGAGCGAGGACGTCACGGCGCGGTGGGAGGCGATGTCGACGGTCACCTGACGAGCCTACGTCCGACCTCCGACACGCACGCCCCGGTTCGCCCCGGGCGCAGCGACGGGGCCGGCGCTCGGCCGGCCCCGTCGCGACGCGACGCCCTGGCGCTCAGGACTGCGCCTGCGCGGCCTCGGCCGCGGCGAGCTCGCTCGAGGCGGACTCGCCCGCGATCGTGCCGGATGCGTCCTCGAGGTGCGCGCGCAGGAACCACTGGAACTGCTCGAGGCCGCGGATCTGCTCCACGGCGATGTCCTCGCTCATCGCGTCGATCTCGCCCAGGCGCGCCTGCGCCGTGCGGTAGTCGGCGATGACGCCGTCGTAGACGAGGTTGAGCGCCGCGATGTGCGCCTGGGTGGGCGCGCGGTGCACCGAGTAGTCGTCCCACGAGCGGTCGGCGACGAGGGCGCCGGGCAGCCCGTTGGGCGAGAGCCCGAGGGTCGCGATGCGCTCGGCGAGGTCGTCGACCCAGCCGCGCACGAGCTCGATCTGCGGGTCGAGCATCTCGTGCACGGCGATGAACTGCGGGCCGACGACGTTCCAGTGCGCGTGCTTGAGCGTGAGCTGGAGGTCGTTGAGCGCGTGCAGGCGGTCCTGCAGGATGCGCGCCGCCTCGTGGCCCTCGTCGATCGAGAGGCCGGGGACGGTGTACGCGGCCTCGTCGAGCTTCGAGCTGGTGACGTTCGTCATGGGGAAGGCTCCTTCTCATCGGTCCTCCCCCACCGTGCCAGCGCGGCGACGCGTCCGCTCGGCCTTGACGCGAGCGGTCGCGAGCGTCCTGGGCAGGGCTTCAGCCGATGCTGCCCAGCGCGTCGCCGACCGCGACGGCGGCGCCCTCGTCGACCCCGCGGGTGAGGACGCCCGCGCGATGCGCGACCACCGTCGTCTCCATCTTCATCGCGTCGACGACCGCGACCGCGTCGCCCTGCGCCACCTCGGCGCCGTCGTCGACGAGCCAGCGCACGAGGGTGCCGGGCACGGGCGCGTCGAGCGCCGCCGCGTCGCCGGTCGGCGCGCCGGTCGTGCCCGCCCGGTCGCCCGCACCGGCAGCCGCGGCCAGCAGCCCGTCGGGCAGGCCGAGCACGACGCGGCGCCCGTCGACCTCGATCGCGACGCGGCGCAGCACGGAGGCGTCGGGAGTCGCCGGACGCAGCTGCGGCTCGAGACGCGGCATGAGCTCCGCCTCGATCCACTGCGTCGACACCGCGAACGACTCGGTCGCGAACGCGGGCTCGTCGAGCACGGCGAGCGCGAACGGCGCGACGGTCGCGACGCCGCCGACCTCGAGCTCGCCGATCGCGCGACGCAGGCGCGTCAGCGCCGCGTCGCGGTCGCTCGCATGCACGACGAGCTTCGCGACGAGCGAGTCGAACGCGGGCTCGACGCGGTCGCCGGCCTCGACGCCCGCATCCCAGCGCACGCCGGGACCGCCGGGAACGCGCAGCACGTCGATCGTGCCCGGGCTCGGCAGGAACCCGCGCCCCGGGTCCTCCGCGTTGACGCGCAGCTCGATCGCGTGGCCGACCGGCGCGGGCGTGGCGTCGAACGACATGCCGAGCCCGTCGGCGATGCGCAGCTGCTCGCGCACGAGGTCGACGCCCGTGACGACCTCGGTGATCGGATGCTCGACCTGCAGTCGCGTGTTCACCTCGAGGAACGCGATCGTGCCGTCGCGCGCGAGCAGGAACTCCACGGTGCCCGCGCCGCGGTAGTCGACGGCCGCGCAGATGTCGCGTGCCGCGACGTGGATGCGCTCGCGCTGCGCAGGCGTGAGGCCGGGCGCGGGCGCCTCCTCGATGACCTTCTGGCTGCGGCGCTGCAGCGAGCAGTCGCGGTCGCCGACGACCACGACGGTGCCGCGCCCGTCGCCGAGCACCTGCGCCTCGACGTGCCTGGGGTGCTCGAGGTAGCGCTCGACGAAGCACTCGCCCCGGCCGAACGCTGCCGCGGCCTCGCGGGACGCCGCGGCGAAGGCCTCCGGCACCTCCTCGAGCGTCCGCGCGATCCGCATGCCGCGCCCGCCGCCGCCGAACGCGGCCTTCACGACGACCGGCAGGCCGTGCTCGCGGGCGAAGGCCACGGCCTCGTCCGCGTCGGCGAGCGGGCTGTCGGTGCCCGCGGCGAGCGGTGCGCCGACCTCGATCGCGATGCGGCGCGCCGAGACCTTGTCGCCGAGCGCCTCGATGCTCTCGGGGCTCGGCCCGATCCACGTCATGCCGGCCTCCTCGACGGCGCGCGCGAGCTCGGCGCGCTCCGAGAGGAAGCCGTAGCCGGGGTGCACGGCGTCGGCGCCCGCCTCGCGTGCCGCGGCGAGGATCGACGGGATGTCGAGGTAGGTGTCGGCCGCGGTCGCGCCGTGCAGCGCGATCGCGGCGTCGGCGACGCGCACGTGCATCGCGTCGACGTCCTGGTCGGCGTACACCGCGACGGAGCGGATGCCCGCCTCGGCGCAGGCGCGCGCGATGCGCACGGCGATCTCGCCGCGATTGGCGATGAGCACGGTCTGGATGGTCATGCGTCGTCCTTCTCGTCATGGATGCGCAGGCGCACGCGTGCGCCCGGCGGCAGCTGGCCGGCGAGGTCGAGGTCGGCGTCGACGACGGCGCCGACGATCGGGTAGCCGCCCGTGAGCGGATGGTCGGCGAGGAAGAGCACGGGCTGGCCGTCGGGCGGCACCTGGATCGCGCCCGTGACGGCGCCCTCGCTGGGCAGCTCGCCCTCCACGACGCGCTCGAGCGGAGCGCCTGCGAGCCGCACGCCGACGCGGTCGGAGCGCGGCGTGACCTCCCACGACTCGCTCGTGAGCCGCGCGATCGCCGCGGGTGCGAACCAGTCGTCGCGGGGACCCAGCACGATGCGCAGCAGCAGCTCGTCACCGGGCGCGGGCAGCGCGGGGGCCGGCGCGGCCTCCGGCGCGACGGCGGACGGCGCCGCCGCCGGTCCGTGCAGCGGCACGACGCTCCCCGCCGTCAGCGGGGCCGGGCCGAGGCCCGCCAGCGTGTCGGTCGCCACGCTGCCGAGCACGGGCTCCGCGGCGATCCCGCCCCGGATGCCGACGATGACGCGCAGGCCCGCGCGCACGCCGCCGATGCGCAGCTCGTCGCCGTCGTCGAGGGCGAGGGGCGCGCCGTGCACGACGGCGGCCGACCCCGCGGCGCCCTCGACGGTCGCGTCGGCGAGCCCTCCGGCGAGGGCGACGACGGCGGGTCCCCGCGCGCGCAGCACGGCGCCGCCGCCCGCGAGCTCGAGCACCGCGGCGTGCGCATCGTTGCCGACGGCGCGGTTGACGGCGCGCATGGCGCCGCGATCCGCGACGCCCGACTGGCTCACGCCCATCGCAGCCATCGACGGCCGGCCGAGGTCCTGCACGAGGAGCTGCAGGCCCGGTCGCACGACCTCGAGCGCGTGCGTCGCGACGACGGCGGGCGGCTCGGGCGGCGCGAGGGCCACGAGCTCGCGCTCCACGCGCTCGAACCGCACCGCGGCCCCCGGCTGCAGCAGCGCGGGCGGCTCGCGGTCGAGGTCCCACATCCGCGCATCCGTGCGCCCGATCAGCTGCCAGCCGCCGGGGCTCTCGCGCGGGTACACGCCCGAGAACGCGCCGGCGAGGCCGACGGAGCCCGCGGGGATGCGCGTGCGCGGGCTCGAGCGGCGCGGAACCTGCAGGCCGGGGTCGTCGCTCACGAGGTACCCGAATCCGGGCGCGTAGCCCGTGAAGGCGACCGACCACGCCGCCGCCCGATGGCGCGCGACCACGCCCTCGGGCGACGTCGACAGCAGCGCCGCGACCTCCTCGAGGTCCTGGCCGTCGTAGCGCACCGGGATCGTCACGACCGCGTCGCTCGTCGTGCGCCGATCGGAGGGCTCGACGGCGAGGAGCGCGGCGGCCAGGTCGCCGGCGGCGATGGCGCGCGGGTCGAAGCGCACGAGGATCGTGCGGGCGGCGGGCACGAGCTCCGTGACGCCGAGCAGCGCCGCCTCGTGCAGGCGCGGCAGCAGGCGCATCGACTCGTCGAGGTCCGCAGCCTCGACGAGCAGCGCCGTGTCGGCGGCGGTGCGGATGCGGGTCATGCCGCGTAGGCCGCGTCAGGGACGTCGAGCACGAGCATGCGACCGGGTGCGTGCGTGATCGCGAACGGCGGACGCGAGGCCATGATCGCCGCCTGCGGCGTCACGCCGCATGCCCAGAACACCGGCACCTCGCCGTCGCGCACCTCGGGGGCGTCGCCGAAGTCCGGGTGGTCGAGGTCGACGCCGAGCGCGGCGGGATCGCCGACGTGCACGGGCGCGCCGTGCACTGCCGGGTAGCGACCGGAGATGGTGACGGCGTCGGCGACGCGGTCGGCCGGGATGGGGCGCATCGAGACGACGAGCTCGCCGGAGAGCCGACCGGCCGGCGTGCACGCGCGGCCGGTGCGGTACATCGGCACCGTGCGACCGAGCTCCTGATGGCGGATGGGGATGCCCGCGTCGGCGAGGCCCGCCTCGAAGGTGAACGAGCAGCCGATGAGGAAGGCGACGAGCGGCTGCTCGGCCCACGCCGCGGTCGCATCCGTCACCTCCTCGGCGAGCTCGCCGTCGCGCCAGACGCGGTACGAGGGGATGTCGGTGCGCAGGTCGGCGCCCGGCGCGAGCCGCGGCTCGACGACGCCCGCCTCGACGACCTCGAGCACGGGGCACGGCTTGGGGTTGCGCTGGGCGAAGAGCAGCGTCTCGAACGCCCAGTCCTCGGGCACGGCGATGAGGTTGGCCTGCACGAGCCCGTGCGCGACGCCGCTCGTCGTCGCGACGAGCCCGTCGCGGTAGGCGGCGCGCGCCTCGCGCGCCTCGCGCAGCTGCGCCGCGGTCGCGACGATCGTCACGAGCGGCCCCCCGCGAAGGGCGCGATCGTCACGCCGGCCGCCTCGAGCGCCGCCCGCGTCGCCTCGGCCATCGCGATCGCGCCGGGGCTGTCGCCGTGCACGCAGATCGACTCGGCGCGCACCGCCACCTGCGACCCGTCGATCGCCTCGACGACGCCCTCCTCGGCGAGCCGCACCATCCGCGCCGCGACCGCGTCCGCGTCGTGGAGGACCGAGCCCTCCACGGTGCGCGACACGAGCCGGCCGTCGGGCGCGTATGCGCGATCGGCGAAGGCCTCCGCCGCCGTCTCGAGACCTGCCGCCTCGGCGACGTCGAGCACGACGCCGCCCGCGAGGCCGAGGAGCACGAGCGAGGGATCGACGGCGCGGACCGCCGCGACGACGACGCGAGCCTGCCGCTCGTCGTGCGCGATCGTGTTGTAGAGCGCCCCGTGCGGCTTGACGTAGACCATGCGGCCGCCCGCCGACGACGCGAGGGCGCCCAGCGCGCCGAGCTGGTACTCGACCTGCGCCTGCAGCGGCGCGTCGTCGACGTCCATCGCGCGTCGACCGAAGCCCTCGTAGTCGCGGTAGCCGGGATGCGCGCCGATCGCGACGCCCCGGGCCGCCGCCTCCACGAGCGTCTGCCGGATGCCCTCGGGGCTGCCGGCGTGGAAGCCGCAGGCGACGTTGGCGCTCGTCACGACGCGCAGCATGGCCGCGTCGTCGCCGACGATGCGGTCGGGGACGTTCTCGCCGAGGTCGGAGTTCAGGTCGATCGTGGGCACGGTGGGGTCCTTCCTATGCGCCGATGCCGAGGAACGCGAAGATCGGGCCGATCGAGACGGCGCCCATGTACCAGGTGAGGGCCGTCGCGAGCGTGCCGACCACGAGCAGCCAGCGCGGGTAGCGGTAGCCGCCGAGCACGTCGCGCTGCCGGAACCAGCCGATGTACATGAAGATCGTGAGGCCGATGGGCAGGATGAGGCCGTTGAACCCGCCGACGAAGACGAGCAGCGCCGCCGGCGCCGTGCCGACGAGCAGGTAGACGACGAGCGAGACGACGATGAAGGCGACCGTCGTGAGCTGCAGCGGCCAGCCGCCCTGCAGCGTCCTCGAGAAGGCCGAGAGGAACGTCGCCGACGTGTAGGCGGCGCCGATGACGGACGTGATCGCGGCGGCCCAGAAGATGAAGCCGAAGATGCGGAAGCCGGCGTCGCCGAGGACGGCGGCGAAGGCGGCTCCGGCCGGGTTCGCGCCCTGGCCCGACACGTCGAGGACGACGCCGGACGCCACGACGCCGAGGATCGCGAGGAAGAGCACGTACCGCATGACGCCCGTGACGAGGATGCCCTGGAACGACGCACGGTGGACGTCCTTGACGTGCTCGGGGCCCGTGAGCCCGGACTCGAGGTACCGGTGGGCGCCGGCGTACGTGATGTAGCCGCCGACGGTGCCGCCGACGATCGTCGTGATCGTCGCGAAGTTCAGCTCGTCCGGCACGAACGTCTGCCGGAACGCGTCGCCGATCGGCGGCGCCGACGCGATGGCGACGACGACGGTCATGACGATCATGCCGAGGCCGAGCACCATCACCACGACGTCGACGACGCGGCCGGCGCGCTTGAACAGGAAGATGCAGATCGCGAGGACGCCCGTGACGAGACCGCCGATCTTGGCGTCGAGGCCGAGCAGGGCGTTGAGCCCGAGGCCGCCACCGGCGATGTTGCCGATGTTGAACGCGAGGCCGCCGATGACGATGAGCACGGCGAGCACGTGGCCGGAGAACGGCACGGCGCTGTTCGCGAGATCGCCCGCGCGCTTGCCGGACACGGTGATCATGCGCCAGATGTTCATCTGCACCGCGAGGTCGATGAGGATCGACACGAGGATCGCGAAGGCGAAGGCCGCGCCGAGCGTCGCGGTGAACGTCGCCGTCTGGGTGATGAAGCCCGGCCCGATCGCCGACGTCGCCATGAGGAAGATCGCGCCGAGGATGGGCCCTCGTCGTCGCCTGGCGAACTCCTTGGCGCGGTCGGC